>DASRZA010000243.1:0-42673 GCA_035686845.1 Armatimonadota bacterium | reverse complement strand
CACCACGGTTCCGCCCGCGGGGGCTGCGGAGTTCAGAGTAATCGTGCCCGTTGCGGTCTGGCCTCCAATGCCGCCGGCCAGCGCGAACGTGATCGTGCTTACCGACGGTGTGCCAGAGACAGGTCCCGGCGTCAGAGTGAGTGTAAACGTCTGGCTTGAACCATTAAAATTGGATGTGATGACGACCGGCGTGTTAGCGGTCACCGCGCTGGTAGTGACCTGGAAGGTACCCGACGATTGGCCGGCCGGAATGGTGAAGCTCGCGGGAACGACCGCTGACGTGCTGTTGCTGGTCAGGTTCACGACAGCGCCGCCTGTACCCGCCACGCCATTCAGGACAATGGTACCAGTGATAGGCTGGCCGCCCTGAACACTGTTCGCGGTGAAGTTAATACTTGTGATCGCCGTGGCTGTGGTTGTGGGTATGCTGCCTGTCTTCGGGTTGAACGGTGTGTCTCCACCGCAGCCTGCAAGGGCGACGGTGAAAAGAACAAAGAGCCCTAGCGCTACACGATTCATTCGCACTCTCCTTTTGCCTCCTCGGCAGTTGTTTTGCAAGCAGCGGCCTGTTTCTCTCAGGCAATCTGACTGCCTGCCCGTCAGTATCTGGCAAGATGATGCTGGAACTGATACTCATCTGATCATGATGAGAGTCGATTCCTTGCGAGAGATAGCGACCCGCTACCCCGTCCTGCGAACACGAAACACGCCACCGCTGAAGCTGGAAAGGATCCGGCCGCGGCAAAGAATACAACTGAAATCGCTGCGAGCCGCGATGGAGAACCGCGGCGCAGCTCTTTTGATAGCGATTTGACGCGCTGGAGATATATACCCAATCTATAAAGATTTCACTTGGGCTAGTTCTAGCGTCTTTGGTAAATATCCTGCAAAAGTCGAGAACTTTGTTGATACACCCACCGGATTCGACGCTTATACGACTTCGTACCTCAGAATCAGCCGCCGCGGCACGAATGTGAACCTGGGCAAAAAAACATCTCTCCGCTCAGTGTATCTCTTTACGGCCGGCGAAAGCAACGCTCTTGCGTTGATTTAACTTCCACTAAGCTGATGGCTGCGATGAGTCTCGATGGGAACCGCATCGCTCCCCATCGAGACTCATCGCGCTTCTTTGCGCAGCCGGGTTGTCGGCGCAGCAGGGAAGAAGTCCCCCTCTTCAATGTTTCGGATTGGCCATCCTGTTCGCGCCCGGCCCCATGCGGCCACCCGGCCCCATCCCGCGCTGGCGCATACGCGCGCGCATCGCTTTCATTTGAGCCGCGCGGATGGAAATGTATTTCTTCTTCTGTGCAGAAGTTAGTATCTTCATGAACCGATCCTGCCCCTCCTTCCGCAATGCCTGCATCTTCTCCATTCTCTCTTTGGGGTTGGTGGACCGGTTCTGGAGTAGGGGAACCATCTTCCGTCCAGTATCCTCAAATATTTCGCGCGCCTTCCCCTTCTGGCTGGCGTTCAGATGGAGGTCTTTCGTGAGCTCGTCCACTTCATACTCGAGCCCACGATTCATGGCCGCCTGCATTTGCGCCCTGGACATCCCAGGCTGCATTCTTGGCCCCATGTGCGATCCCATCCTATGCGGAGGCGCCCCTGCGGCCGGCCCCGCCATCCCCGCGAACAGAACTAGAGCCACGATTGGCAGGCTCATCAGAAATCTACTACGCACGATCTACCTCCTTAAGAGTTGCGTCTCTTACACGCCCGCATCAATGCGGCAGCGGCTTTCACCTTCAATCGGATTTGATGGCAGCAAATGAGACAACTTATATCCCGCCGCTGCCTCTCCTATTCGGTAGATACCACGCAAACCCTTCTTAAAAGCACAATATCCGGTTTAATCGCACAATATCCGAAAATCCGCCATTGTGCCCGTAGGGTCGAAACAAGCGCGGCGCTTGCATGAGCTGATTTATCCGCGATTTTCAGATCTTCAAGAGATCCTCCCACTGCGGAAAGATGTTCGACCAATCAAATTGTACGGCCTTGGCCCGGCCGCTGCGGGAGAGGCGGCTGGCGAGCTCCGGATCCGCAAGCACCCGACGCGCTGCGGAAGCCATCGCCGCGGCGTCGGCGGGAGGAACTAAAAGCGCGTCCTGCTCATGCTCAAGGAGATCAGGTATTCCACCAACATTGGTGCTGATCACGCAGAGACCGCAGGCCATCGCCTCCAGGACACTTACGGGTGTATTGTCATAGTTAGTGGTGTTCATGAAGATGTCGCCGCGATTGAGCCAGTCGGGGACTTCCGATTTCTTCACGCCGCCGGGAATCGACAACCTAGCCTCAACGCCGCGCTCGCGCGCCATCGCCCACGTCGCTTCGAGGCTGCCATCCCCTTTATCGCGCCCCACCATTAGCAGCGTCGCGTCCGGATGATCGGGTACCAACTGTGAAAGCGCGTCCGGGGCCAGCGCCGGATTGTAGACGTTGTGGAATGAGCGGAGCCAGACCAGTCGCGGCGCCGGATGATCGCGCAGCCGGAATGGATAGCAGGCGATGTCGATTGGATTGGGCAGCAGACGCATTGGCGGGGCGAACGGCGCCATTTCCCGCAGGAGGAACGAGGACGGGGTGGTAATGGTGTGCGCTGAGCCCAATAGTCGGCGCACCCGGCCCGGCCATCGGCGTGAAAATGTTGGCAGCCTGCCGCCCCGCAGTGTCAATATGTACCGTTTGCGCGCCAGGCGGAGCACGGCGCAGACAACCTCCGCCCAGATAAAGCCCCAGCCGCTATAGAGGTCTACGGCCGCGACACGATACTCCGATCGCCGCCGCCAGGCGGTATAGGCCATGTCCAGGGTACGGAGAAGCCGGTTTTCCTGGCAAGAAGTTGTGACGACGCGCCAACCGGCGAGCCTGAGTCGATCGCCAAGGTCTTCCGCCACACTTCGGGCGGTCATTTTACTGGATAGAAAATAGCCAACGAGCAGCACGCCGCCTCGTGAGTCGCCATTCTCCGACACTCAGGCCTCGCCCGCTAGAGCCACGGGCGTATCAGCGGATGGTAGAGGCTCCCGCTTTCGCGCATTGACGAACGTCGCTGTGGCCAATCCGAATATGAATGACGGCGCTGCGATACGCATTGCCGCCACAGCCATAAACGCGAACGCATAGGATGCCAGGCAGATGGTCAGCGCGCGGGCTCGTCGTGACTGCGCCTTTCGAATTGCCGAAATGAACATCGCTGCCAGCACGAACAGGGCCAACAATCCGAGCAGGCCGTGCTCGGCGAGGAGACGGCTGAACTCTGTGTGGGCGGCTTCGGCATTCTCGAACATGCTATTTTCATGGTAGTACATAGACCGTCCGGGTCCAATCCCAAAAAGCGGATTGTCACGCCATACCTGGATGTCGTCCATAATAATTGCGCCCCGCCCCGTGGGATTGGTGTTATCAAAGCGGGCGCCAAATTCGCCCCCGGTAAAATGTTCAAGGTGGGGCAGCAGCAGCCGGCTCGCAATGAAGAATACAACGATCCCAATGACAGCGAATTGAAGACCGCTGCGAGAATCCCGGCTTTGAAGGATGACATACAGAATCATGCCCAGCGCAAATTCATAGACGCCCTCGCGAGCGAGCGTGAGGGCGCTCTGAGTCGCATAAAGTGTCATCGTGCAGAAGAATACAAAGCGAAGCGACGGACTGACTTTCCGATCCATGAGGTAAATAAATGAAGCCAGGGCGCCCAGTCCCAGAATCGATGCAACCTGGTTTGGACCAAAACCGCCGCTCGTGGTGAAATTAGACCGGTTACCGAAATCAATCGCTTTCGCAGTCATCGTCCAGAGCATCGTCCTACCAGCTACCGCCATGGTCGCCCCTATCAGCGCCAGAAGGATACCCCGAAACTGGGATGGAGTGATCTTGATCTTTGAGAAGAACCAGACACTTGCCGCGAGCGCCAGCGGGCCGGAAAGATTGAAGCTGATCGCGTTGCGCGCCGTCGACAGATCAAGATTGGTGATGGTTATCATTATGGAGGGGATCAGCAGCGCGAAGTAGATGAACGGCAGCGGCGAGCTTTTTTGCCGCCGTGCGCGCCAGGCGGCGATCACAAAGATGATCACCAGCGCGTACTTCCCGGCCTCCCAGAAGATGTGCGCGTGGTTCATGCGCCAGAAGACTTCAGACCCCACAATATATGCGCCGACGTACGCCACGCGCATGAGCCGTTTGCCAAAAGCCGCGCACCAGATACCCACCGCAAATGTCGCCACGGCGTGGAGGGTGCTGACGTAGGAAATGTGAACGGCCGCGTACGCGAGCGGCAGGTGCGCGAGAATGAAGAGGGTCGTGAACGTCGCCGAGCCCCAACGAGTCTTCGCGGCCGACTTACCGTGTGGAACCGCGACTGCGGGTGTATAGTTATCGATGTATTCAGTGGTAGCGGTGGACATCCGGCGCCTTCCCCCGACTCCGTTCCCCGAGGGCAAAAGATACCTCTTTACCGGGTGCTATTGTAGCACAGGAGCCTTCGCGTCTGCATAGAGGCGCCCGAGAATCCCTCACAATCGAATACCCACACTCCCACCGTACCTGTTCCACGCGTAATCCGTCAAAGGATCATGCCAATACGCGGAGCGCGGCTGCATCTACTTAATAGGTGTTCCACCACTACCGGCTGGTGCCGGATTCGCCCGTGATCTCACCGGTCGCGGGAGGGGATCGCCGTTCCGGAGAGAGTTCGTACAGCCGATGGACGACTCCTCAAGCTGAATTTAAGGGCCTGCCGGTTGTACGGTCTGAATGTCGATGAAAGTTTTGCGCGGCGCCGCGCGGTGGCCGCACGCCGATGGAGGAAAATGAAAGCTATGAGCAGGAAGTTACGGGGCAGGACCCGGGCCGGCTTGATTCTGGCTGTGGCCGCGCTGGGAGTCGCAATCGTGGCGCCGGCGATAGCGGGTCCGAAGGAATGCGAAGATAACTTTGTATTCGCGAACCAGTTGCTCGAGAATCAGCCGCCTGACTACACCGACGCCGTCCAGCAGTATAAACTGCTGCTCCAGCAGTGTCCGAATTTTGATAAGACGGACCTCGTTGATCAGAACCTGGCGTACGCGTATATCAAGCTGAACCAGATCCCCAGCGCAATCAACGTGCTGGAGGAGGCTGTTCAGAAGTTTCCGAATTCAACCCACCTGACCGATCTGGAATCGGCGCTGGCGACCGCGTATATGGGTGTCGCCGAAAAGCAGACTCCCGACCAGGCGAAGTTGACCTATGGGAAGGCGGCGCAGGTTCTCGAGAAACTGGTGAACCGGCCGGGCGACGCGGGGCAGAAGTCGCAGGCTATGTTCAATTTGGGAAACGCCCAGTTCAATATGGGAGATTTTGGCGCCGCGGCCCACACCTATCAAGCGCTAATGGCGAGCAATCCCGAAAAGGGTATCGCGGCCACGGCGCTCTACAACCTTGGCAACGCCGAGCTGAACATAGCAAGCACGAACAACGATTCGACAGCGCGGTCCCAGGCCTACGACCAGGCGGCTGTCGCGTTCCAGAACCTGTTACACGGCTACCCTAACGATCCAAATGCAACCGACGCGAGGCTGCAGCTCGCCAAGGTGCTGTTTCAGCAGAAGAAGTACGACCAGGCGGCGCCTCTCTTTGAGGAACTGACCCGGCCGGGGATCAATGAAAAGGTGCGATTGGAAGCCACCGACGGTCTTGCGTACTCCTATTTCGAAGGTAAGCAATACGCCAAAGCGCTGCCGCTGCTTAAGAGCTACGTGCAGGCGAGCCCGGGGACGCTCGAAGCCGACCGGAACAACGTTCAGATTGGCTACATTCTCAGGACGCAGAATAATGATATGAAGGGCGCGCTTCAGGCGGACGAGGCAGCCGCGAGGAGCAAGGATCCCAAGACTGCGGAGGCCGCTGAGGAGGGTGAGATTGCGGTTGCGGTTGCGGAGGTGAAGGCAAATCAATCCAGCGAGGCGCTGCCCGTCTACCAGGCGCTCGTAAACTCGTCCTATCCCAAGGTCAAAGAGGACGCCATCTACGGCCGCGCCATTACTATGGTCAATATGAAAGACGCCGGAGCGCAGCAGGCTCTGGCGGACTATATTCGAACTTACCCCGATGCGGCGGGTACATCCAACGCCGCCTACCAGCTCGGGGTCATCCAGTACGCCGCGAAGGACTACGCGGCAGCCGCGGCGATGTTCGCCAAGTCCGGCGCAACCGCGATGCCTCCAGGGACCAATCCCACTCCCGCTGAGATCAAAGACGCGAGCGATCTCAAGAGGGACGCGCTCTACTGGGCAGGTGAGGCGTATCACGAGGCGAACCAGCCTACCCAGGCGGTGAGCTATTGGAAGCAGTCGGTGCAGGCGGACCCGAATTACGCCAGCGATGACACGGCCAACGCGCTGGTTGCCCTGGGCGAATACTACTCTGCTCAGCCGAATGAAGAGACGCAGGCGGACACCTATTTTCAGCAGGCGCTGCAGCATTTCCCGAACAGCCCGGCAACCACCGACGCGCTGCTTACCCTTGGAGCGCAGCAGGTCAAGAATGGTCATCCGGATAAGGCGATTGAATTCCTGAGCCAGGTAGCCAAGTCGCAGCCGACTTCGAAGTCGGGAGGCACGGCGCAGTATGATATCGGGGTCGCTTATCTCAAGATGACACCTCCGAAGCCGGCGCCCGCAATTCAGGCGTTCCAGACCTATCTACAGAATAACCCGAACGGTCCGCTGGCTGACAAGGCCTCCATCTCCGAAGCGGAAGCTTTCGAAGCCCTGGCTTCGAGCAACACCGCCGACAAGACGACCGATTTGAAGAACGCGCTCACCGCCTACAAACGGGCGGCTGCCACTTCGAGCGACGCTCAGGTGGCTGCCGACGCCGCATGGAAAGCCGGTGTGCTGGAAGGCAAGCTCAACGACACCGAACAGGCGATTCACGACCTGGATGCCGCCATCGCCAAGTATCCCACCTCAAAGAACCTCGACAAGATGTACTTTGAGAAGGGCGCCATTTACTTGACCAGCAAGCAGAACGGTCCGGCGCTGCAGGCGTTCGACGCTTATATTAAGCAGTTCCCGAACGGGCGAGATTCCCAGGCGGCGCATTTTAATGCGGCCGTAATCGAATACAACACGGCTGCGGCCGATCTTGACAGCGCGGGCAAGGAGACCGACCAGGCTCGAGCCGCGGCGCTGACCGCGCAGGCTAAAGCCGAATACACCCGGGCGGCGTCGGACTTTGACGCCGCGGTGGTCGGCAACGCACCGACCGTTCCGCTCGACCAGGCGCTTTACTTCCAGGGATGGTCGTACGCCAATTCGGGGCAGCCTGAGAAGGCTATCACGGCGTTCAAGACGGTGGTAACGAAGTATCCGAACAGCCCCAATGCCCTCACCGCCGGTGAGAGACTGGGCATTTTGGAAGCGTCCACCAATCCTGACGAAGCGATCAGTTATCTCCGCCGGTACGTCGCAAGTGGTCCGAAGGATACCGACGCCATCGATGCTAACCTTGCGCTCGGCGAGGCTTACGAGATGAAAGGCGACTGCGCCAACGCCATGCCGGCGCTGCAAAAGGTGGTTGACGCCACTCACGATGAACCGGCTGCCGCGGCGACATACTACATGGGCAAGTGCTACCAGCGGCAGGGGAACACGACCCAGGCCCGGCTTTCGTTTCTGAAGGTGAAGACGTTCTATAGCGCTGCCAAGAGCTGGGGCGCAAAGGCGAACGCGGAGCTGCAGAAGCTGGGAGCGCAGGCGACCAATACGCAGTAACGGGATCGCAAGGGTTCAGAACCCGTAACCACAGCCTCTTGGAGGCGTCAAAGCGAAGAGATAGTGGGACCGGAGCGGCGGACTTTTAGGACGTCCGCTCCGGCAGATAATATGCGGGCGCCCGCTCTGTAGGGATCAAAGATTCCTAAAAAGGCGTCTCAAGCTTGAAAAGGAGTTCTACCGATGTTTTCATCAGGCCCCATGAACTGGTTTGGCATGATTCACCTGGATTTCTCCACCATCATTCTGGCGCTCTTCTCGCTGCTCTCGGTGGCGACGATTATCGAGCGGGGGATCCGGTACCGTAACGCTGATATTGATGCGGAAGAGTTTATGGGCCGCATCCGCGAGCTGCTCCGCCTGGGCAAAGTGAACGAGGCGGTAAATCTCGCTACCCAGACCCCTGGTCCCGTGGCTGCCGTGGTGAAGTCGGCGCTCGTGAGCATAGGTCGTTCGCGAGAAGAAATCCGGGACACCATCGATCGAGTGCGAATGCGCCAGGCGGCATATCTGGATAAGCATCTCCCGGTGCTTGGAACCGTTGGCGCTACGGCGCCGTTCGTGGGCCTGTTCGGAACCGTTATGGGTATCATGCGCGCATTCCATGATATTGCCCAGGCGGGCGCCGCTGGAACCGCTGTCGTCGCCGCCGGTATCGCCCAGGCGCTTATCGCCACCGCGGGCGGTCTGATCGTGGCGATCATCGCCGTCATCGCCTATAACTTCTTCCTGAACTGGAGCGGTCACTTCGTGGTGGAGATGGACACCGCCGCCAACGAGATTGTTCACCTGATGAATGCTGAGCCGGCCCGCTAAGCGGCGCTATCAACCAATGAGGGACGCCGCTCTTTTCCCGACGTACCGTCGGGAAAAGAGCGGCGTCCCATGGGCGTCTAAAGAACAGGAGCAGGTACGATGGCAATTTCGTCGCGGGGTTCAGGCAAGCGGGTGATGGCGGAGATCAACATCACGCCGTTCACGGACGTATGCCTGGTCCTTCTCATTATCTTCATGGTGAGCGCAAGCTTTCTCGGCTCTCCGACCGGTATGGATGTAAAGCTGCCGAAGGCTTCGCACAAGTCCACCAATAACCTGCCTGCCAAAGATGTTACC
Organism: Armatimonadota bacterium; assembly: GCA_035686845.1. Lineage (GTDB taxonomy): Bacteria > Armatimonadota > DASRZA01 > DASRZA01 > DASRZA01 > DASRZA01. The sequence continues at coordinate 33,797 of DASRZA010000243.1, read as the reverse complement.
ATCAGCCTGGTAAAGAATGGCACGCTCTACCTGGATACCCAACAGACCACGTTCGGGAGCCTTGCGGGCAGTCTTCAGGAGTACGCCAAAAAGAACCGGATTCGCAACGTGATCATCAAGGCCGATCAGAATGTACTGTATGACCAGGTTGTGAAGGTGATGGACGTGGTGCGGCAGACCGGTATGAGTTATATGTCGCTGGCGGTTGAACAGGCCAGGCCGCCTCAACAGCCGTATGAAAGCCAGTAGCCGGAGTTAAACCGAGGAACGATTCTATGGCAATGTCAGTTCAATCCAATTCCGGCGGACGCCGCCGTCCGATGGCGGAGATCAATATCACGCCCTTCACCGACGTCTGCCTGGTGCTGCTAATCATCTTCATGGTGAGCGCAAGCTTCATGAACGCGCAGCGAGGGCTGGATATCAAGCTTCCTTCGCCCTCTAAAGACGCGCAGAAAGATAACCGCCCGGTGCGCGATATTACGCTGCTGGTGGCGAGCGCCGGCACGATCACCATGACCGTTACGACGGGCAAGTCGGCCGCGGTATCGAAAGTTCTCCAGCCCGATCAGCTCATGGCGGCGCTGGATCAGGAAGCCAACCAGTACCATGTTCAGAGCGTCACGATCAAGGCGGATCACGGTGTCGTTTATAAGAGCGTGGTCAGCGTGATGGACACAGTTAAGCAGGCTGGTATTGAGTACATGGCGCTGGCCGTTCAGGCGCCGGCCGGCCGGCCCGCTCCTAAAGCAAACCGGACGTAATCTGCGCCGCAGCCGTATAAACTATCCCTGGTTCCTCTAACAGAACCCGCGTTGGCCCCGTTCCGTTTGTGGCCGAAGCGGTGTTTTGTTAGAGACGTTTAGTGATCGATTTTCCCCAAGTGGAAAGGGTTAGTTTATGTCCAGAGTTCGTGTTGCGATTATGGGGTGCGGCGGTATGGCGGGAGCGCACGCCCGGCGGTACCGATCAAATCCCGATTGTGAGATTGTCGCTCTTTGCGACGTGGATGAGCCCCGGGTTCAGGCGTTCATCGACCGTAATCTGAGCGATTATCAGCCGAAGCCCAAAATCTACACGGACCCGGCGAAGATGTACGCAGAGGCAAAGCCCGACGCGGTCAGTATCGTCACCCCTCACACGCTTCACTTCGAGCACGGAATGCAGGCGCTCGACGCCGGCTGCCACGTCCTGATGGAAAAGCCGATGGTCACCGACTCCACACAGGCACACAAGCTTGCGGCCCGCGTCAAGGAGACAGGGAAAATTCTCTGCATCGGTTACAATACCCCCTGTACTCCTGAATTCAGATACCTCCGGGACCTGGTTCGCACAAAGGAGCTGGGCAAACTGGAGACGGTCACCGGCTGGCTGGCGCAGAACTGGAAGAAGGGAACGCGGGGTTCATGGCGGCAGGATCCCAAGCTCTCGGGCGGCGGCCAGATGTATGACAGCGGCGCCCATCTCTTTAACAGCCTGGTCTGGACTGTGGAGCAGCCGATCGCCGAGGTGTTCGCATTCGTGGATAACCAGGATGCCCCCGTGGATATTAATGGCGCGGTGAACATCCGGTTTGCCGATGGGACGCTCGCCACCATCACAATCGTGGGCAACTGTCCCAGCGATGGCGCCGGCATGTACCTGACATTTGAGAACGGCCGGGTCGAGATCGATGGCTGGGGAGGCGGCTGGATTCGCGTCTTCCGGGGCGGACAGGGTCAGGTGAAATATCCCCCGATTATGGGGCAGGCCGAAACGCCCAATGACAATTTCATCGCCGCGATTCTGGGCAAGGAGCAGCCGCAAACCAGCCCCATCAACGGCGTGCAGCAAAGCGAGTTGATGGACGCTATCTATGAATCGGCCCGCACCGATAAACCGGCGCGTCCCAAAGAGCGTTAGGACCACTCTTCCAGCAGCCTGCAGTACGCGCGCTGACCACGCTGGAAGCTGCTGAGGCGGAAGAACTCGTTGGGGGCATGCAGGCGCTCATCTTCGAGGCCGAAGGCGAAGGTGACGGTGTAGACGCCGAGCTCGTCCAGAAAAAGGCGATACACCGGCACCGTGCCGCCGGTTCGGATATAGTAGGGTTCTTTTCCATACATCTCCGTCAGCACGCCGTGCGGAATCCGGTTGTCCGGGTGATCGACCGGCATGCGGTACGGCCGGGCCGAGGCCGGGAAACGCTGAATGACGATCCGAACGCCGGGCGGCGCATGCTCTCGCACATGTGCCTCGACCGCGTCGAGGACCCGGTCCGGGATCTGTTCGGCGACCAGCCGGCAGGTTATCTTGGCGTGCGCGGACGAGGGCAGCACCGTCTTGACTCCATCGCCCTGGAACCCGCCCCAAATTCCATTCACTTCTAAAGTTGGACGCGCCCATGCCCGCTCCAGCGGCGAATACCCGGCCTCTCCGAAGAGATCATCTACGTCCAGGTCTTTCTTGTACGCCGATTCATCAAACGGCACGGCGGCGATGGACTCCCGGTCGGCGTCGGTGAGAGGAATCACGTCATTATAAAACCCGTTGACACAGATCCGGCCGCGGGGGTCTCGCATAGAAGCTAAAATCTGCGCCAGCGCATGGATTGGATTCTGTACGGCGCCGCCATAAGTACCCGAATGGAGATCGGCGGCGGCGCCCTGTACGTCGATCTGCAGTCCGCAAAGACCCTTGCATCCTACCCATAACGCTGGCTGATCTTCACCCCACTGGCTTCCATCGGCGCTCACCACGACATCACACAGCAGCCGATCCCGGTGAGCCGCCACAAAGGCGGGAATCTGCGGGCTGCCAATCTCCTCCTGCCCCTCGAATATGAAGCGCACGTTCACCGGCAGCGCGCTCCCCGTTTTTAGCAGCGCCTCGACGCTTAAGATCGGGATGAGCATGTTGCCCTTATCATCCGTGGAACCCCGGGCGTAGACCCGGCCCTCTTTCACCACCGGCTCGAACGGCGGCGAATCCCAGAGCTCAACAGGATCGGCCGGCTGTGTGTCAAAATGGCCGTAAATAAGGATGGTAGGCTTGCCGGGCGCGTGGCGCGAGTCGCCGCAAACCACGGGATGACCGGCCGTCGGAAAGATCTCAACGTGCTCAATCCCAGCCGCGCGCATCCGGTCCGCCACCCACACTGCCGCATGCTCCACGTCGCCGGCGCGGTCCGGCAGCGCCGAAACACTCGGGATTCGCAAAAACTCCAACAGCTCAGCCTGAAACCGGGCCTGATTTTCATCCAGATAACGCTGCCACTCTGCCATTCGGGCAATCTCCTCACCTATAACGCAAATCGTCTGTCAGTACACTGCTGTCCCACCCACGTGGACCCTCTTCTCCATGCTGGCCGGTATCCCTTGTGTTTGTTCCCTGCAATTTCTCGCTCGTGCGCTGGCCCGGATGGCGGAAAGCGCCGATTTATACCCATTTATACCCATTTATACATGGATCCGTGTATAATTGAGTATAAATCTGACTTGAGCCGAGGCATCTGTCCATGGACCCCATCCTGAACCCTTTTTCACCGGGCGCCGGATCCCCGCCTCCCGAATTGGAAGGACGGGACCCCATTCTGGAGCAAGCACGCATCCTCCTCGGACGCGTCCGGCAGAAGCGGCCTGAGAAGAGCATGCTGCTGACTGGCTTGCGAGGCGTTGGCAAGACGGTCCTGCTCAATGAGATTGAGCGAAGGGCCGGAGCAGATGGCTATCATACAGTCTCAATTGAGGCGAGAGAAGATGCGGCGTTAGCTCCACTCATCGCCCATTCCATGCGGCCCGTGCTTTTCGAGCTAAACCGTCTCGCAGGAGCGGGAGACCGGGTAAAGCGGTCGCTCGCGGTTCTCCGCAGCTTCGTAGGCGCCATTAAGGTCACGTCGAACGACTTCACCTTTGGACTGGACATCGAGCCTGCGAAGGGAACAGCCGACAGCGGCGACCTCGAAATTGATCTACCCAATCTCTTTGTTGCAGTCGGAGAAGCCGCTGATGACCGGCGGACCGCAGTGGCGATTCTTATCGACGAAATTCAGTATTTTAGCCAGAAGGAGTTGGGATCGCTGATCATGGCGATGCACAAGGTTCAACAGCGCCAACTTCCTCTGGTGCTCCTGGGGGCCGGGCTCCCTGTTCTACCGGGCCTGGCCGGAGCGGCGAAATCGTATGCCGAGCGACTGTTCAGCTTCCCAGACATTGGCGCGCTCTCCGAAGAGGACGCTGCGAAAGCGCTTCAAGAACCCGCTCAGGCCGTTGGCGTCGCATTTGATCCATCTGCACTGGATGAAATTTACCGCTTGACGAAGGGATATCCTTACTTTCTTCAAGAATGGGGCTACCAGGCGTGGAATAAGGCGATTTCCAGTCCTATTACTCTTCAGGTCGTTCAGGATGCCACTTCGTCGGTAATCCCGCGGCTCGACCATAATTTCTTTCGCGTACGGTTCGACCGACTTACCCCGAGCGAGAAAAACTTCCTGTGGGCGATGGCTGAGCTGGGACCAGGAGCTCAACGTACCGGAGACATTGCTGAATTCCTCCACGTGAAGGTCACCAGCCTTGGGCCGGTCAGAGCAAAACTTATCAAGAAGGGCATGATCTACAGCCCTGCTCATGGAGAACTGGCATTCACCGTGCCTCTCTTCGATGAGTTCATGGCCCGTGTCATGCCGGTATTCCAGCGTTAGACATCGGCTTCAGAAATTCCACTGATACACTCATCCTTGAGCAGCCCGGCGCGGGTTACCCGGCGCCGGGGTAATCAGGCGCCAGCATCTATGGTTCGGCGGCCCTCTCGCCGGGGATATGATGGATGGTGGAGGCGACCGTTCGGGCAGGGTTTATCAGTCCTGAGGAGATCTATGAGCGCAGTGACGTGGGTTCGCTGGATCGAAGGCTCCGGCTTGGTTTTAGCTTCGCTATGGATAATGTCTCTCAATTGGGCGGTCGTCTGGACGATACACGTCGCAAAAAAACGCGCGTCATCATGGATTCCCCTGCTGGGAGGAAGCCTGGGCGCTCTGGGAATTGCTCTGCTTCCTGTTCCCGCGGTGAACCGGTGGTGGTGGACGCCGTTTCTCCTGGATTGGGGGTCTCTACCGGGAATTGCCGAAAACCTTATTTTTCACGGGCGGCGGTACCTGAAAGGCAAGTTCCGTTAGGGTAATGCGTCTGGGCGCCGGCCATGGCGCAGTTCTCGCCATGGCCACGCCCCGGCTAAGGGCCGAGCACGCCCCGAATACGAAGAGCGACGTACGTCAGCAAAAACCCGAGAGCAAGGCCGGAGAAGGGCCCAGGATCCAGCCGCGAACGATGCCGTTGACTGTTTTCCACTGGATCGTCTGGCGGCCCCGCGCCAATCCGGTTCCGGCCATCGCTCCCACGAGCGCCTGGTTCATTGAAGTAAAGTAGCCGAACGCGACAGAGACCATTACCATCAGCGCCTGCGAGAACTGCGCCGCGGCCGCCATGTTCTGATCCATCGTTACAATGTCGAAGGCGACCCTTTTCAAGAGCGGTTTACCCCACGTCAGCACCCCCAGCGCGAGGCCGGCTCCGCCGAGAAGCCCCGCGATCAGCGGACTGAAGAGATGGGCCATAATGAACACCCCGGTCGCGTTCGACACGTCGTTGGCGCCCATCGTGAATGATGCGCCGGCTCCAACAACAACCAGGGTTATGGCAGCGGCGTGCGGCGCCAGCTTCTGAAGGCGTCCCGCCAGCCGGTCCATGAGATGGGTGAGGAGGTATCCTAATCCGCAGGCAGCTACCGGAGCAATGACCCATAGAATTGCCAGATGACCGATTGTGATCCATCGGACCGGCGCCCCGTCTGCAAAACCCGCCCCTGCCGTTGAGAAAACCAGGATCTGGATGGTCGAAGTGGGAATCCGGAGCGCGTTGAACGCGGCGGTCAGTAAGAACGCGGCGCCGACTATGGCGACGCCGATCGCCAGTTGGTGATTCCTGGGGTGGATCAGGTTTATACCGACGGCCAATTCAACCCTGTGACTGGCGAAAGTCGCGCCCGCAAAGGTGAGCACAGACATGAGAAGAAGCGCCGGCCACAGCCGGATCGCGCCCGTCGCGTAGGGCATTCCCACGCAGGCGCCGGTATAGTGCGCGCCCATGCTCCAGGCAAAGCTAATCCCCGCCAGGATCAATAGAGCAGCGCCAATTGTAATATGCACCCCTATTCCCACCTATTATGAGGGCCGCCGGCTCGTCGAAACGATACGCAAATGCCTGGCGGTCAGCCAGAATCTCTCTCTAATTATCCGGCGCCTGATCCTGCAATTTCCGGAAGCCCGAATACGCCGATCGCCGGAATCCTTCGATATGGGCATGCGCCCCGTCGCTCGGCGATTGCGGGAGACGCTTGCGCCGCATCTACTTCTCGATTCTCCTGTCGCTTTTCGGAGTGTGAGCCGGCTACCATACCCGCAGCAGTGATCGCTCGCGCCGGAGGCGTGACTCGATCAATCACAGGTATAGGGGGACGGCATGCGGCTGCTGGTGATTGGTGGTTCCGGTTACGTAGGCGGCCTGGTGCTCCCTATCCTGGCGCAGCATCATAACATCCGGGTGTTCGATCGGCGTCCACCGGCCCCAGAGGTCATCGAAAGCAGCGCCAAAAACCCCATGGAGTTCGAGGAGGGGGATGTCACCGATCCCGAGGCGCTCTCCCGTGCGGTCCAGGAGATGGAGAGCATGCTTTACATGGCGATGGGCCGGGTGGAAGACCATGCCTTCAATGCGCCGGCGGCGTTCGACGTGAACGTGAAGGGCCTCTACCTTGCGCTCCATGCGGCCCATCACGCCGGTGTCACGCACGCCGTTTATACCAGCAGCATGTCGGTGTACGAGGGTGATTTGACCACCCGCCGGTTCCCCGATGAAGACATCCCGCCTGACTCCCGCCATATTTACGGCTTCACAAAGCGGCTCGGCGAAGAGGTCTGCCGGAATGCGGCCCGGCAGTGGGGGATGAGCGTTAACGCTCTCCGCCTCTGCCTGCCCACTTCCGAAGATCGCTGGCTTGCGAAGACGCGTCCCGGCGTTCCGACGATTGCCACGACCGCCGGTGACGTCGCTCGCGCTCTCCTCGCCGCGCTGGAGTTCCGCGCCGGCTTCCAGGCGTTCATGATCAGCGGCGATTACGAGCAGAAGTTTATGAATCTTTCAAAGGCAAAACGGCTGCTCGGATGGGCGCCGCTGGCTCGGCCTTCCCGATGTACCATCGGGAATCGCAGTGAGAAGGGAGATAATGAATGAGCGGCTTTCCTCGAATCACCGACGTGGAGCGGATTGTGGTGGACGTTCCGTTCACCCCCCGCTGCCAGATATGGAACGCCCGTGAGGTCTGGCACTGGCGGATCAGCGAGGTAATCCGGATTCAGACCGATACCCCGGGCCTCGTTGGTTATGGTGAAACCATCCTCTTCTACACCTGGAGCCGGGTGTCGGATGCGGCCATTGAACGGGTGAAGGGACATAACCCGGCCGAGTTTTTAGGCGACGATTCGCTCGGCGCCGGGCTGCAGATGGCGATCTACGATCTTTGCGGTAAAACGCTCGGCGTGCCGGCGTATCGACTCTTCAATCTGCCCAGGGTGCGAGAGTGGTGCCCCATTTCCTGGTGGAATATCGACATGCCCCCCGAGGCGTTCGCCGACGAGGCGCAGGAGGCGCTCGCGAAAGGCTACACGTCTTATAAGATCAAGGCTCGCCCCTGGTGGGACGTTTTTGAGCAGGTGGACGCGATTGCACGGGTGACGCCTCCGCATTTCAGATTGGATCTCGATTGGAATAACATGTTGTTGAACGCCGGGAACGCCGCCCCGGTGCTGTCGGAGCTGGATAAGCAGGAGCGGGTCGCAATCTATGAGTCCCCGATTATGCACCGGGACGTGGAGGGGCACCGGCAGCTCCGTCAGAAGATCACCCGGCCAATCGCCGTCCATTTTGGCGATCCGCCCTTCCACGTCACGGTGCGTGACGAGGTGTGCGATGGTTTTGTGGTGGGCGGCGGGGTATCGCGTATCCTTCGGCAGGCCGCGTTGTCAGCCGGCTTCGACAAGCCATTCTGGCTGCAGATGGTTGGAACCGGTCTCACGACAGCGCTTTCGCTGCAGCTTGGCGCCGTGCTGCCGTTCGCGCAGTGGCCGTCGGTGAACTGCCTGAACAACTATTCGGACGACCTGCTGGCCGAGCCGATCCCGATCGTGGGCGGGTACGCTCGTGTTCCCGAGGCGCCCGGTCTGGGCGTAACCGTGGACGAGGACGCGCTGACCCGGTTCCGCATGAAGCCTCCGTATGAGCTGCCTCCCCCCCGGCTGCTGCTTTCGGTGGTCTGGGCTGGGGGCCGGGTAATGCACTACGCCAGTCTGCGCCAGTGCTGGGACGACTGCATGGCGGGCAACCAACCGACGCAAGAGCGCGGCGTCACCATGGAAGTTCACCCCGACGATGGCTCGAAAGAATGGGCCGAACTTTACGCGCGGACAGAGGCCGGCCCGGTCCGCGATAAACGATAAAAGACATTTAACCACGGGGGACAAGGGGGACCACGGGGAAAGAGAAAACGGGAAAGAGAGGACAAAGACTTAAAAAGGAGAGTAGAGGAACTGGGAGTAAGACTGGAGAAAATCAGAAACATAAAGAACGAGGAGAACTCTATCGTAAAGAGGTTCGAGGCCTCGGGAGAATCGGCGCATGGCTGAAAGAATCGGGCTTGTGGAATGTCCTGAGGAGTTGATTGGTCGTGTCCTGGATGCGGCGACCGCGGTCCATCGAGCGTTTGGTCCCGGGCTGCTGGAGTCGGTCTACGAACTGGCTTTGATGATGGAGCTCACCGAGATGGGCATCGCCGCTTGCCGACAGGTCGAAGTCCCCGTATCTTACGGAGGTGAGCCCCTGGGTGTGGGATTCAGAGCCGATATTATTGCGGCGGACTCTTTGCTTCTGGAGTTGAAAGCGATCGCGGAAGTCACGGCGGTGCATCAGGCGCAGGTGATCACTTACCTGAAGTTGCTGGGAATCCGGCGAGGTTATATTCTGAACTTCAATCGCCCGCTGCTCCGTGATGGCATCAAACGAATCTCCATTTGAAAGGCGTGAATAATTCGCCCACTGTCGTGATTCCCACGTCTCCCGTTGCGCCTCTCCGAAAAGGTCTGCCCTTTCGGTCTCTCCAGAGTCTCTTCCCTCCGCTCCCGTCGAAAATCTGTCCTTTCGCTTTTCCCCGTGCTCCCCGTGTCCCCCGTGGTTATTCTATAGTTTGGAGGTAAATTAATGAAACTGGGTGAACGAAACTGGACTGAGATCGAAGACCTGGCCGGGCGGGTGGTGGTGGCGCCGCTGGGATCGCTGGAGCAGCATGGGCATCACCTACCGCTGCTTACCGATACTTTTATTGGCACGGAAATCGCCCGCCGCGCCGAAGAACAGTTGGAAGACGCGGCGCTGTTTCTGCCGCCACTCTGGATCGGCGCGTCCCATCATCACCGGGCCTTTGGCGGCACGGTGAGTCTGGGCAATGACACCTACGTGCGGGTGCTTGTAGACGTGTTGGAGAGCTTGATCGGGAGTGGATTTCGCCGGATTTTTCTCCTGAACGCGCACGGCGGCAATATCATACCCGGCCAGATGGCGACGTATGACGTGCAGCTCCGTCACAGGGACAAATCTGATCTATGGCTGGCGTTCAGCAGTTGGTGGACTATTGCCGCCGAGCGGATCCGGTCGTTGTCGGAAGTGCAGCAGGAGATGGTGACACACGCGTGCGAACAGGAAACGAGTATGGTTCTGCGGCTCCGGCCGGAGCTGGTGAAGCCGGAAGCGGCCCGCGGCGCCAACATCCCGTTCGAATCGGCGTTCTACTGCCCGGATTTCAATATGCCCAGCCGGGTCGCCGTTCCCCGTGCCTTCGATCAGTTGAGCCGCACAGGGGCCTTCGGACATCCCGAGATCGGGACCGCCGAAAAGGGCGAACTCCTCATCAGCGCCGCCGTCGCCGAAGTCGTCGCCTTCGTCCGGGAATTCGCTGCGTGGAAGAGTTTTAAGCCGTACTGAGGAGCGCGGACGGAGGACGGAGGACGGAGGATAAAAAATGAGTGTTCGGTTTTCGGTGTTTACGAAGCCCTGGCGGACGATGACACTGCAGGGGTTGGGGGAGCACGTCGCGCAGCTCGGTTTCACAGGGATCGAACTTCCTGTGCGGCCGGGTTACCAGGTCCCTCCCGAATCGGTGGAGCGGGAACTGCCGGACGCCGCCAAAATCCTGGCTGATCGCGGCGTCCGGATTGAGAGTGTCGCCGGACCGACGGATGAGCGAACGATGGACGCCTGCGCCGCCGCCGGCGTGCCAATTATCCGGATTTGTGTCCAGATTGGTCCGGAGGGATATCTCGCGGCGGAGAGCCGGCTGCAGCGCGAATTCGACGCTCTACTTCCTCTTCTGGAGAAACATGGCATAACCCTTGGAATCCAGAATCACTGCGGCGATTCGATTGGCAGCGCGCTCGGCCTCCGCAGTCTGCTGAACAAGTACGATCCCCGGAGAATTGCGGCGGTCTGGGATGCGGCGCACAACGCGCTCAATGGCGAAGAACCCGATCACGCCATCGACATCATCTGGTCCCATCTCTGCATGGTCAACCTCAAGAACGCGTTCTGGAAGCGAATCAACGGTCCCGAGGCGGTCGCAGCGCAGTGGCGCCCCTACTGGACGACCGGCCGGCATGGCCTGGCTTCCTGGCCCCGTGTTGTGGCTGAGCTTAAAAAGCGCGGCTATGCGGGGGTTGTCTGCCTCACCGCCGAATACGACGACCACGATTCGGTGGACCGGTTGATTGCCGAGGATCTAAACTTCGCCCGATCGCTCTTCGAAGAGCCGGCGAGCGCTTAACAACGAAGGGATCACAACGTGGTAACCAAAGATCGAACGAGAGTGGCGATGATTGGCGCCGGTTCTATGGCAAACGGTGTCCATTACCCCTCGCTCGCCTCGTTTGAGGATGTTGAGATCGCGGCGATCTGCGATCTCGACGAGGCTCGTATGGCGGCGACGGCCGAGAAATATGGAATCGACCGGCGCTTCACCAACTATCGAGATATGATCGAGGCGATAGCGCCGGATGCGGTCTACGCCATCGGGCAGCCGGACGTTCTCTACCCCGTGTGGATCTGGCTGCTCCAGCAGGGCCTCAATCTCTACATCGAGAAGCCGATGGGCCTGACAATCCACCAGGCCCGGTCGATGGCCCACCTGGCGGAGAAACACGGCTGCGTCACGCAGGTCAGCTTTCAGCGGCGAACATGTCCGATGGTGGCGCAGCTTCGGGAGGAGTGCCTGAAGCGCGGTCCGATCCGCCAGGCAGTCTGCGAGTTTTATAAGCGGACGACGGCGCCCCACTTCGCCGCCCGGGATTATATGATGGATGATGGGGTTCACGCTATCGACACGCTGCGCTGGATGTGCGGCGGTGAAATTACAAAGATTCAGAGCGCCGCCCGGCGGATCGGCGGCCCGAGCCTCGATTTCTTTGCGGCACTGCTAGAGTTTGATAATGGCGCCACTGGCGTCATGCTCACAAACTGGACCAGCGGCCGCCGCGTTTTCCGGATTCAGATGCACGCGCCCGGCGTCTGCGCCGAAGCTGAGCATGAGGGCAAAGGCTTTCTCTACCTTGACGGTGACACCCGAGGGATTGAATATGATACCCGAACGGCCGCCGGCAGCGACGCCAATCATGTTTTTGGCGGCTTTTGCGCCAAAAATCGCGAGTTCATCGACGCTGTCAGGAATGGCGGCCTGCCCCCATCGCACTTTGGTGACGCCGTGAAAACGATGGAAATTGCAGAGCGCATCTTAGCCGCAGCGTTACTGACTGAAAGCGAACACGAAGGGCACGAAGGTCTCACGAAGGACACGAAGAAACGAAGAGGAAAAGGAGACTCCGGCTAAAAACGAACACGAAGGGCACGAAGGTCCCACGAAGGGCGCGAAGGGAAGCGAAGAGGAAAAGGAGACTCCGGCCAAAAGCGAACACGAAGGGCACGAAGGTCCCACGAAGGACGCGAAGGGAAGAGTAAGAGAAAAAAGACTCCGGCCAAACGCGAACACGAAGGGCACGAAGGTCCCACGAAGGACGCGAAGAAACGAAGAGGAAAAAGAGACTCCGGCCAAAAACGAACACGAAGGGCACGAAGGTCCCACGAAGGACACGAAAGGAAACGAAGAGGAAAAAGAGACTCCGGCCAAAAGCGAACACGAAGGGCGCGAAGGTCCCGTGAAGGGCGCGAAGGGAAGCGAAGAGGAAAAGGAGACTCCGGCCAAAAGCGAACACGAAGGGCACGAAGGTCCCACGAAGGACGCGAAGGGAAGAGGAAGAGAAAAAAGACTCCGGCCAAACGCGAACACGAAGGGCACGAAGGTCCCACGAAGGGCGCGAAGAGGAAAAGGAGAGGCATCCGCAACCGGGTCGCGATGCGACGCCCCGCGGGCCGCACCGTCCCGAGACCCAACACCCAACAACTAACACCTATCAGGGGGATCTGATATGTCGGACTTAACGCTCGCATTAACCCGCCAGGAACTGGGCAAAGACAGCCGCGGTTGGGCCGAGTGGAAGAATATCGAGACGGCCGAACGGTGGCCGGCCGCTCAGACGGCGCTGCTGATCTGCGACATGTGGGACCATCATTGGAGCCGCGGCGCCAGTGAACGCGTGGATGCCATGGCGCCGAAAGTGGACGCGGTGGTTCGCGCCGCCCGGGATCGTGGGGTAACGATTGTCCACGCGCCCTCCGATACCCTCGGCTTCTACGAGGATCATCCGGCAAGGCGTCGGATTCAGAAGGCGCCCCGGATCGATCCGCCGGAAGACCTTCCGCACGACAATCCCCCGCTCCCCATTGATGATTCCGATGGTGGATCCGACACCGGAGAGACTTCCTGGTTTACGGCGTGGACCCGGCAGCATCCGGCGATTACGATCGATCCGGACCGGGATGTTATCTCGGACAATGGCGCCGAGATCTGGAGCTATCTCTATCTTCTTGACATTGGACGCGTGCTGATATTGGGCGTGCATACCAATATGTGCGTGCTCGGCCGGTCCTTCGGAATCCGGCAGATGGTGAGGTGGGGGATGCGAGTTGCGCTGGTCCGCGACCTCACCGACACCATGTATAACCCTGCCCGGTCGCCCTACGTCAGCCATGATGAAGGCACGCGCCTCGTCATCGGATATATCGAGAAATTCTGGTGCCCCACCATCGGCAGCGCCGACATTGCCGGGGGAGAGTGAGCCGGCTTCTTGCGCAACATCGCGGCGCCCCTCCAGCCGGACCGTGCCAGGCGCCCGTTCTTAACCGGGCCCGGCGCCCGGGGATCTGCGGGAGTACGGGGTTACGGTGGCCGGAACGTGGGATGAGCAGTTTTCGCGGCTCATTAGAGTTAGCAGTTTCCCGGATCAAACAAAGATTTGACAACTCGAGCATCGTCTGGTACCCTCAGCATTCGACTATCGACCGGGCTTGAACCGCCGCGATCTCGAATGGTCGAAAACGGGCGCCCCCCGTCTCCGGGCGCCGGTAACAACACGCGCAGCACAGGTCCCGCTCCACCGACGGGCTCCCGAATGGGAGACGGCCCGCCTTGAAGGCCCGGCAGCTCCCCTGCCGGTCTCACTGAAGGGATGGCCGGTTATGGTTGACCTTGCTTCGCGCCGCCTCTGCCCGCTGGCGTGCCTCGCCGCATGCATCGCTCTCGGGCTTCTACTGTTCATCTCGCCACGTCCCGCAGCGGCGCAGAGCGGAGTTCCTCCCGCCCCCACCGGCCCCCACCGGTCTCACCGCATCTCCGGGCGACCTCCAGGTCAGTCTGACGTGGACCGCCGTCGCAGGCGCGACGTCGTACAGGGTCTACCGCGGCGGTTCCCAATTGGGCGAGTCGTCGACGCCAATCGCCTCGGTCACGTCCCCGTCCGACGTCGACGCCAACGTGACCGCCTATTCGACGAATTACTACCAGGTGACCGCCGTAAACGCCTCAGGAGAGAGCGGCCGATCATCAGAGGTATCCGGTACTCCCTTTGGTCCACCGCGGGCGCCCGGCAGCCTCATCGCCAGCCCCGGCCAGGGTCAGATACAACTCTACTGGAGCAGCGCCACCGGAGCGACGAGCTACAACGTCATGCGCCTTGACAATTATAACTGGGACACGATCGCCACAGGAATAGCGGGCACAGATTACGTGGACACGGGCCTCGTCAATGGGACCACCTACACGTACGCCGTCGTGGCGGAGAACGCCTACGGAAGCACGTGGTCCAACGACGTCAGCGCCGCGCCCGTGGCGCCGCCGCCGGCGCCTACGGGGCTGACGGCCGCCGCGGGGATCGCGCAGATCAACCTGGCCTGGAACGCCGTCTACGGGGCCTCCGTCTATAGCGTGGATCGCTCAACAACAAACGGCGGCCCATATACCGCGATTGGCGCCATTTCCAGCGCGTCCTATACAGACAGCGCCGTCACCAGCGGCACGACCTATTATTATGTGGTAATAGCCGTCAACGACGGGGGCGGAAGCGGCAATTCCAACCAGGCCAGCGCCACGGCCACCAACGCGCCGGCGCCCACCGATCTCACAGCCGCGGCAGGAAGCGAGAAGGTCAGCTTGAACTGGATCGGCGTGAACGGCGTCGCGGGCTACCACGTCTGGAGATCTCAGTCCGGCCCGTCCGCTCTCATTGCGACCGTCACAGACGTTTACACGACAACCTACGTCGACACGGGCCTGACCGACGGCCTAACGTACACTTATTACCTGACTTCGTTCTACAACGGCGCGGATGGGGCGCCATCGAGCTCTGTGAGCGCGACACCGTTCCCCCCTCCGCCCACCAACCTCACGGCGGCGGCGGGTCCCCAGCAGGTGACCTTGAATTGGACCGGGGTGAGCGGCGTCCAGTACTATCAGATCTGGCGGTCACAAGGCGGTTCGCCGGCCGTGATCAACACCGTTTCCGGGACTACCTACGTTGACACGGGTCTGACGAACGGCCTGACCTACACCTATTATTTAACCTCAGACGTGAATGAAATCGATGGCCCGCCGTCAAACTCCGCCAGCGCGACACCGGTCCTTCCTCCGCCCGCCACGCCCACCGGCCTGGACGCGACCGCGGGCAGCAGCCAGGTCGCTCTCGCGTGGACTGCTTCTTCCGGCGCCACAAGCTATCATCTGAAGCGATCGACCGCGAGCGGCGGTCCCTATAGCACGGTCGCCAGCCCCACGACGACCAGCTTCACCGACACCGGGCTCATCAACGGCACGACCTATTACTACGTGGTCTCGGCGGCAAATGCAGGCGGTGAGAGCGCTAACTCGAGTGAGGCGAGCGCCACGCCGCTGTTAGCCTCAGCGTTTTTCTTAGGGACTGACACAAGCACACAGGGAAAGTGGAAGGGAGTGTACGGGGTCGAGGGCTACAACGTGTTCGAGGACAGCGCGAGCTATCCCGCCTACGCCCAATTGACGCCTTCTTCGGATAAACGGGATTATATTTGGAACGGCGCCACGACGGATACGCGGGCACTGCTGAGCGGAACGTCGGGACGGATTGCGGCTTGCTGGTACAACCCCAGCAGTTACAGCATGGATCTGAACCTGGCGGACGGGCTGATGCACCGGGTGGAGTTCTACTTCTTGGACTGGGAACCGGAGGGCCGGACAGAGACGATCCAGATACTGGACGCCGGCTCCGGCGCGTCGTTGGACTCTGAGAATGTGTCCGGTTTCAGCGGTGGAACATATTTAGCCTGGAAACTGTCCGGACACCTTACCGTGAAGGTAACCAACGCAGGAGATGTATCGCTAAACACCGTCTGCAGCGGGATCTTCTTCGACGCGATAACCGCGCCGGGCGCCCCGACCGGGCTGACGGCAAGCGCCGCAGAACAGCAAGTTACGCTTGCCTGGTCAGCCGCTTCCGGCGCCGCGAGCTACCGGATCAAGCGCAGCACGACGGCTGGCGGACCCTACACGACAGTCGGAACCTCCACCACGACCAGCTTTGTGGATACCGGTCTGACAAGTGGCGTTACCTACCATTACGTGGTGAGCGCGTTGAACGCGGCTGGCGAAGGCCCCAATTCCAACGAAGCGAGCGCCACGCCGGCGCCGCCGCCGCCGTCCGCGCCAACGGGTCTTACGATAACGAGCGGGGATCAGCAGCTGATTCTGGCATGGAACCCGTCCGCCGGCGCCACGAGCTACAACGTTTACCGGTCGGTAGCGCAGCCGGGCGCGGAGACCCTCATCGGGACTGTGAACACCACGACCTACACCGATACCGCCCTGACAGATGGATACACCTACTATTACTACGTCATCGCGCACGGCGCCGGCGGGGACAGCCGCCCATCGACCGAGGTTCACGGCGTGCCGCTGGCCATCCCGACCAACCTGGCGGGATACCCCGGTGACGGCGAGGTATTTCTAACCTGGGGCGAAGCTTCCGGCGCTACGTCTTACAACATCTACCGGAGCACGACCACCGGTCCGACCGGCAAGGCTCTTGTAGCGTCCTCGACCACGCCATATTACACCGACACGGGTCTCACAGACCTCACGGCGTACTATTACACCGTCACCGCTGTCAGCGGCGGGAGCGAAAGCGGCCTGTCCAACGAAGCGACAGCGACGCCAGATCCCCCTCCACCGGCTCCGGTCAATCTTGTCGCCGTGCCCGCCGCCGGCCAGGTGACGTTGACCTGGTCGGTCCCCGACGGAGGGGAGCCCATTGGCACAACCTACGACGTATTTATCAGAACCGCCAAGGTGGGATATAATGGCCTTCCCGACAAAAGTAATATCGCGGGCACGTCGCTCGTGTACTCTCCACTCACCAACGGAACCACCTATTTCTTCCACGTGGAAGCGGAAGTCGCCCACGTCAAGAGCGCGCCGAGCAATGAGGTGAGCGCCACGCCGAATCCCCCGCCATCTCCACCCACGGAGCTGACGGCCACACCGGGTGATACCAAGGTCCAACTTTCGTGGAACGCCGCCGACCTGGCGACGTCTTACAATATATACCGTGGCCTTTCGTCAGGTCACGAGACCCTTTTACCTGCTGGCGTCGCCGTGACAACGTTCCTGGATACCGGCTTGACGAACGGGAACCGTTATTTCTACTTTGTTAAGGGCGTCAACCCCTCCGGTGAGGGCGCACAATCCAACGAGGTTTCGGCGACGCCTCTTGCGACACCTGCTGCGCCAGCGGGACTGGCCGCCACAGCCGCCGACGGCGACGTCTCGCTGACGTGGAACGCCTCCGCCGGCGCCACGACCTACAAAGTCTACCGCGGCGTGGCGCAGGGCGCCGAGCCGACCGTTGTTCTCACTGTGGCGGCGACAAACTGCCAGGATAACACGGTCGTGAATGGAACCACCTACTGGTACGCGGTGACCGCCCTTTACGGCATTGCGGAGAGCGGGAAATCGAACGAGGCGCACGCGACGCCGATTGCCGTTCCCTCCGGCCTGACCGCCGTTCCCGCAGATTCGCAGGTGACGCTCAACTGGCAGGCCAGCACCGGCGCCGCCAGCTACAAGCTCTATCGATCGGATGCGGCCGGCGGTGAGGCAGACCCGCCGCATGCGGATATCCCGGTCGGCACGACCTACACCGACAAGGGGCTCACCAACGGCCACACCTATTACTATGAAGTGAGCGCCGTCAGCCCGGCCGGAACGACTCCGAAGTCCAACGAGGCCTCCGCCATTCCGTCCGCCGCTCCAGGCGGAGGAGTCCTGGCTGCGCCCGTGTTAAAGGCTGCGGCGGGCGCCGCTGAGGTGGATCTCTCGTGGAGCCCGGTCGATCACGCGGACTCTTACAATATCTATCGATCCGCCGTCGCCGGCGGCGAGGGATCGGCTGCCTACGTTACCGGCGCGGCGGGACCGTCGTACACCGATACGGCGTTTACCGGGGCCGGTCCCTTTTTCTATAAAGTCGCGGCGGTTTCCAAGGCCGGCGTCGGCGCGCTCTCCAACGAGGCGAGCGCAAAGCCGGGCGCCGCGGCGCTGCCTTTCCCGCTTGCGATGGGGGCCTCATCGATCTACATAGCGGCGGATCAGACGAACAACGTAACCCTCGTCTGGCAGGCGGTCCCCGGCGCGAGCAGCTACAATATCTATCGCGCCGGAACCGCCGGGGCCGAGGGGCCGGGGCCCACGTTCATTAATATCGCGCCAGCCAACGCGCCGACCACCTACGTAGATACCCCTGTCGCCGCCGGCCAGAACTATTATTACCGTATCGCAGCGGTAAGCGCCGACGGCGAAGGCGCCCTCTCTCCGGAGCTGTTGGCCAAGCCGGCCCTCCACGTGAACGCGTACGCGGCGGTGACACCCTATTTCAGCGGAACGAACGCCACGTTCCCCGCAGGTGGACTCTGGACAAAGACAGATACGACCACGAACCTGGCATCGGTCAGAGTGGCGCTGGGTCCGCCGAAGGCGTTGGGCCCGCAAATTGTGGCGGGGGCGAACGACCCAGGAAACGCCTGGGATCTCGCCGGTCAGAACTGGTTCTTCGACAGCACGCATTTCGCCGGCGACACCACAATTCCCTTCCAGATTTACTCCACTGACGATCACACTCCGACCGCCGACCAGGCGATCGCCTCTGGCTATGGGACGAACTTCAACCGGGGTGTCGTGTTGAGCAACCGATCCTGGGGCGTTGTCCCTCCCGGCGGCGTCGTCGGCGACATCGCCAGTAAAGCGTTCGATGATGGCGTACCGCGGATGGTGGCGATGAATAATGGGTGGAACGGTTCCGAGGGCGAATTGAAGCCCGCGATCTTAAACGATCTCCCGAATTACAACGCGCTCTACTTCATAACCCACGCGGCCCCGAAGGAACTGGGAGACTGCCAGGCCATTCCAACATCCGGGCCAAACTCCATACTCTTCGCGCAGGTCGACCCGAGTGGCGCGCAGACGATAACGGCCCGTGTAGGCGCGAAAGCCAATCAGGCGCCGCCAACACCGGGCTATCGATTTGTCTTCGTCCTGGGCTGCGAGGCTGCCGGCACGACTGACATCTTAAACGTCAACGGGCAGGATGTTCTTGGAGACTTCCATCCCGACCGCAGCCTCGCACAAGCGTTTGGCGTGGACGCCGCCGGCGCTGCGGACGCCGCGTTTTTAGGGTTCGGGACTCTGGTCTGCATCGACCAACATAACGTTGACTGGTGCGATAAGGTGTTGGACCGGCTTAAGGCTGGCGAGACGCTGCAACAGGCAAAGGACGGCGCGACAGCGGATCTGAAAAACGTCGGGCCGGATGGATTTGACGACACGGCCAACGTCATTACGCCGCAAGCTCCGGACGGAGTTCCGATGATCGGGCAGGCGAAGCCGATCATTTACGGCGATCCCAACATGACTTTCTTCGGTAGGCTATACTTTGGCGCGTTCGAGGACCAATGGTACACGGGTGAGGGGCAATTTCAGCCGGGCGGGTAGCTCGGTTTTAGTGAATGCAGGCATTCGGGAGGGGGTTACGATGACAGCACGAGCAGTTGCTGCCGCTTTAGTTGGCAGCGTGATGCTGGCGGCGGTTGGAGCGGCGTGTGCTGACGCTCCGCCGCCGAATCTGACGGCGGACCAGGCGATTCTGATCGCACGGGACTACTGCAAGAGCATCGGCCAGCCGGTTACAATGCCGGGAACCGCGACGTTTCCTGTACCCGCGGACCCTGACCTCGCCCGGGGGGAGCCCGACATATACTGGCGGGCGAGGTGGAAGGTGAGTTTCCAGGATCAGGCCACGGTTCAGGTGGTCGACGAAACGGGGAGCGTCAACGACTATCGAAACCAGATTTGGCAATACAATCTTCAACCCGTGCCGGCCAGCGCAACGGAAGTCACAGCGGACGAGGCGGTACGGATTGCGACGGACGCGCTTCGGAGCACTGGGCAACAGATGGCCGAATATGCCCTGTCTGGAGCCAACCCCGATCGCAGCAGCGCGCCGCCAGATCGTGTCTGGCATGTTGTATTCGACCGCGTTTTCCGCGGAATCCCGTACGCGAGCCAGGGCGCCAGCGTTATGGTGCAGTACCGGGGGGGGATTGTCGACGGCCTTAGTCTATACTGTCCTTCGCCCCCGGCCGCTCCCTCCACCATACGCTTCGATGCCGGCCATGCTGCCCAGAAGGCGCTGGAGCGAATCTCGCAATTGGGAGTTCGGTCCGCTCTTGTCTACAGTGAAGACACTGAATACGTCGTCCCCGCAGACCCCAGGACCAATGGCCTTCCACGGACTGACTTCGTGCCGCCGCGCCTGGCATGGGTCGTGCGTGTCGTGATGGATGGCTATTCGATGGATGAGCGTATCGACGCTGAGACGGGCGATGTCCTTGGCGAAGAAACCTACATGCCCGGTGGCTCTATCAAGACGGGTAAAGCGCGCAAAACCGCAGCCCAGATCCTCGCGGACGCAAAAGAAGTGAAGGTCGAGCGCCGTACGGACAAATACGAGTGGCCGAAGAAGCCAACAGCGGTGCTCAGCGAGACCTCACAGCCGGAGATGTTCAAACTCCTCAAGGCGAGCGAGCCATCGTCGATCAAAAACCTGTTAGTGGCGCCCGAGTTCCAGCTTGAAGTCACCACCAGCGCGGCATCACCAACCAACCTCTATTACCTGCCCGACCGGAACCTGGTCGGCAACGGCGTGGACTGGTTGACGGCGCCGGTGGAGTTCAAGACGTGGATGGAGAAGCTCAAGCCCGCCGCCAAATGAGCGGATTTTCGGTGTCGTTGTCGAGCACGTCACCGATTTTGAGACTCTCGAAATACTCCTTGGAGAGGATGTTTCGGACGCCGTTAAAGGTCGAACCGTCGGGCATGTAGGCGCAGGTCATTGCGCGGCGTGGACGCGGCGTCATATTGCAGCCGGCGCCGTGCGCGGTCAGGCCATTATGGAATACGGCGGACCCGGCCGGGCAGGGCGCCGGAACCGGTTCCTGCTTCAGCCACTCGGGATGAGCGGTAAAAAGCGCGCCTATATTGTGCCCGATCCCTACGTTTTCATGCCGGTCTCCCTTCTGGGAGCCGGGGATATAGTACATGCAGCCATTCTGCAGCGTAGCGTCGTCCAGCGCCACCCAGATTGAGATTGAGTTCGGGCTGGTAAACGACCAGTACGGATTGTCAAGATGCCAGGCCGTTGGATTGCCATACGCCGGTTTAATCAGCGCCTGGTCGTGCCAGATCCGGATACCGTCCACGCCGGCAAGTGTCGCCGCCATCTTCCCAAGACGCGGGTCGAACAACAGCCTCCTCATGCCTTCATGGGTGTTCACCAGTCTCAGGCACTGCGTGAACACCTTCGCGTAATAGTCATCCGGGTTCGACTGATTATGAAGACCCACGCTCTTCAGGCGCTCCGCTACAGCCTCTTCGGTGCAGCGGCGCCACTCTTCCATTTCCTCTCGATCCAGAAAGCTTTCGACCAACAGAAAGCCATTCTTCTGGTACGATTCAACCTGCGCCTCGCTCAGCTCATCTCGCATTCCGACTCCCTCCCAAAAACCGGCGGCTTCGACTCGCGCCCTGCTCCCCCGACCGATTAACGTAACTGAGTAACCCTTCTCCGTCAGCCGGGCGCCTTCCTGCGAACCCACGCGTCGATCACCGAGCCTGCGCGGCCTCGGAAGGCCGGTACCGGATCTGCGCGACAGCCAATACCGCTGCTGCCAGCAGCGCTGCCCCGCCGGCGAAGAGGTAGGCATACGGCTCGGCAATCACGAACAGCAATCCCATGATGGCGTTGGAGCCGAACTGTCCCACGCTGCGCGAGGCGCTCAGCCAGCCCATCCCGGCCGAGACGTTGCCGCTGGTGCGCAGGGAGGCCGCCAACGTCGGCTCGTAGGTCTCGACGGCGCCCATCCCGAATCCCAGCAGCGCCACCGCCGGGTAGAGCCCCCAGACGCCGGCATGAAGCGCTGCGCTCAGGGCGATCCCGATTGAGGCGACGGCCGACGGCGCGAAGCCCCACTTCCAGAGTGCGCTGAGCCCCTTGATGTTCGCCAGCCCGAGGATCCATCCCGAGACGGCGGAGACGCCCAGATAGATCGCGTAGGCTGCCAGCCCGGCCACGTCGGCTTTGCTCGCCATGGCTGCGCTGAGCACCGGATAGCCCAGGTTGTAGAAGCTGAAGCCGTACAGCGCCGCCGCCGCCAGGATGGTGATGAACAGGCCCTGTGCGCGCCGCTGCGCCTGCTCGGCGGTCAGCGCCTGCTCGTCGGTCGGCGTCTCGCTGCTGCTCTGTTCCACCGGATAGAGCGCCTTGCCGGTCACAGGCAGCAGTACGAGGGTTGAGATGAGGATGGGAATCCCGGCGTAGGCGATGACGCGGCCGGGCGGCACATGGTCGAGAATCAGCGCGATGGCCGCCAGGATGGAGACCAGGCCGCCTCCGATGTCCAGCGCGTGCAGGAAACCGAACACACGGGACCGGTATTCGTGCGGAGTCACCTGCACCAGCAGCGCCCGCCGCGGGGGCGTGCGGAGGTAACGGCACCACCACCCTACCATGAAGAGCAGCCCGCTCTCCCATATGACGTGTGGAAGGCCGCTGAACGCAAGGGCCAGGATGCCCAGGTTGCCGGCAATGATGATCGGCTTCTTGGGCAGCCGGTCTCCCAGCCGGCCGCCAAGGAGGGCGAAGAGGGAGCCCAGACCAAAGGAGAGACCGGTGATCAGGCCATAGGTGAGCGGCGAATGTCTTAGCTCTACCACGAGAAAGAGCGGATAGAGCGCGGTCACGCCCTGGTAGCCCAGGTCCGCGAAGAACGCCGACAGGGAGAGCAGCAGCCCATCCCGGTTCAGCCACTCGGAAGTTTGTCTTGAGCTCATCGTACCCTTTCTGTCTGCCGCGCTGTCATCCGCGGCACGCGCTCCCTGTCGCCAGCCGGACGAATGTGTGCCACAACCGCGAGGGCCCAGTAGCGTGTGATCGTGACATCAAGGCTGAGGGCTGCTGTCAGCAGCCGTACAAAAGAATCGCGATTCTTACCCACAGAGGAATTCGACATGCATTCATCTTATAGTTATACGCTGCCTAACGCAAGGATGGGCCATGCCGCGGCGCGGCTGCATGGTTAAGCTGCCAAAATGGGTATAACGCTACCATTGTGGGATGGATCGGGTCCCGGGGGAGCGGCGCTCCGAAGGCCCGAACCCATAGAGATTGATCCGCGCTGCGGCGGGAGATATCGGGCTATTGTCATAGGCCCGGTCGTACCGGCGGAAGCTGCGAATCGGAAGATGAATGAGAGGTTGATGAAAATGAAAGCTGCTTCGTTCTCGCCTGGAGCATCGACCGGGCTTTTGCTGATCCGGCTGATGCTGGCCGCCACGTTTATCTACCATGGCTGCCAGATTTTATTTGGAGCGTTCGGCGGCCCCGGACCGGCTAATTTCGCCAGCGCGATGCATTTCTCGCTGATTATGGCATACGTGGCGGGCGCCCTGCAGTTAGCGGGCGGCCTCTCCATGCTGACAGGCTTTCTTGTTCAGCTTGGAGCGCTTGCGATAGTCTGCGCAATGGCGGGGGCCATTGCGCTGGTTCACTGGCCGCACGGTTTTAGCATCACGCAGAACGGAATGGAATACGCTCTCACCGAGGCCGTTGTCGCCATTGGTATCGCCTTCACAGGGCCGGGCGCGTACGCCATTACGTTCCCCGGCGCCACGGGAAACCCCCGGCCCGTCACTCCCGCTTAAGGGGCGGGGTGTTAGGTCGTAGTTGTCAGGTTGCAGGTGGTAGGTATTGGGCGCCAGGCGGGGGACGAGAGCCGGCCGGCGCCCGTACCCGGTACCCCGCAGCTCGCGCCCGTCACGCGCCGTTCGCCTGCTGGTAATGACGGACGGCGTAGAAGAAAATATTGGTGCCGACCCGATACGCGTTGCGCTGCGTTGTTTCGGTGCAGTATGGCGGGCCATCCATGCACGCGAAGTACCGGTTGCGTGTGATGACGACCGCCAGCCGACCGCTGTTTCCGGGGGCGGGGATGCCTTCAAAGAGGTGAGCCTGGCCAAAGTCGCCGGGCGGTACCTTCTTGAGTGAATAGTGAGATCGGTATATCGGGCTCCCGAGCGGGATCGTTTCGGGTTCGGCGCCAAATGTTTTAATCATCTCTTCCCGGAAGCTTTGATCGAAAACGGTCAGGGAATCATCGCCCCAGATCATTCCTCCTCGCGCCACGTACTGGCGAAGGGCCTCCCGCTGCGCCTCGGTGAGGGTGAACGCCCGGTGCCCGGTGAAAACCAACAGCGGCGCGTGCCGTATCGGCTCTTGACCCAGCATCACGTATTGCTGCGACAACTGCACCTTCACGTCGGTGCGATCGCTGATTTCTCCCAGCAGTTTCGCCAGATCATTGATATGCCAGTCGTAATCGCTGGTCGTAATAACGCCCGGAATGGTGTAATTGCCTTCCAGGTCCGGCTCGCTGCCATCCATAACGGCGCTTCGCAGTTTGCCTCCAAAGCCACTCCCAACATCTCGACCCGGGGCCTCGCCTTCGCCTCCTTCGCCCAGCGCCGGCACGGCGCGAGATCCTCCTATTTCGGGTCCATTCACGCTATCTTGATCCGAGGCCGTCGTCCCGCCGAGAGGTTCACTGATGTTCGAGTCGCCGCTGGTCGCCACCGGATCGTTCGCCGCGGGACCCGCGGACCGCCGCGGCTCTCCCCGTCCTTCGGCCGGCGCCCGATTCTGACTCGAATCGCCTGACCGGGTCGGGCTAAAGGTGGAATCGCCGCGTGCTCGGGCGTGATCGGCGCCTGGTGTGAAGTCAGCCGGGAGCCCCGCAATCTCAGCCGCGGCGCTGGCCGCATCGGAAACGATTGGCTCCATGCGCCGGGCTTTCGGGGCATCGGCCGCCGGCGCGGCTGAGATTGCGGGGACTTCCGATTCGGTGAGGGGCGAGGGATCGCCGACAGCCGCGGCCTCTGCCACGGCAAGATCGGCGCTGGGCGCCGA
The DNA here is from genome assembly GCA_035686845.1 of Armatimonadota bacterium. Classification (GTDB taxonomy): domain Bacteria; phylum Armatimonadota; class DASRZA01; order DASRZA01; family DASRZA01; genus DASRZA01. The sequence continues at coordinate 8,731 of DASRZA010000243.1, read as the reverse complement.
TTCCTGTCGTCCGGCGTGAACTGAAACCGGAGCGGTTGTGTCTGTCATCGCCGCTGGGCCATCCGCGGCGCCATGCGTGGAGAGTTGGCGCGGCTTTCCGGCGCCAGGCAGACCAATCACCCCGGCCCAGCCCTTATCCTTCCCCATCCGCGCGTGAAGCGCATGACGTCCGCTCGGTGGTTCTGGAGTTTTGACAGGATCAAAGACGCTCGACTCCGCTGATTCGGGCAGCATCGCGACATTGGAAGATTGAGCGGTGTCAATCGCGATCGGCGTCGCTGGATTGACCTGACGTGACTTATGAGGCGCCGGGGCGGTTGGATCCGCCATTATCGACTTCAAAGCGGCGGCCGCATCCACCCGGGCGCGCTGCGGCGCCGCCGGCGCAAGATCCGCGGGGATCCGGGTGGAGTCGCCGGAAGATTCAGAATTCAGATTCACGTGGCGGTCGTGTAAAGTCGGAGGCGCAACTTCCGTTGGCGCTTCAAAGAGCGGCTCAGTCGTCCGATCAACCCGGCTCGCAATTTCGATACGACGATGACGTCGAATCATGGGCCGCCCGCCGGCGCCAGGATCCGGGGCGTTCTGCGCCAGCAAAGTTGACTCGGGCGATGGCCGCCGCGGCTGCTGATGGTCGCTCGGCCTGTCTGGCGGCGCCGGCCGCTCGGCAGCCATAACCGGCTGCGGCTGAGGCGGCCGGACCGTTTTGTCCCGCGGTGGTCGCGGGCGGATCTGCTTTTTCAATGGATGAATCGCCGGTTTTTGAATCGCCGCCGTATGAACCTTAACCTGAACCAGTCGCTGGCGGCGCGGCTGAACGGGGTGTGGGGTCTTCAGGACGGCCGGATTTGGCGCTAATTCAGGGTGCGCCTCGCTCGGGGGCAGAACAGTGATCCGGAAGTTTTCGGCTGCCTGTCCCCGGCGCGGCAGACTCAAGAGACTGCCCACCGGGATAAAGAACAGCGCCGCCAGCGCGACGACGTGCAGCAGAAACGACGCCACCATGCTATTCGGAACTACCGGGTGGCCATCCGAATCACGTAGGACTCGGAGCTCTCGCCGCGGTATCGCCGAAGGTTCGATACGCGGCAGCCAGTTTTTTCGACGGATTGTCGGCGGGCAGTGTGGATTGATCGCCGAGTGTGGATTGATCGCCGAGTGTGGATTGATCGTCGGGTCCGCAACAAGATCTGTCGTCGGCGCCGGATCGTGGTCTATCGATGCCCGCTGGTCGGCGGGATTGGACGGGTCTTCAAATTTCATTATGGGCCGGATTGAAGGGAATGGAATCGAAATTCCTACAGCTTTGATCGCGCCAGGTTCACCCCCACGCGTGTGGGAGAAACCGCTCTTCCGTGCTCGGAAAGATCGTCATGAAAGAATGCGCTGTTATCGAATTCGACCCTTCGAGCCGGCAAGTCCTGCTATTATATGGCGCCTCCGGCCCATAACCTACTTACTTGAACAATTATAGTTTTCCGGTTGTTCCCGGCGCCGTTCGCCTAAGACTTCGCGTTCTCCGTTGTGTCAACGACTTTCTCAACGACTTTGTCAACCACGGTATCGACGACCGGCGCCACTCCCGTTGCGTTGCGCATCCGCTTATCGAGGGATTGATAGAACGCGCGTATATTGCGCGCGTTGTTACCGAGATCACCAACGCCCTTTCGTGAGCGGGATCGCACGGTCACCTCGCTGATCCGACTGTTGGGAATCGGATCCACGCGGATAGTGATATCGTCAAAAAAGCTGAAGAGGGCCGTTTCCGCTTCAGCCTGAATTTCACGCCCAATCCGATCCACCGAAGTGACGCGCCACCGCGGCAGCGAGCGAGCCGCCATCTCCGCAATAATGAAAACCTGCTCGGTCGGAAAGGCGTAGGCGTGCGGCTTGATGCTCGGATAGTCCTTCGACTTCCCCGCGATCACGTCATTGACCGTGAACAGACGCCGGTTCATCCAGAGATAGATAGACGCCGCGCTGCCGCCAGCCAACCAGAGCCAGCGCGCCCTGGGCCGCCATTTCATCTTCATCCTTTTCATCGTTTCCCCCCGGTTCATCACGATTCGCTTTTGGGTCCTACTTGCGTGCTCGTCTCGGCGCCCGATGCGCTGAATTCAGCCCGATCCGGACAGAGCGCCCATCACTCAGTGTACCACCACCGGCGTCGGGAGTGTCGTTATCCAAAGCCGGCGCCGGCCAGACGGTCGTTCCACGCAGAATACGGCGCCTGCCGTGCGATTCCTGAACCTACAGGGCGGATTCTCATCAATTGTTAATAGCTGCAACCCCGCGAGCGGAAGGAGAAGCCAACGCCGCGCCGAACCTAGTCGCTGGCGCCAATAATTTATAGTTTGACGCCGCGCCCGGGCGCTATCGATACATACCGCGGCGCTTTCCGGTGATTGCGTGGATGAACTTTTAATGCGGATTCTGGAGGATTTCTCGGTCCCAGCCGAGATCGAACGGGTCGTGGAGGTCCGGAATCGCATCGCAGACCGGGCGCGAGAGGTTGGATTCCGCGACGAAGCGGTTGAAGAGATCCGGCTCGCTATCGGGGAAGCCTTCGTCAACGCCGTTCATCATGGCAGCAGGTGTACAAAAGCCGGGCAAGACGGGCGCCGGAAGCCCCTGGTCTCAGTGAAACTGCTCACCACACCGCAGAACCTGGTGATTGAAGTCCGTGACTCCGGCGGCGGGTTCTCGCCCGAGGAATTGCCCCCGCCAGATGATTTGCGACCCAACGGACGGGGCGTCTACTTTATGCGTTTGGCGATGGACGAGGTCACCTTCGAGTTCAAAAAGGGTACACTGGTCCGTATGACCAAACATCTGGATGGCGCAAGCAAAGCCCGCGAGAGTTCATGATATGATCGTTCGTGAGATGAACGATCCGGCGGCGCGACAGGAATGGAACCGGTTCGTCGGAAGCCTTCCTTCCGCGAGTTTTTTGCAGTCGTGGGAATGGGGCGAGCTGAAGTCGCGGTCGGGCTGGAAGCCGATCCGTCTGATGGTCTCCGATGACGCTCGCCCCATCGCCGCGATCTCGATTCTAACCCGGCGTATGAAGGATCTCCTCAAGGAGAATCTCCACATCCCGCTCCCAGTCCCCGATGCCGCGATCGCCTACGCGCCGCATGGTCCTGTCGTCTCCTTCGAACAGCCGGAAGCCGTGACGGCCGTGCTGGACGCCGCATCCCAGTCGGCGCGCCGGCAGGGCGCCTTTGTACTCAAAGTCGAGCCTACGGTGGAAGAGGAGATCGTCCGTGTCCAACTTGAAAAGCATGGCTTTCAGCGATCGTCGGCCAGCGAGGGTTTCGGGGGCACGCAGCCGCGCTGTGTGATGCAGCTCTCGTTAATCCCCGATATTGACGCTCTCCTCGCCGGCTGCAAGCAGAAGACTCGCTACAATCTGCGGCTCGCCGAGCGCAAGGGCGTAACCGTCCGGCAAGGGCAGGGAACAGAGGACCTGCGAACCTTCTATAATCTCCTTCGGGTTACGGCCGACCGGGACCGGTTTCAGGTGCGCGGGTTCGATTATTATGAGGACATGCAGGGGATATTGGGCGGCGCCGGTATGATGAAGCTCTTTCTTGCGGAACATGAAGGCGAAGCCCTCTCCGGCGCCATACTCGTTACCTTTGGCGCACGCTGCGTCTATTTATACGGCGCATCCTCCAACGAAAAGCGTCAGCTCATGCCAAACTACCTGATGCAGTGGGAGATGATACGCTGGGCGCGGGCGAGCGGCTTCGAGATATACGACTTTCGCGGAGTCTCCCCCCACAAAGACGCGCATAAAGATACCAGTGGCGACGATCACCTGGCCGGCCTCAATCGGTTCAAAGAAGGCTTTGGCGCCGTCTTTGTGGAATACGTGGGCGATTATGACCGGGTCCTGAATCCACTCTGGAACATGGCCTGGAGCCAGGGAATGCCGCGCCTTCGAGCCATGTTGAAACGTCGGACGAAGGACGGAGGACGGAGGGCGGAGGATGAAGGATGAATCAAAACCGCCCTCGGGCCCGGAGCCTCGCACCCGTTCCCCCGTCCTGGTGGTTTTGATGGTGACGGCGGAGAGTATGGAGCAGGCCCGGGCCATCGCCCGGACGCTGCTCGAGAAGCGCGCTGTCGCGTGCGTCAATATCGTTCCGGGCGTGGAGTCGCATTTCTGGTGGAAAGGAAACCTCGAGTCCGCTGCCGAAGTCTTGATCATTGCCAAGACCATCTCCAGCCGGATCGAAGAAGCCCGCTCGATTGTGCAGGCGATACATAGCTACGAGCTCTTCGAGCTGCTCGCTGTTCCAGTCACCGGCGGGAATCCGGATTATCTGAGATGGGTTGCGGCGGCCGTACAGGACCGCTGAGGATCGAAACAAACAAACTTAAGGAGATGGCATTATGCCTATCGAAGACAAACAGCTTGGACTGCGAATCATGAAGGAATTTACCAAGCGCGCTTCCATTGATTCCTCAGACGTGCGAATCCACGTGAGCGGCGGAACGGTCTACCTGAATGGGAGGCTGAAAGGAGTCCGCGGCGGAGTCGGTCTCGACCTGAAAAAGGAAGCCGAGATCATCGAGCGCAACCTCCGAACCGTCAACGGCGTTCGGGACGTGGTGAATGAGTTGGATCTGAGGTAAGAAGGCGCAAGGCAGACGGAGGACCGAGGACGGAGGAAAGGCGCTGCGTACCTCGCATCACACGCCCCGTCCTCGGCCGGCTCCGGAACCCATTGAAATGGGTCTCTGGGTGAGGGATTGCCCAAGAAGGTGGGCAATCACCGCGCTTAGTTCGATCCCCCGCGGCGTATCGCGGACCCGGCAGTCCCCCAGCACCCAATAATCGGAGAGTGCTCGCCCGGCAGTCCCCTGCACGTGCCCGGCGAAGCACTGCCCACGGAGGTGGGCATCGTCTCACCCAGCGGCCGACTTCAGCCGGCGCCAGGGCCGCGCACCCCATCCTCCATCCTCTGTCCTCCGTCCTCCATCCTCCGTCCTCCGTCCTCCGTCCGCAGACTTCGGAGCGCGCTCCGAAGCTCCTGCGCGGATCGGTAGCGCCGGGACGGCTTTGACTCCAGGCAGCGCATCACGATGGCGTTGAGCTGCTCACGCTGCGCGGGCGAGAACCGTTCCATGGCGAGCGGATTGCGCTCTGAGGGAGGCGGTAGTGGCTGAATCTCGGTTTGTCCTGGCAGCGGCCGGCGCTGGTGCATCAGCCCGATGAGTCCTGAATCGGCGGCGACAAATGGCGCCTGGGTCGTGAGCATTTCATATAAAATGCAGCCGAGCGAGTAGAGATCGGCTCGTGCGTCCACCGGTGGAATCAGACCGCTGAACTGGTCCGGATACTGCTCCGGCGCGGAATAGAGGCTGGTGCCTACGAAACTCTGCGTGCTGCCATAATACCGCCGGCTGGCTGAAAAGAGCGATGAGACCCGGCAGATCCCAAAGTCTGTCAGCTTGGGGATATTTTCGGACGTGAGCAGCACGTTCTCGGGCTTCAGATCACGATGAATGATGTTCCGTACGCTCTGGTGCGCCCGGTCGAGGCCGGCGCATATTCCCTCGGCGATCCGGCAGAGATCCTCCAACGACCACCTCTCCCCCCGGTCCAGAAGCTGGCGCAGGCTGGGCCCATCCACAAACTCCATGGCGAAGATGAACCGGCTCTCGGTGATGCCGCTGGCGATAAACTCCACAATGTTCTCATGGGGATATGGCCGGCAAAGTTCTTCCAGCGCCCTGACCTCTCTGTAAAAATAAGCCACCGCCTGCTCATCGGTGCAGAACCGGTCGTGCATTCTCTTAATGGCGACAGTCCGCCCGGTCCTGGCGTCGATTCCCTGGTAAACACGGGCCATGCCGCCCTCGGCAATCAGGTCCTGGGGCTGATACTTAAAGCGGCGGAGGAAATCTTCGTAGGTGTCTCTCTCCTGCCGGACTCGGTCGAGGGATCCTCCTAGCCGGCTGGTCTCGGCGCTCCAGCGCGCGGCCTGTTCAGGATTACCCTGGCGAGTGTACTCGGCCGCAATCGCCGTCGCCACCTCCACCGCCGCGCTATCCAATCGGGTGCCACCGTAGGCGATGGCCTCCTGCGCGGCCTTCGCGGCGTCATCCACCGCGCCACTGCGGGCCTCCACCGCCGCCGAATCGAGCAGCGCGCGCACGCGAAGGGGCGCATAGACAGTGTCGACCTGGTCGCCCTCCAGACCCCGCTGGCGGAGCGCGCTGCGGCGTTCCACCGGATCAAGTCCGCCCAGGGACCGGTCGATTTCACGGAACCGGCGCAGCAGTCGCAGCGCATGGTCATCATCCTTCCGGACGGCATAATAATGAGCCAGCTCGCCCAGCGCCTCCAGGTCGTCTTCCGTTCCCGGAGCGCGTTCCAGCAGATCAACCCCTTCCTGATCGCGCCCAAGTTTAAGCGCAATCGCTCCACACCGCCGCTGAACAGCCGCATCGTCCGGCGCCCGGCTCAGCGCCTGCCCGTAAGCCCGCCGCGCCTCTTCCCAGTTGCCCTCCTGCGCCTGCGCCCGGCCCAGCTCGATGAGCGGCGTCGCGTCCGCAGGATCCAGGCCGCTGATTCGTTCCAACATCTCAATGGTGAGCGCCGAATCCTGCGCGCTCTCGACCGCCTGCCAGAAGAGCGTCCGCGCCTCATCCAGGCGCCCCTGTTCCACGTAAATGTCCCCGAGCAGCCGGTAAGGTTCCGGGTCCGACGGATGCGCTAAAATCGCTTCCAACAGGTACGGCTCCGCATTATCAGGCTGGTTGAGTATGATCTGGAGCCGCGCCAGGTGCAGCAGCGTATCCCGGCTGCCCGGGGAAAGCTCCAGCGCCTCTTTAAGCAGGTCTTCGGCTTCGGCCGGCGAGTCGTTCTCGATGAGCACCCCGGCCAAATGGTGAAGCGCCTGCCGCAGACCATCGATGATCCGCTGCCGATCGGACGGACCCACACCGCTCGCCGCCCGGAGCAGCAGCGTCTTCAGCTCCCGGAACCGGTCGATGGCTTCTAAGAAGCGCCCCTCCGCGAGGAGCTGTTCCGCCGCCGCAACCTGGGCATAGAGGCTCACCTCGGCCCGGCGCGGCCCGGTTCGCCGGGAATCCGGCGCGTATCCAGGGCGGCGCGCAAGCTCGTCCGGACTTTGCGTCGGACCAGGCGACGGACGCGCCGAATCGGTCGTCCCCATGGGGAGACGGGGGTTCACCGACCGCGGCCGGGCGTCGGCCGATCCGGTAAGACGGCGGTCCCACTCTTCAAATTCACTCAGCAGCGCCGCCGCATCCCGTTTCTCGGCGCTGGAACCCTTCTCGCCCTCTTCGGAATCCTCTTCCTCCTGCATAGCGTGGCCCAGCGCCGCGCCACTCATGGCGCCGGCAATGACCAGCGCCGCCCCCAGCGGAGGAAAGATCGTCGCCAACCCCACCCCGGCCAGCAGCCCGACCAGCCCTCCCTTGGTGATCTTACTATTACTCTTGTTGCTCACGCGTGTTACCTGCTTCCCGTTGCTGCTCCGTCACCGAGCCGTCCTCATGCCCAATAATCATTTGATCGCACATTCCAATGAAAAGTCCAACCTCGCAGACGCCGACCTCGCAGCTCAGCAACTGTTCCAGTCGGGCGGGGTCTTCGATAGGGCCGGTATCCAGGTCTAAGATATAGAGGCCATCATCCGTGATAAACGTCTTTCCGTCCCTCTCTCGCAGCCGGGCTTCGCGACAATACTTTAAGGCGCGCTTGGCGGTGCTCCTCCAGGCGAAGGGAATCACGGCGATGGGCAGGTGAAAGCCGCCGAGGCGCTCGACCTGTTTCGGCGCTTCAATCATCAGGATCAATCGATCCGATGAGCGTGCGAGCAGCTTCTCACGCACTAACGCGCCACCACCGCCCTTAATCACGTTCAGGCGTCGGTCCGATTCGTCTGCGCCATCCAGCGTGAGATCCAACCGGTCCACGGCGTCCGGTTCCACCAGCCGGATGCCCAGCTCCAGCGCCAGTTTGCGGCTCGGCTCTGAAGTGGGAACGCCGGTAAAACTCAGCTCGCCCCGTTTAAGCCGTTCCCCGAGCTCCCGAATAGCGGCCGCCGACGCCCGGCCAGAACCCAGGCCGATGGTCATCCCGTCCTTTACCAGGCCCGCGGCCCGGTGCGCGGCCGCCTGTCGCGCCTTATCAATTCCACTGCTGGCTTCGAAATGAGCGTCCATCAACCCCTCCCGGACAGATACGGCGCCCCGGAAAACCGGGGCTATATCGTTGAGCGTCCCCGCCATAACCAGCCACGTATCCGGAGACACCTAACACCCAACACTCAACACCTAACACCCAACACCTGACACCTAACCCCTATTATTGTAGATTATTCGTGAACCTCCGGCATTCTTTCAAAGAAGGGGTGCAGGTCAGGATCTCGCTACTGCAGCTCGAGTGCGGCGTCGACAGGCGCCGATATCCTGGGCTCAACGCCCGTCACCAGGCAGAACTGCAGGCAGCGCCCCCGTCGAGTGTGCTCCAGCCTCTATCGGGTCAGAGCGTGTCGGGATCGATGCCAAGGTCCCGCAACTTCGCCCACGCCCGCTCCCGGGCTTTGCGTTCCGTTTGCGCTTCCGCGCGCTGCGCTTCGGCTTCCTTCCTTGCGATCTCGGCTTCCGCGCGCTGCGCTTCCGTTTCTTTCCTCGAGGTCTCGGCTTCCGCGCGCTGCGCTTCGGCTTCCTTCCACGCGGTCTCGGC
>DASRZA010000242.1:0-16736 GCA_035686845.1 Armatimonadota bacterium | reverse complement strand
CCGCGCTGGGGTACTGCGCATCATTATCCTCCTGCTGGAACATTACATTGACGTCATAGGTTTCGCAGGCGTCGAAGCGGGTCCAACTGATCTGATTGTCCGTTGAGAAGGTGTAGGTACCTTGATACTTGAAATTGGATCCTGCCGTGGGCGCCTCGACTTTCGCGAAGGTGTCCGTCCCGTTCTCATTGATGACCGCGAATCCGTTATTGACCGTCACTTGAATGATAACCGACGAGATCTCGACAGGCGGATATTGCTTGGGGTTCTCTACTACTCCTGGAGTCACGTAGGTGAACTCCTGAAGCCAATAGGCCCCACTTGGGTAATGAGTTGTATCCCAGTACCACGTTCCGGGCCCTCCTACATCATAGGTCCAATAGGCGCCTGCCGTCTCGTTACTGTGTATCGCCATTGTCGTAGGTCACAGTCGACTGGACCGGAACCAGGCAGGTCACCGTCGCGTTATTCGCCGGCGACGTGATGGCGATGGTAGATTCTGTCGCGGCGGCGCTCGAACATTGCAGGGCCACCAGGGAAGCTGCCAGAACGGCAGCGTAAAGCTTCGCGCTGCTAATTATTTTGAATCCTCCAAGAAAAGAGGCGAGGCGTGGAAACCGTTCACCGATTCTTACCTTGACCTGCGCGATTGTTAATCGTATTCAAGGCAGCGAGCGTACACGACGATTACGCCCGAGAGGAGCCCCACGTCGCCGATGCTTTGCGTGTGATCGATATATACGTGAGGCTGGAGGCCGTCCCAGCCCCAGCCGGATCGCTCCGAACCCGCGGTCCCCGGGATGTTAAACTTGACCGTGCCCTTGCCCCGAATCGCCCAGTCCGTCGGCCCGTTCTGGTCGAAGGTGAGCCATTCGCGGACCTGCGCCTGGTAGGAATCACCCTTTACCGGCCCGCCGGCGATAGCAGCCGTTTTGTCGGACTCGGTAGTGAGCGCGCCCGTCAGGATGAGATGGAACCGGTAGCCCGGAACTTCTTTACCGAGCAGCTTCAGAAGGGCGTTGGGATTCTTCCCGAGCTTGAAGTCGATCCCGCTGTTGAGATCATCCAGCGCGGGGGGCGTCTTTGGCGCCGCGGCGCCGGTCTGTTTCGCCGGTTTTTTCGGCGATGCCGTGAAGATGAGATAGCGAATCCTCAGCTTCCGGGGACTGTTCGGCGCCGGCGCGGCAGCGTAAGATCCGCTGACCGCGCCGGTGAGACCAACAGCGGACAGAATCGCCACGGCGAGGACCACGCAGACCGTGTGAGAGCGCATTAGAATCGCTCCTTCCGCGCAGCCCGGCCCGGGCTCGCGTCATCGCGTAGGAAGTTGGGCCAGGGCGTTCCCTCCGCGCCGGCAATCTTGTGCTCCCCCACTGTCGGAATCCGACGTACAGTTCCCCCGTTATCGGGGGCCAGGGGTCGTGCGGGGTAGGGGGCCGTTTTGGCTGGTCCAGAAAAACCTGCCGAGCGGTCGGGCGCGCGGGGCGGCGGGTTGCTGCTGCTGCCATCATGGTTCATCATGACCTGCCTTCCAGGACGTTCGCGGGAGCAAAAGTCCAAAGGGGACGGCCGCTCCTCGACCGTGCGATGCGATGATGACCGGGGCCGGTGCGATAGGCACGAGGTCAGAGAAAGCGAAATGAAACCACTCTTCCATTGACCACTATACCGCTAAATCCTCTGGATATCCACGACTATTATGAAATTCGCTACAAATAGTTTCGATGTGGGCAGCAGGGAGGCTGGATGTGTGGGGTACGGGGTATTGGGCGTGGCAGCACGATGGCGCGATACGTTAAGGAGCGGGCGTGAGGTAGAGGACTCCGGGTCCGAGCGTGCTTGATCCAACAACGCGCGGTCCTGCGCCCTCTAAAACCGGTCCTGAAGATACATGTGCGGATTACGCTCAGGAAAGAGGATCTGTAGGATTTTGCAGGTCTTGGGCGGGCCGGTAGACGCCTCCCGACCGCCGCCATCGGCCCGTATCTAGTCGCCGCCTTCTCGCGGAGCGACCGTACCCTGGCTATCGGCGCGGAGAACGGCACGGTCCAGCTCTGGGATGTTCTCACGGGCCAACGAATCGTTACTTTCGCCGGCCCCGGTCCTCCGGTCCGCCTGGTGTACTTCTCTCCGGACGGCCATCTTATCGCGGTTGGCAGCAACCACGTGCGAATGACCCTCTGGCGCTGGCGGCTGACGTCCCGTCATCCGTACCGGTGACCCTGCCGACGGATCGCATCGGCAATTGCCAGATCTTGACTTTCGCATAACAATCGCCCGTTGCAAGAAGCCGGCCATCGGGTGAAAAGGCCAGGGCCTCTACGCGCTCCTCTACATCGTCGAAAGTCACGATCAGCCTCCCGGTCCGTACGTCCCACAACCGCGCCGTACGGTCCTGGCTCGCGCTGGCAAGGGTCTTTCCATCGGGCGAGAACGCTACAGCTTCGACGGCGTTAGTGTGTCCAACGAGCATGCGCTGGAGTTTGCCGGTGCGCGTGTCCCAGATGCCGACGTTCAGACTTGAGCCGTCGGCGATGGCAACCAGTTGTCCGTCCGGGGAGAAAGCAGCTTCGTTGGCGGAGAACTCCCCGGGGAGAGTCGTTGTGCGGCGCCCGCTCGCCACGTCCCAGAGACCAACCGAGCGGCCGCTGCTGGCCGCTATGGTACTCCCGTCCCGGGAGAGACCGAGAAATCTCACCCCCTCGCCGATCTCTTTGAGAATTCTGTGGGACCGCATGTCCCAGACCACAAGCTTCGTTTCACTCTTCGAGTCGAACCCGTCGCCGACAAGGAGCCGGCCGTCGCCGGAGAAGGCGAACCGTGACGACCAACCCAGCCGGGGAACAGTTCCAATGCGATTCCAGGAGAGCGTGCTCCAGATCTCCCCGTCGTAGATGGGTTGACCCCCGGGCCAAAGTGTCGTGCCCTGGGTCAACAGATAACTGCCGCTGGGACTGAATAACACCTCACCGCCTTGCCGCTGCAGTGTGCGCAGGACCGTCCAACCGCTCGTGTTCCACACCAGAACGGTACCATCCGTGCTTCCCGCCGCCAACCAGGCGCCGTTCGGAGAGAATGCAACCGAGGCTATGATGTTGGTGTGGTCTCTCAGCACGCGGAGTGGTGTGCGGATTACAGGAGCGTCCTGGGCTGGCGAGGGGATGACGATTGTTCTTTGCGTGGTCGCCCCAGCCGCTCCTGATGTGACCGGGTCAGCCGGCGCGGCGTCCCCGACCGCCTGGTAAACCTCAGCCAGGTTCTGAAGGCGTCGTCTTTCGCTCTGGCCGGGCGGCGCATAGCTCGACCCGTGACCCCTCCGGAGCGCATCCAGCGCTGCGAGATAGTCGCCGTGTTCGAGCAGCGTGCTGTAGGGTCCGCGGTCAGACCGGCCTGCGATAGCCGTCCGCGGGACGAGGAGCAGGAGAAAGACGGGGAGACACCGCGCTGCGATCAACACGCACCGGGCGCGCGGACATGGTGTACTGCGGGAGAGTCTCTCTTTCACACGCCGCTCCTTAATGTGACACCCCATACCCATGTTTTTTCGGCCCGCAGTTCCAATATAGCTGATGGCGCATGCATCGATGTCTGCATGCCGCCCCGCCGCACAGGCGCGGAGGCGCGCGACTGATCATCGGTGGCGAAGGCTTTTCTGCCTGTGCAACAATGATCCTGGTAGTGAATGCGCCCTGCCGGTGGCGCGGAAGGTCGAACCAATCGTGCTGCGAAAAAGGGAAGCTGATAAGACTCGCCCGTATCCTGGGACGAACCATGGCTAACCAGGAACAGCTCAAGCGACTCAAGGGCGCGACGCGAACGTGGCGCATCGGCGCCTGGAATAACTCGCGAATTGGCTTGTGGAATGGGTGGCGAGTCAATAATCCGGGCGTGCTGACAGACCTCGCTGGCGCAGACCTCGCGGGCGAGCCCCTCGAAGGGGCGGACCTCTCGGGGGCGAACCTCGCCGGAGCAAACCTCGAAAGGGCAAACCTCCGAGGAGCAAACCTGAAAGACGCAAACCTGACCGGGGCCAACCTCAAAGACGCAAACCTCAAAGAGGCGATCCTCACACGTGCAAACCTACAGCTGGCCAAACTCCAGGACGCGCAACTTGAAGGGGCGACTCTCGACGAGGCATGCCTCAGACTGGCAAACCTGGAAGGCGCAAACCTGGAAAGCGCAAACCTTCTAAGGGCTAACCTCATGGGAGCAAATCTCCAACTGGCCAAACTCCAGGAGGCGCGCCTGGAAGCGGCGTCTCTCGGAGGGACATACCTCAAAATGGCGAATCTCGAACGGGCAAATCTCGAAGCCGCGGACCTTGAAAGGGCAAACCTCACGGGGGCAAACCTCAAAGACGCGAACCTCACGCGCGCAAATCTCAGAGAGGCGAACCTATTAGGGGCGAACCTCAGACGAGCAATTCTGACAGGGGCCAACTTCACCGTGGCGTCCTATAACCAGGCGACAGTTTGGCCGGATAACTTCCAGGTTGGCACGAGCGGCGCCCTGTTCGTCAGGTAGGCAAGAACACAGACGACCAGAAGAGGGCGCGGGGTACGAGTCGCAGAGAATTTATCTCAAATAGAAAATGGTGGGGAAGTTCGCTCAAAAGAATTAGTCTATATATGTATACTGAATTAGGACTACCTAAAGATAGGCGCACTCGCGGCCCGGGCAGTGTTTGAGCGCCTCCGGGGAGCGATACCGGCCGCATTGAGGAGCGGCCCCACCATGATGACCAGCCATGAACGGTTCAGCCGCATGTTTCAGCACCGGGAGGCCGACCGCATCCCGATCATCGATGATCCGTGGGGCGCGACGATTCAGCGGTGGCATTCGGAGGGTCTGCCCGAGAATGTAAGCTTCATCGATTACTTCGACCTGGACCGCGTCGCTCATATTAATGTCGACAACAGCCCTCGCTACCCGGTGAAGACGCTTGAGGAAACCCCGGAGTATCGTATCCACACCTCTGCCTGGGGCGCGACTTTGAAGGATTGGAAGCACGCGGGCGGCGTGCCCGAGTTCCTCGACTTCACCATCGTGGACCGTGACTCCTGGGCTGAGGCTCGTAAACGCATGACACCCTCCCTCGACCGCATCCCCTGGGATCACCTCAAAAACCATTACCGCCAATGGAGCGAGGATGGTTATTGGATCCAGGCCGGGCTCTGGTTCGGCTTCGACGTAACCCATTCCTGGACCGTGGGTACCGAGCGGCTGCTGGTAGCGCTCCTCGAAGACCCCGAATGGTGTCAGGAGATATTCAACCATTTCCTCGACGTAGATCTGGCGCTGCTGGATGCGGTGTGGGATGCCGGGTACGAATTTGACAGCGTCTTCTGGCCCGATGACATGGGTTATAAAGAGAACCAGTTCTTTTCACTCCAAACCTACCGCGACCTGCTCAAACCGGTCCAGCGGCGCGCCGTGGAATGGGCGCATGCCAGAGGAGTGAAGGCGCATCTCCATTCATGCGGCAATATCGAGCCTTTTATTCCTGAGCTGGTCGAGATTGGGATAGACGCGCTCAACCCGCTGGAGGTGAAGTCCGGGCTTGACCCGGTGAAAATCAAACGGCAGTTCGGAGACCGGCTGGTGCTGCATGGGGGGATCAATGCCGTGCTCTGGGACGATGTTGACGCCATCGAGGCCGAGATGAGAAAAACCGTGCCCGCGCTCAAGGAAGCCGGTGGATATATCTTCTCCTCGGACCATTCCGTTCCATCAGCCGTTTCGCTGGAGAATTTCCGCCGGATCACCGACCTGGCGCGGGAGCTTGGCAGTTACTGAAGTTTTGCCCTACAGCGCGCTGGCGCCTTTACCAGCGGGCGCCTCCGGGGAGATTAATGAGCTGATGAGGCTGTGGCCGTAACCAGGGAAGAGACGATGCCGCCAGAGACCACCCAATCCCGCTTTCGAAAGGTGTTGGCCGGCGAAAAGCCGGCGGATCGGCTGCCGGTCGTTGAGTGGGCTATGTGGTGGCATCTGACCCTGAACCGCTGGCGCACGGAAGGCCTGCCTCCCGAAGCCGATGGGCCGGGTGTGAAGCGATTCTTCGACCTCGATCTTGACTACCAGCTCTGGTTCCCCCAGATGGCCCCCGGCGCCCGACGGCAAGGGGGCGACCACTGGATTACGGATGACGACAGCTACGATCGTCTCAGGCCATACCTTTATCCCGATCCTCCGCCGGTTGATTGGGATCTATGGCGCCGGCGGGCCGCTGTCCACGTGGAGGGCGGGTGCGTGTTCTGGATCACTCTCGAAGGCTTCTTCTGGTGGCCGCGGGTGCTCTTTGGTATTGAGCCGCACCTGCTCGCCTTTTATGACCGGCCCGATCTGATGCGCCGAATCAACCAGGACCAGGTGGAGTATCAGATCCGCTGTCTGCGGGCGCTGGACGGGATCGCCACGCCCGATTTCATGACCTTCGCGGAAGATATGTCCTATAACCACGGCACGATGATCTCGCGGGAGCAGTTCGACGCTTTCATGGCGCCGTACTACCGGCAGATCATACCCGAGCTCAATGCCCGTGGGATAACGCCGCTCGTCGATAGTGATGGCGATATCGAGCCGCTCGTTCCCTGGCTGGAGTCGGTGGACGTTCGAGGGATCTTACCGCTGGAGAGGATGGCCGGCGTCGATGTTAACCGGCTGCGGCAGCGCCATCCGGACTGGATCATGATTGGCGGCTTCGATAAGACGGTCATGCACCGGGGCGAGGCCGCGCTGCGCGCCGAATTCGAGCGGTTGATGCCGGTGATGAAGAGCGGTCGGTTTATCCCGTCAGTCGATCACCAGACCCCGCCGGCCGTTTCCATCGAGGATTACCGTCTTTACCTGGATCTGCTCCGAGAGTACGCGGCGCGAGCGGTCGATGGATAAGACACCTCAACGCCGCGCCAGACAAATCTCGATGGATAACATCGAGAGGATGAGGCTGTCATGACATCACGAGAAATCATCCGGCGGAATCTGGAATACGGGGACCCGCCGCGCATCGGTATGAGTTTTGGCGGCGGCCGCTTAAACGACTTCTGCAGCGCTGGCATTGGCAAATCGACGGCGTGGACCCAGCGCCGCTGGACGAAGGGAAACGTCCAGTATTTCGACGACGAGTGGGGCAATATCTGGCATCGCGTGGTAAACATGGGAACCAGGGGCGAGATATTCCGGCCGGCGCTGACTGAATGGGAGATGCTCGACGACTACCAGCTTCCCGACATGGCGAACCCGGCCCGCTACGAAGACGCCGCCCGGGTCTTCGCGGCCGAATCGGATCGCTACCGGGTGGGCTGGCTGCCGGGCTTTCCGTTCGCTATCTGCCGTTGCCTGCGCAAGATGGAAGTCTACTTTGGCGACCTGGTCCTGGAGCGGGAGCGGGTGGATGAGCTCCACGATCGGGTCACCACCCTCCTGGAACAGATGATCGCTTGTTGGGCTTCGGCCGGCGCCGATGGCGTGATGTTCTGCGAAGACTGGGGCGTCCAGGATCGGCTCCTGATCCACCCTTCAATGTGGAGGGAGATCTTCAGACCGCTCTTCGCCCGGCTCTGCGGCGCTGCCCATGCCAGCGGGATGCACGTCCTCATGCACTCCTGCGGCTGCAACTGGGATATTCTGGACGACCTGGCGGAAGTGGGCGTCAACGCCTTTCAGTTCGACCAGCCGGCGCTCTATGGCCTGGATGATCTCGCTGTCCGGCTTCGTGAGCGCAAGGTGTGCCTCTACTCGCCGGTGGACATCCAGCAGGCGCTGCCTACCGGAGACCGGGCGCGCATTGAATCCAGTGCCCGGCGTCTGGTGGATCTGTTTCGGGGCGGCTTCATCGCCACCAGCTACAACGACCTCAATGGCATCGGCGTCGAACCGGAGTGGGACGAATGGGCCTACTCCGTTTTTGAGGAGAGCGCCTGCGCTCCGCTTGCGGATGTAGAGACGGGTAGTGAACCGGATGGACGTATTCCGGGATGAGGGGAGAGGACGATGCAGGTCACTGCGTCAGATCGAGACGCGCTGCGGCGCCTGGGAGACGAGCTCGCTGAGATTGCCCGGCTGCCAGAACAGCAGGAGATCATTGGGCTCTGGAAGGCCCTGAACAGCCTGAAGCCGGTCCGGCCGATGGTGATCATCGACCAGATGCCCTGGAATGAGATGGAAATAAACGGGGAGCTCACGCTCCAATGCGAGCATCCCTTCTGCCGGGCGCTCGAGACACAGCTCCGGCGGTCCCTCTACCGCTGGAAACATGCTCCCGGGGACCTGGCCATCCAGCCGGAGATTGTCGTCTCAAAAGTGATTCGCAACTCGGGCTATGGCATTGAGGTGCAGGAGCGGACGTCGGCCCTGGATATCGGTAACGACGTGGTCGGCCACTATTACGTCGAACAGATCAAGACGGATGCCGACATTGAGAAGATTCACGCGCCCGAAGTGTCGCTGGACACCTCGGCCACGGCGGAGTGCGAAGAAGCGGCTCACGAGATCTTCGACGACGTCCTCAACGTCCGGATGCAGGGTATGCTCCCCTGGCTCGGGCCGTGGGACACCATCGTGCAGTGGTGCGGCGTGGAGGGGACGCTCTTCGATCTGAGTGACCGGCCGGAGTTCATGCACCGGCTTGTGGAAAGGCTGGTGGACGCTTATCTTGCCATGCTCGAATCCGCGGAGGAGCAGGGATTGCTGGGACATGGGCAGAACGAAGTCCACTGCACCGGCGCCTGGACGGACGAGCTGCCGGCGCCGGGTTTCGACCCGGAGCGCCACCGCACACAGGACCTCTGGACCTTCGGGATGGCGCAGATCTTCTCATCGGTCTCACCCGCGATGTTCGATGAGTTCGAAGTTCCCTACATGCAGCGGATCTACTCCCGGTTTGGACTGGGCTATTATGGATGCTGTGACCCGCTTGACGACCGGATCGACCTGGTGCGGAAGATTCCAAACGTCCGGAAGATCTCCATGAGCCCCTGGGTTAACCAGGAGAGGGGCGCGCGGCAGATAGGGCCGGATTACGTCTTCTCTCGCAAGCCCTCTCCGGCTCTGCTCGCCACGGATCGGTTCAGCCCGTCCGCAGTGGAGGAGGACCTGCGGGAGACGATCCGTGTCTGTAAGGAGCACGGCTGCCCCTTGGAGCTGATCTTGAAGGACATCAGCACAGTGCGCTATGAGCCGCAGCGACTGACTGAGTGGGACTCCATCGCCCGGAGGCTGGTGAACGAGTCATAGCAACCTACCGCAACCTCCGGTCTGGGAACCGTGTGTAGGAGCACAATTTGTGAGTGTGTGGGAGTGTGGGTGTGTGAGTAGCGGAGTCGCAGGACCACGTATAGAAGCACAATCCTTTGTGCGATTTGCGCGACACCTTGCGGCATCCTGTAGGAGCACAATCCTTTGCGCGATTTACGCGAGACCCTCCAACCGGCCGCGGAATCTGTGCAATTTGCGCGACACCCACCACGCGGCGGTGTAGGCGGGACCATAGGAGAGACCACCATGCAGAATCTTCATATTGCGACCAATAGTTACCCCTGGTCGACCTTCTACCGCCGGGAAGGACGGAGCTTCGAGGCCGATCTGGACGCCGGCCTGGCTGCCGTGGCCGCGAGCGGCGCCGATGGTTATGAGGGCGCCTTCACAACGCCAGAGGAGCTCGAGCAAACGGCGGGGCTGCTCAGAAGACACGGCCTGGAGATGCGCTCCCTCTACAGCGGCGCCACGCTGCACGATCCCGAAAAGGTGGATGAAAATATCTCCCGCGTGCTTGCCGTGGCGGCGACGGCGCGTTCAGTGGGCACACGGATTGTCGTGGTCAATCCGGCGCCCCTTCAGTGGGGCGGGCCCGCGGACAAGAATGATGCTCAGCTCTGCATCCAGGCGGAGGCGCTTGCCCGGTTAGGCCGGGAGATAAAGGCGCTGGATATGGTTCTGGCTTACCACAACCACGATGCCGAACTGCGGAGCGCCGCCCGCGAGTTCCATCACATGATGCTTGGAACCGACCCCGGGCATGTCTCGCTCTGCCTGGATGCGCACTGGATCTACCGCGGATCGGGGAATTCCTCGGTGGCCCTGTTCGACGTGCTTACCCTCTACGGGTCGCGCGTGGTCGAGCTGCACCTGCGCCAATCCGCCGCCGGCGTCTGGACCGAAGCGTTTGGTGATGGCGATATCGACTACCATCTCCTCGCGCAGCGCGTGAAGGAACACGGAAAACCGCACCTGGTGATGGAACAGGCCGTTGAAGAGTCCACGCCGGTTACCCTTGGAGTCGTGGAAGCCCACCGGCGCAGCTTTGCTTACGCCCGCGGTATATTTGGCTGACCGGCGTGCGGGCCCTCAATCGGCCATTTAACGGATGTCGAAGCCGCCGCATCCCCTGTATCCTTTGGAACATAGAGGCGCCAGAGGCACGCGCACGTCCGCGCTGGTAACAATTCCTCGCGGAGCGTCCGCCCATGCGGATGGGGATGACCTATGAATCAATCCAAGGGAATTACGGAGGAAGAAACGGAGGGGACGCTCTTCTGGCGGAAACCCTCGGATGTCTCACCAGATCTGTGGCGAGATGCCCTCAGCCTGCGAGAAGCTTTCAGCCGCCATGCGGAAGGATCGCTGTCGGAGGATGAGTTTCGCCCACTGCGGCTCCGGCGCGGCGCCTATGAACAGCGTCAGGATGGCGTCATCATGGTACGCGTCAAAGCGCCGCTGGGACGGCTAACGGCGCTCCAGCTTCAGCGGCTCGGAACGCTTTCTGAGAAGTTCGGCGACGGCCACGTTCACCTCACGACGCGGCAGGCTATTGAGCTTCATTTTGTGACCTTCTCCCGCTGCCCGGAGCTCGTGGCGGAGCTGGCCCGGGTAGATCTGACCACGCGGGAGGCCTGCGGCAATGCCGTTCGCAATGTTGTCGGCTGCCCGCTCGCCGGCGTCTGTCCGCAGGAGATCGTCGACGTCACACCGTACGGCCAGGGGATCGCGCGCTACTTTCTCCGTCATCCACTCAACGACAGCCTGCCGCGCAAGGTCAAGATCGCCCTTTCCGGCTGTTCTCGGGACTGCGCGCTGGCGGCGATCAGCGATATCGGCATTGTGGCGGCGCCGACGTCAGACGGCAGCCCACGATTTAAGTTGCGCGTCGGCGGTGGTCTTGGGTCCACGCCAGAGATATCGCACCCGCTGGCCGACGGAGTCAACGAGGATCGACTGCTGGCGACCTGTGAGGCGGTGCTGCAGGTCCTGCACGAGCATGGGGAGCGAAAAAATCGACAGCGCGCCCGTCTGAAATTCCTGGTGCGCCGCCTGGGAATGGAAACGGTAGAGTCTCTCATCGACGAACAGGCAAGCTCCATTCCGTCATCCGGAACGGACGCGTGGCCGGATGATCCCGAGCCCGAACCGGCAGAGCCATACGACGCGTGCTCCGGCTACGAGTTCATCGATCGAATCCCCCACATCGACGCGTGGATTCGCGCCAACGCGAGGGCTCAGAAGCAGAAAGGGTATTACGCCCTGACCATCCGTATTCCCCGCGGCAATCTAACCGCCGCAGAGTGCCGGTTTCTGTCGGCGCTGGCCGAGGAACATGGTAACGGAACCCTCCGCATCGACCTTCACCAGAACCTGGTGATCCCGTGGGTTCACTCGTCACGGCTAACGCGCTTCTATACCGCGCTGAATCTCGCCGGCCTGGGCGGTCCGGCAGGCCTCCCGGATGTGACGTCGTGTCCCGGCGCGCGGACGTGCCGTCTCGCCATCACGAGGACTGCCGACATGGCAGTCGAGCTGTCGAAGGCGCTGGAATCCGCGGGCGCCGACACTGCCGCTGCCCGGGCTGCGGTCAAAGTCAGCGGCTGCCCGAACGGATGCAGCCAGCACCGCCTGGCCGCCATCGGGTTCCAGGGCGCGGCCGCGACGGTTGCCGGGCGTCGGGCGCCGGTATATCAGCTTTTCGTCGGCGGAGCGACAGGGGAAGACACGCGTATCGCGCAGCCGGTTGCTCGCGTGCCTGCCCACCGCGTTCCCGCAGTGGCCCTCCGCTTAATCGAGATCTATCAGGCCAACCGGAACGAAGATGAGGAGTTGGAGACCTTCCTGGGCCGCGCCGATTCGGATTGGCTCGCCGCGCACATCACCGACCTCACTGTGATGGAAGTGAAGCCGGGTGAGGAATCGAACTTCTTCCGTGACCATGGATCCGACGAGCCATTCTCCGTGCAAACCGGTCAGGGAGAGTGCGCCTCCTGACTGGATGCGCGGTAAAGGATGAAGGACGAAGGATGAGTCACGCTATTGGCCGGCCGCCGAAGTCCTGAAAGGACGACCGAATATAGCGAAGGGCTTTAGCCCTGGAAGAACGGGGCAGCGCATTGGCCATCCCGGAAGTCGTGAAGGGACGACCGAGCTTTAGAGCCTGCGGGAACCCGGATGCCCCCAACCCCCGATAACGGGGGAGCATCTCGCCGGCCCCCCAACCCCCGATAACGGGGGAGCATCTGGCCTCGCGCCCCGCGCCCCGTCCTTCGGGCGTAAAGGAGTCGTTAGAGCCTGTACAGAAACCGCGACCATCACCCTGGTCGCGGTGGACCGGTAGAGTCGGAGGCTGTGCGGGAACGGCAGGAAGACGCAGGGCGTCGGTGCGCATCGTTAAGTCACGACCTATCTTGTACGATCGAGTCGGAAACCGGACCGCGAAGAAAGACCCGGGAGCGGCGACGGATTATTTCCACCGCGCTGTCAGCGAGTCGACGCCTTTAACCCCGCCCGGACATCGGCGCCGACGGTCTTGCCGGGAGGGTCGTGCCCATTCGGCGCCAGGAGGCAGGCAGATGGATTTTCGGCGAAGCTGGAGTATCGGAGGGTTTTTGATTGCAGCCGTGGGATGTTCAGCCGCGCTGGGCAGCGGCGCTCTGCCGGGGCGCTCGAGCGCGCCACCCCGAACCCAACATCCTCCCGTCGCGGCCGCCGGTAAACGGGCAGGTGGCGATGCTGGCGTCCGAGCCTCCCGAATCAAGCCTGTGAAACAACCGCCGTTCATCAGCATGGGCCTCGCATTGAACAGGAGAGGCCAGGCCCTCATTATGTATCTAACGGCGCCACCCCCGATCCCCGATGGCCCAGAGCACTATGGCGTTGTTTCGGGAGGGCAATTCACGCCGATCACGGGACCTCCCGGAGAGGTTCTTCTCGCGGCGGATATTAACGACGCGGGACAGGTTGTGGGCGCCAGTTCCGGAGCGCACGCTTTTGTCTGGGCTGCCGGAAAAACCCGGCTCCTCCCCGGGCTGCCCGGAGCGGAGCAAACAGTGGCCGGCTCGATCAACGACTCCGGGGAAATCGCGGGCGAGTCTAAGTTCGGTCCCCTGGGATCCGAAAGCCGTGCGACATTGTGGAGCGGTGGGAGGGTGATCGCACTCGGGCCAGCGGACCGGGATTCGTCGGCGAGCGCGGTCAACAATCGTGGACAGGTTGCAGGTTGGGTGGCTGACAAGAAAGGTCGGAGACGAGCCGTACTGTGGGATCGGGCGGGGCGGATGAGAGATCTGGGAACCTTTGGCGGTGACACCTCGCAGGCATACTCCCTGAATGACAGCGGGGTTGTCGTGGGATACGCCGAAACGCGAGGAGGAGTTTTGCGGGCCTTCGTCTGGCGGGACGGGAAGATGGCGGCAATCGGGCCTGCCGGCGGATCTTCGGCGGCGATAGGCGTGTCAAGAAACGGAACCGTCTGCGGAGATTCCGGGGACTTCGGCGGCGTCAACGGCCGGACCTTCATCTGGCATGCCGGCCGGACGACTATGCTTCTCCAGCCCCGAGGAGCGCCGGTATCAGTTGTGATGCGCATCAATGATCTTGATCAGGCCATCGGTACGGTCACCTTCATGAACCCGACGGCAGTTCGTGCTGCGATCTGGAGCCGGGGGAAAATGCGGATCATTCAGTTTCGAATACCGCAGCGCCGGATGGGTTAAGCTGCTCGAACGACGGGCTGCGTCAGGAGAGGTGCGCCACGGACCACTTGAGCGTCCGTGGCGCGGGCGCGAAAGGGATGGATGCCGATGGGAACACAGACTGTTGTACGTGATCCTCCGCGCCGTGGATGGATGTGGGCGATCGCGGGCGTACGTATTGTGCTCAGGCGCGCTCTGTTCGCCGCGCTGCTCATGAACCTGGCCCCACCTGGAGGAGGGCAGACCGCGGCGCGCTCGCACAACGCTCGACTACGCGAGACGGAGGCGAACCCTCCGATGTGGCAGCCCATTTCGCCCGACGGGCATTTCCTGCTCCTGGTCCGAGAGCTGGACGTCCCGGGCGTTCAGCGACGTTGGTTAGTTAGCCTCGATCTCAGGTCGGGCCGCCAGGGTGGCAGCGTGCCGATCGGGGTATGCTACGCGCTCGCCTGGCGTCCGGACGGCAAGGCTGTCCTGATCTATGAGGAGAGAAAAGGGGGTTCTCGGACCGTCTGCCGGCTCGCGCCTTCTCTGCGCGCGATCTGGAGCATTAAGGCACACGCGGTTGCGGCCGCGTGGACTCGGGATGGGAGGTACGTGGTGCTTGCGTCGAACCGAGGCGCCGGACCGTCAGAACGACTGGTGCGGGTGGACATGAAAGGGCATGCACACACGCTTTTCTCCAACACTACGCTCGTGCCGCAAGTATCCGCGCGGCCATCGCGCGACGGGGAAGTGTGGTGCCGCGCCTCGACGCGGCGGACCGCGCCGCTCCAGGCCATCGAGACGGATGGACGAACGCGGGGGTCCGTGGGACCACCCTTACCGGCTCACGCATATCTTTGCTCGGTTAATGATCAAAGCGCTGTCTGGACCCATGACAGCACTATAGGCATCGCCACGCGACAGGCACCCGGTTGGCACAACAGCGAGGTCGCGCCAGCACCGCGCCCGTCGGGCCTTTCCTGCTACGCAGGCGCCGAACCGGTTGTGCTTGGGAATGACAGATCCTTCGCGCCCATCAGCGCGTGGGCCGTTCAGCGCGACGGGACCCTAAGGCGGCTTCACTGGCAGGGCGGGAGTGGGGTCGTGTGGGTCGTGCCGTGCGCAGACGGGCGACATATCCTGGTCGTATGGGTGAAGTCCGACTGCGTGGATGTGGTGGATGGCTACACTGGCCGTGTGACGAGGACATTGCACTTACCTTCGGAGTCCGCCCGTTGAGCGCCGGTTGTCGGCCTGGATTCCCTGGGCTGGGCCGCGGGACAACTCTGTATGATGGCATGGGCATCACGTTCATCCCGGGCGCGGCTGATGAAGCAGCGGCCGTCCAGAACGTGGTCGGCATCATCACCCACCTCTTCTATGACGCGTGCCGGCCGCCGGGGCGCGGTGGACGGAGCGGGGAAGGCCCCGACCCGCACCCTGGCCGCCCCGGACCGCTGACATAGGGAATCCCCGGAGAACGGGCGAGTTTACGGAGTGTCACTAAAGTTGGTCTGGCAATCACTACCAGATCCAGAATGGGAGGCGAGATGCTGCACAGAAGCGATATGCAGAATCCCCCGCCAGTAGCGCGGTGGGTGGCGGCGACGCTGATCTCGGATGCGTTGTGGCTATCGGAGCTCTGCTGTGGTGGAACTGGAATCTCCAGGGACAGCAGCGGTATGACGAGGGGCTCCTCAGGTTGCTCCTGGATGTGCGTCCCGGGATGCTGCGGGCGGCCGTTGTACCGAGACTTGGGCGACCGTACTACCAAACGACCACCGTCGACTTGCCGGACTTTGGCATCAAGACCACCATTCCACCGGGCGGCTTCGGTGATTTCTACGAGAGCTACTCGGTCACGAGTTATGTCATCGGCCCCGGCCCAAACCCTGACATAGACTTCCTGGTGGTGTACGACAAAAGGGCGCGCGTTCTCGGCCTTGCTACTGGACAGGTGCTTGGGCCGGAGCCGATGCTGAAAGTCAAACACGCATGATAAAAAAAACGCATGATCAGCGGAAATCGGCCCGGCGCCTGGCCGGGTCCAATAAACCATCGGGCTCAGAGAGATGCTTATGCGGCGTATTATGTCCATCGGGTTGGCATTCTTAACGTTGACGCTGTCGTTCTTCGCTGCAGCGTGGGTGGCGAGGATGATTGGATCGAGGGATATCTCTATTCCCGAGAGCCGCTGGACTGGAAAGGTTGTCAGAACGAACTGGACCTCAACCTTCCCGCATTCTCTTCGCCATTCCATGCTTCAACGGATTGCGACGCGATGGTGTATGACATGGAGATCCCTCAGAAGGTCGGGCCAAACTGGTACGTGCGCGACTCAAGGTCATAGAGGGACGGATGATGCTCTTCGATGGACAGCGTACGGCCTTGTGGTGAACGTACGTCGAAGGGCGAAATCGACCCTGCGTTCGAGGCTCGACGACGCAGAGCTGGGCGCGCCCATTCGTGAGACGCGATGGGCCCGACCAATCGGGGAGTAACTGAATGAAACACCTGTGGCTTGGCTTTTCAGTAATGGTCCTGGCTGCTGCCCTTGGAGTCTGGTTCCTGGTCGCCCGGAGCGCCTCGGGAAGGATCATCGAACTCCCGGTTCCGAAGGGCTGGTACGCGTGGGCCTCGAAAGATCGGATCGTGGTCGTCAGTAGGGGTGACTCAGGCCCGTGGGCCGCGGAGTATGACCTCTACGGCAGGCGAATCTCCGCGAGGTACTCTCTCGGTCACGGTGTGGACGACGCTACTCGGCTTGCCCTCTCCCCGGATGGCGCATGGCTG
>DASRZA010000241.1:0-3816 GCA_035686845.1 Armatimonadota bacterium | reverse complement strand
CAATCTCGTTCACGTCTACGGGCAGTACAGCGTCGGAAAGGCCTCGGGAGAGGATCTGGCCAGAGCCGCCGTGGACTGCGCGGGATCGGCAGCCAACGCCGCCATGATGGTGGATGGCGTAGGGGAAGTGGAGGAGGCCGGTAAGCTCGGTGAGGAGGGAGTCGACTGCCTGGAGGAAGGAGGGGGAGCGGACGCCCCGGCTCCATCGCTTGGTATACTGGAAGGAAAGTCAGCCACTGTTTCCCAGAAGGGCCTCGACATCGTAAAAGCGCATTTGGCTCAGTTCGGTTCCTTCCCTGAAAACGAGGCAATGATCGCCCGCTTACAAGCGGCGATGGAGGCCGGCGAGCGTGTTTCCGGGGCGGACCTTAGCTTCTATATGCATGAACTCGCTGAGTCTACTCTGATGAAGGGGGGGATGGTCTACGAAGATGCCCACGAAGCGGCTCTCGCTAAATACGATGTCTCTCGGTTCAGCGTCTACCACCCGGATGTCATCGCAGCGAATCCCGCGAGCTTCGGCGATGTCTGGCGCAATGCCTGGGGCCTCTCCCGATGATCGATCTGCGGATAGCCCCGATGGGTCGAGCCCGCGTCTGGCTGCAAGCGCTGCCGGATTGCTCCTACACGGCGAACGAGGTGTTAGAGCGGAAAGTTCCCGTCGTTGGCACCGCACAGGCGTCAGCGCGGCGGGCCGCAATAGAAGCGTTCGCACCTAGAGGGGCGTACTGCCCCTACGGGCTGCTTGGCGCGGAGTTCGTCCCGGACCTCTCCGGCGCCATGACGATCCAGGTCATGATTTCGACTGGGAACCTCGATGTACTGCAGGGCGTGATTCCCGGTACTATTACTGATACGGTGCGGCGGGGCCTGCCCAGCGAGTACGCCGATAGCGTCTTCGACGGAGCGATCCAGGGCAATTTGGATGCTCCGCTGGGTTCGGGCGTTCTGCAGTTCAATTGCGCGGCTCACGGCGAGGCAGGTTCGTCGCGTCGCGTATTTCGCCAACTAAGTGAAGTTGTGACCCGACTGGTAGGGATTGACCCTTCGTCAGTAACGATGGAGCAGTTGCTTAGCTTGATCGACCACAAGGTTTGAGGGCTGGCGGCAACTCAGCGGGGACCGCTTGAGCTACCGGTCCCTTCCTTATGCGCGCGCGGCTCCCCTTCCTAAGGCGCCAACCGTAATTCGTGTGAACGCCCGCAGGTGAGCGTCGCCATGACTCCGGAAGATGGGCAAAGTTATCTCAAGATAAGATGCCGTCGAAGGAAGAGGCCGGCCGAGATCCCAGGACTCTGTCCCTGGGGCTCATTCCTTTGCGCCTCATGCGGGCCGGGATACGTCGGCGAGAGCCGCCGTCGACTGCGCCGGTTCGGTAGCCAACGCCGCCATGATGGTGGATGGCGTAGGAGAAGTGGAGGAGGCCGGCACGCTCGGCGAGGAAGGGATGCAGTGTCTGACTGAGGGCGGCTGCTTCGTGGCCGGAACCATCGTCCAGACAGAGCATGGCCCGGAGCCGATTGAGAAGGTTAAGAAAGGAGAGAAGGTCTGGACCCGCAATCCGCTGACCGGCAAGACAGAACTGAAGCCGGTTCTGGAGGTTCTCAAGCACACGGCGACGGAGCTGGTCACGATCAAGCTGGTCGACGCGAAGACCGGGAAGACGGCGCAGAGTCTTACCGGCACACCTGAACATCTCTTCTTCACTCCCGGCGGGAAGATGGTCGCGATGGGCGATCTGCGTGGGGGACAGCAGGTCGTCAGTCGGGTTGGTGAGACGCTGGACGTGCAGGCCGTAACGAGCCGGCACGTCGAAGAGGGCGTCGCGGTCTATAATCTGACTGTTGAGGACGACCACACCTACTTCATCGGAACCGCCGATGGCGGGGAGTGGGTGCATAATGCGTGCACAACGGAATTTCATCACCTATTTCCCCAGGCGCAAGAGTTCGAAGCGCCGTGGACTAAACTTGGAATTGATGCGGATCAATCACGACGTTCTCACCCCGGTCGCAAAGCAAATTCAGAGCCGCGGCCGCCGTTCTATGCTGGATATCGTCCAGGTTCACCACCCGGACGAGAATCGCTGTGTCGACCCCTATTATCATCGGTCGTCGTACATCGTCTCGCGGCTCAGTTCGTCGTCCGACAGCGAGACGCCGGTATGAACGCTCTGGATGAGCTCCAGAATTACTCTCCGACGTTCTTCGCCACTCGGCTCATATCCGGTCTCCAGCCTTCGAATTACCTCGTCCCAACCCGGCGCCTTACCGGCAGCAGGTTCAACCGGTGGGCAATTGCCGTCGCTCTCCGAGTCGCCGTCGCTCTGCCCTGTCCGGGCCACGAGCGCCAGAATGTACTCTTCGACCGACTGTCGGCGCCGTGCCGCGTCCGCGATGAGTCGTTCGGCGAGCTCCGGCGGCAACTGCAATGTGATAGTCATACGGATTTGTCCTCCCTTCCCTTCTGTATATTGTATCAGGATCACGCTCGAGCCGAAGTTGACCTATCCACCGAATGGGCGTACAATGACGGATTGGCGGACCTTGATTGCTCGGCCGCCGGTACGCCCCGCGGCCGTAGAGCATTCGACGAATGGAATCGTCTTGGCCGGCCGCTGGGGTCGGAAAATATGTCCGGGTGATGCTTTGTTCGCCGATGATCAAGGTGAGTTTATTATGATTCGCGTCCGGCGCACCACCGCAGCGCTCGCGCTCGGGGTGATGGTCGTCGCCTTCCTATTCGTCGATACGATGGACACGACGTCGGCCGGTTCACCCGCGGCGAACCAGGGGCTCCTCAGCGACCGGGTGCTTTTTGAGCAGAAGATTAACCTTGACTATCCCGGTCTCGGTGAGGTCAGGCGTGATGTTAAGACCGGCGATCTCGCCGCCGCCAGGCATGATCTGGCGGAATACTACCGGCGCCGCACAGGGAAGTTCCTGCCGCTCGATTTAAGCCGGTTGGCCAGCGACAGCCCGAAGCGAGTCAGCTATGAACGGTCAGTTCAGTCGTTGACTGAGCGCACCGGCGCCTACGACTCTCGACTCTGGAAGGGCGACGTTTTCGACTGGCCCGCCTCACAGGTGCGTAATAAGGAGCGCATGTACCTTCTTGGCTCGATCGGACAGGCGTATGCGGCCACGGGCGATGAGCGGATTGCCCTAGCGCTCATCGATCTGATGCGCAGCTTCGTGACGGAGTGCCCAGCCGGTCATCCTCCGGCTTTCTGGGCGTCCATGACCGTTGGCATCCGGATGCGAACCGGCTGGCCGGAAGCGTTCCTCGCGCTGCTCCGATCCCCCTATTTGACCGACGACGATCTCATTCATTTCCTGAAGTCGGCTTACCAGCAATCCAGTTATATCCTTGAACACCACAGCGCGACCTCAAACTGGCTGACTTTTGAAATGGCCGGACTTTACACCTCCGGAGTCGTCTATCCTGAGTTCCGGGAAGCCTCCCACTGGCGGGAGTTTGCCCGTGAGACCGCAGTCAGTGACCTCGATATTGGCTGGCTGCCCGATGGGATGAGCATCGAGCTGACTCCGGGCTACGGCCAGTTCTTCTCCAACTATCTCGGGATGTATGATCTGGCCCGGTACACCGGCCGAGCCAGCAGCTGGGATCGGGAGCGCTTCGTTGCAAAGACTGAGCCGCTTTTCAATCTCTACCTGAAGATTATGGCGCCCGATCGATCCACTCCAGCGACCAACGACAATCTCCCCGTCAACGTGGTCAGTATGCTCTCCAATGGCCTGAACCGGTTTCCGAATCGGCAGGATTTCCGGTGGATCGTTACGGATGGAAAGTCAG
>DASRZA010000240.1:0-9024 GCA_035686845.1 Armatimonadota bacterium | reverse complement strand
GCCCCGGCCGCCGGTTTTGCTAAAGAAGGACGGGGGGGTGAGTGTGTGAGAGGGTGAGTGTGTGAGAGGGTGAGTGTGTGAGAGGGTGAGTGTGTGAGAGGGTGAGTGTGTGAGAGGGTGAGTGTGTGACGGGGGAGAAGGTACGAGGCGGGGGGCGCGAGGAACAGATGCGCCTATCGATTAGCGCTTTTGATTCATCCTTCATCCTTGCATGGTCCTCCGTCCTCCGTCCTCCGTTCGTTTTGACTGCGAGGAGGTGAGGAATGGGCAGATGGCGAAAACCGTATGGCGAGCCGCTGTGAACCATCCGGGCAGCGGATGAAGACATTTTATGCCCGTTTTACGCGATCTGTTACAATCGCGTGTCAGCTTTGTGTCAATGCGGGGTATCTTCAATGAGCTATGCAAACCGGGCGTATCCGCCTATATTCTTAATTGCCAACTCGGAGATACTCTGTGATTCGGCGCCCCACGACTCGGGATTACCTTGGGATATCAGTCTTCTGGCTCGCCATGAACTTCTTCTGGGGCGCCATGCTGTTTGTGGTCGTGCAGTCGCGGGTGCAGGCGCTGGTACGAGCCGAGCAGACCCCGGTGGCGGCTCAGGCCGCGGCGGCTCGGGCCGCGGTCCCGGCAACGGCGGCGCAGATACGTTATGCCCTGAAGCACCCGGGCCACGCCGAGAAAGTTCTGGAAGCCGAGACGAATCGCCGGTTGGGATGGATGCTAGGCATCGGCGCCCTGATCTCGACGCTCACCCAACTTCTCTTTGGCGCCCTCTCCGACAACTCCCGGCACCCGGCGGGAAGACGGAGGCCATTCGTGGTGATCGGGACGGCCGCCTCCAATCTGGGAGTCGTCGCCTTCTTCCTCGCGCATTCCTATATCTGGCTGTTCGGGAGCTGGATGTTTATCCAGTTCTTTCTGAGTATAGCGCTGGGACCGTACCAGGCGCTTCTTCCCGATCTCATCCCTTTGGAGCACGAGGGAACCGCCGCGGCCTATATGGGCCTCTGGCAGTTGATTGGGCGGGCTGGCGGCATGGTCGCGGGCGCGTTCTTCCTGCAGTATCGCTGGGGACTGGTGGGTCTCACAGTTCTGTTCCTCATGCTGCTCAATGGCCTGATGGTTGCGACGGTCATGCTCACCCGCGAGCGTCCGCTGCGCCACCGATTCCCTGGAGGGGTTTTCGGCTCGATTGGGAAGATGTTCCGAGTGGAGCTGCGTCGGCACCCGAGCTTTATTTGGGTGTTGATCTCGCGGCTCTGCATCAACATGGGCATCTATACGGTCGAGCCGTTTATCCAGTATTATCTGATGCACGTCTTCGGCCTCACCAAGGAGCAAACGCTTCAAAAGCAGATTCTGATCGGCCTCATCGTCAATCTCGCCGGGGTCTCGGCTGCCTTCCCGGCCGGAGTGCTCAGCGACCGCTATCCCAAGAAGTTTATCGTGTACTTCGCGTGCGGCGTATGTATTGCCGGTGGCGTGGGATTTGCGGTTTCCGGTTCGGTGGCGATGGCGCTTATTGCCGGCGGCGTTTTCGGGTTTGGCTATGGCGCATTTGCTTCCGTCGACTGGGCGCTGGTTTGCAACGTGCTGCCGCCGGGCCAGCCGGCCAAGTACATGGGCCTTTGGAGCCTGGGAGATACGCTGCCGCAGATTGTGGCGCCCATGTTCGGTTACATGATCGTCAACTTCATGATTGCGCACTACAATCCGAATGTTGGATATCGGACCGCGATGGCGGCCGCGATGATCTGGTTTACGCTGGGCACCGTCTGCATCCGGTACGTCAAGGAGCACAAAGTCTCGGTGCGCGAAGAGGCGATCGAACATGAGCGTGAAGAGGAGGAGATCGCCGCGCGAGGTTAAAGCCAAAGAGGGGACGCCATGCTCCTACGCTGGATAACCGCCGGACTTGGCATTCCGCTCTTCGTAGGGATTTGCGTCTGGGGGATTGAGCCGTTCGCGCTGGGCATACTTTGCGTGGCGGCGATCGGTCTCGCTGAAATCGTGAAGGCTTACCACACGAATGGCGTGCGTCCCAATCCACTGCTCGCGCTGCTCGGGCTTCTCGCGCCGTCATGGGTTCTTGCGCATGATGTCGGCGTAGACCGGGTTTATCCGCTGCTGATCGTGGCGATGGGACTGCTGGCGTTGATCTGGGAGGTCATGATCGCGGCTGAAACCGGCGTGTTGAACGCCGGACGCAACGTTGGCAGCGGTCTACTTTGCGCTCTTTACGTGGCGCTTTTCGGGGGCCTTACCGCTCTTCGCGGCTGGCCGGGCCGGGCTGCAGGCGGCCTCATTCCGACTCTTTCAACCGGGTTCGCGCTGGTCATCGTTACCGTCTGCAGCGTCTGGGCCACCGACAGCGCCGCCCTTTTCATTGGAAGATGGCTCGGTCGACGGAAGCTGGCGCCCCTCGTTTCACCTGGCAAAACGCTGGAGGGCGCGGTTGGCGGATTGGCGGGCGGCCTTGGCATTGGCGCGCTCTTCGGCTGGATTTTTCTTGGCGCCCCGCTCCTCGGACTCGCCATCGGCGCCATTGCCGGTGTTCTGGGGCAGATGGGCGATCTGTTCGAATCGGTCCTCAAACGCGAAGCCGGCGTCAAAGATTTCGGCGTCCTCTTTCCCGGACACGGCGGCGTCCTCGACCGCTTCGACAGCCTCCTCTTCACCGCCCCGTTCGTCTGGATTCTGGTTACGATCTGGAAGTAGTTCATAGGACGGCGCTAATCCCTCTTCCTCGCGGCGTCATCACCATCCCATCGCCGGCCTCCGCGCAGCACGGGATACTGGTCGCCCCACGGCTTGCCGCTGCTCACCAGGATGGCGCCCGGATGGTGATATTGCGGCACAAAACCGTGCCGAATCTCGCCGGAGGTGTTCGGTCCGCTCTTATGGAGAAGCAGCGAACTGAAAATGGCGACCTGGCCAGCCTCCATTTCCACCGGAATTGCGCCGCTCTCATCCTCCACCGGGGCGTCAGTAGACCGCTCCTGCTCGTTGTACGCATGCGGGAGCACTCCCTGGCGGTGGGATCCGGGCAGTACCCAGATGCACCCGTTTTCGATGAACGACCGGCTGATGGCGGTCCAGCAAGTGACGTATTCCAGCGGCTCCGTGGTGGTGTAGCCCGAGTCCTGGTGCCAGCCGAAATGACGACCCCGCTCCGGTGGTTTGATGACCGCCTGGTTATAATAGAGGTCGGCGTCCGGTCCGATCAACCGGGCGCACGCTTCCAAATAGATCGAAGACTTCACAAACTCGGCGCAAAGGGCGCTCCGGGTGTGAATCTGCCCGATAAACGGACGATCACGCGCAATACCGATCTGCTTTGCGTCGCCCTGCGCCTCGGCCTGGCGGATATACTCGTTCCAGAGACGATCAAACTCCGCCGCGACCGCATCCAACTGCGCGCGGCTGAAGATCGGCGGGGTCACAAAATAGCCGACCTCCCGAAATTCCTCGATCAGACTATCGGTTATCATTCCCATGCCAAAATTCCCCCAGATTCCCGCACGCTCAAAACCCGAGCTTGCTCCATCATCCTCGCCGCGCTTCGTACCGTGCGCGCTCTCTCTCATTCCCTCCCGGCTGCAAATCACCTGCGCCGACTCTGGTGGGAGCTCCTACAACCGGCCGGGTTATCGCCCCCGCGTAAATCGCCGAAGGGATTCGGCTCCTACAACCGGCCGGGTTATCGCCCCCGCGTAAATCGCCGAAGGGATTCGGCTCCTACAACCGGCCAATACGTTGGCTTGACTCATCCTTCCTCCCTTGTCGCCCGCGCCTCTCGCCCCGCGCCTCTCGCCCCGCGCTCCGCCAATGAATTGGCGGTCTGTATTGGCAAAACCCCTCCGAGGTTAACCTCGCCGGGTTCATGCGGCCGGCCAAACCCTTGGCTTGACTCATCCTTCATCCTTCATCCTTTACCGCCTCCGGGTCTTCACGGCCTGCCAATATGCTTGCTTGACTCACCCTTCATCCTTCATCCTTCATCCTTCGTCGCCCGTCCTCCGTCCTCTAATAATTGACCGCCCCGGCTCTTTTTGTTAAAATCGGAGGATGACAACTGATTCGCTCCCGAGGATGAACCCCGATTGTATTTTCTGTAAGATTGCTTGCCGCGAGATACCGGCGGGTATTGAATACGAGGACGAGAGCTGTGTTGCGTTCCGGGATATGAATCCGGCGGCCCCACTTCATCTACTGATTATACCTCGGGTTCACGTCGAGAACGTCGCTGGCTGCTCAGCGGCCGACACAGCGCTGCTCGGGCATCTTCAACTGGTTGCGGCGGCGCTTGCACGCAAGCTCGGTGTTGAGGAGAACGGTTATCGGCTCGTCATCAATAATGGCGCCGGCGCTGGGCAAAGCGTATGGCATCTGCATCTGCACCTCCTCGCGGGGAGGACCTTTACCTGGCCGCCCGGCTGAATTTGTGATCCCTTTGCTCGTCTCACATCCATCTTGCGGAGTCTAAGATTCCGAATTCAGGAATGCAATTCCCGTGACACCCGGCACGACAAAAAGCAGCCTTGATCCGGCGCCTTCGTTTACCGAAATCGCTCCCTACTACGACGAGCTGATGAAGGACGTGCCATACCGGTTCTGGGCCCGGTACGTGCTCACGGTCGCGGACCGGTTTGACTGCAAACCCACACGAATTCTAGATCTGGCCTGCGGCACCGGCGCGGTGACAATGCTTCTCGCCGAACAGGGATTCGAGATGGCTGGCGTCGATGGATCGGCTGAGATGCTCGCCATCGCACGGGAGAAGGCTGCCGCATCGGGCCGAAATATTTCGTTCATCCACGCGGATCTGCGCTCGTACTCGGCGCCCGGCCTCTTCGACTTAGTGATCTGTCTTTACGACAGCCTCAACAATATTCTCAACCCCGGAGACCTTGAACGGACCTTCAAGTGTGTCCGAGAATCGATGGCGCCGGACGCTCTCTTTGTCTTCGACGTAAATACCGATTACGCGCTTCGCGCTAATCTCTTTACCCAGGAGAACAGGGATCCGGCTATCCCCATCCGGTATCGATGGGAGAGCCACTATGATTACCCAACTCGTATCTGCACGGTTAACATGGATTTTTGGGTTACGGAAGGGGGCAGGGAGCGAGCGTTCAGCGAAGTGCATCGCCAGCGAGCGTACAGCCGGGCTGATCTCGAGCGCATGCTCGACGAAGCCGGCATCACGCTTCTTGGAGCTTACGATGGCCTGAGTTTCCGCCCACCTCTACCGCGCACCGACCGGATGTACTGTGTCGCGCGCCGCAAGCCCGCCGGCTCGCGCGACTGACATCCTTTTCATTTGTTCGGACCAATTCGGTTGCCGTACCGCACAGGGGTTGCATACTGGTATAGGTAGTCGTGCGAGGAGCGCGGAACTTCAGAGTAGCTGCGTCTGCTGAGAGCGCCGCCGCCTGGCGCACGGAATAGATTGGGAGCCGCGGAGAACCCGGGTGATCGCAAAACATCAGCGACTGGGCGTCTTTGTTGACGTTCAGAATATGTTTTATTCAGCCAAGTACCAGTATCGATCCAAGCTCGACTTCAGCAAACTGCTGGAG
The DNA here is from genome assembly GCA_035686845.1 of Armatimonadota bacterium. Taxonomy (GTDB): domain Bacteria; phylum Armatimonadota; class DASRZA01; order DASRZA01; family DASRZA01; genus DASRZA01. The sequence continues at coordinate 3,436 of DASRZA010000240.1, read as the reverse complement.
CACGCGGTTCAGGGACGAGAGCTGGTGCGGGCGATTGCCTACCTGGTTCAGACTCCTGATATTGACCAGAGCCATTTCATCACCATGCTTCAGCAGACCGGTTACGAAGTGAGGGCGAAGACGCTGCGACTCCGTCCCGATGGCACCGCTAAGGGCGATTGGGATATGGGAATCGCTCTGGATACTCTGTCTCTGTCCGACCGGTTGGATACGATTGTCATGGTGACGGGCGACGGAGACTTTGTGGACCTGGTGAGTCTGCTGAAAGCGCGGGGCACGCGCGTGGAGGTGCTGTCGTTCCCATTCAGCACCGCGGAAGAGCTGAAAGTCGCGGCGTCCGAGTTCCGGCCGATCGGACCAGGATTGCTGCTTGGGGCGCCCCTCGGCCTACCCGCGTCTGGCATTGAAGATCCCGCGGCTTTTTCCAGCGATGCGCCCGGTGTCCGACAGGAGCCCGGGCCGGGAATCTCCGCATCTGGTTCGTCGCTTGGCGCCTCGCACGCTCGACCGGGCGCCGAGACGTTGTAGCCAACCGTCTTCGCGCATCGGGAACGCTCAGCGGGTGACTGGCATACACGTTCAAGGAATCTATGTACGCGATTAACTTTTATTCTGATATCTACGAGCATATGCTGCGGACCGGCCGAAAGTGCGCCACGATTCGTGCCGGAGATAAGAGCGGCAAATATAAGGCGGGGCTTGTCGTCTGGATCACTGTTGGACAGCGTTATGGAAAACGAAGGAAGCTGTTTTGCGCAGTGATCGACAGCGTCGCCGTTAAGCCGGTCCAGGCGCTGACGCCACGTGAAATCGGCTACGAGAATCCCGAATTCCGAAGCGTCGACGATATCATCAACTTGCTCTCCAGCGTCTACGACCGCCTCATTTCCCCCGAAGAGACCGTTACGGTCGTCCGCTTTTCTCCGATCGAAGAATAGCCGGACTGGCTGCCGCATCACCACCGACGGCTGACTTCCCTCGCTGCGCGCCGGTTGCGAGCGCACACGTTTCGCGCACGGCTCTACCGGGTAATCGCGTCTTGGAGCGAGTTATTTTGAAGGGCAATCCCAGCCGGCGCCACTCGTAATCAGATGAGACGCGCGCGTTGGCGATCGATCCTTCCAACACTGCTCGACAGGACGCTCAAACGAACGAACTTAAACAAATACGCTCGAGATCTGGAATGCTTAAAAATGGAACTTGATGGGATCACTCAAGGAAGTAAAATCACGCTTCTGAAGAGGGCGGCATATTCGCCAATGGAAAATGCTTTAAACTTCCCGCTCGGCGGACCCGGATCCGCCCGCGGTCCGCTGCTGCCGAAGTCTATAACGGCCAGCAGTCATACCGCTCCCACCCTGGTGGCGGGAAAATCGGTAGGGAACTCCGAAAGTGTGCTTCTATGGCAGCCGGACCGTAAGATGCTGGGGCTGGAGGTGGTCATGTGGACGGCGCTTGCGGGGCTGCTGCTCTGGCTGACCAGTTTCTGGTTTCTCTGTCTGCTGCCGTATGTAGCGCTTATTACTCTCGCGCCCCTGATCCGGACGCTTTGCCGACCATGCTGCGTGGTTACCGACCGCGAAGGACTTGGGATTAAAGGCGGCCAGGGCGCCCGTTTCGCGCTGTGGGGCGATATCACGGCGTACCGGATGGACGCCTACTGTATGTACATCTACGTGATGAACGGCCGCGCCATGCGGGTCGATCTTTATGGCTATTCGGCCGACGATATCCTGGCGCTGCAGAGCCTGGTTCGGCGGAAGGTCGATCTGCGACTGCACTCGACTTCACCGGTGCTCTATCGCAAGTCGGGATCACCGGCGCCGATATAACACGCCAGTTAATCTATTGGGGCAGGGCGCGCTCCGCTCTCGCGAAAGCGCTTGCCCCGCTCCATCGTCCGGGACCGGCGGACCGCTTATAAAGCGATTCGTGGTCGGTGTCGATGATTCCAGGAACGGGGTTGTCCGTCACGCTCCGAACTGCTCCTTAAGGTACTGAAGATTCAGGTTCGGATAGACCGGAAAACGGCTTAGCAGACTCTGAATCCGCCCCCGGGCCTCATTTAGCGCAGCGGGTTCAATTTGGTACCGCGCCTTGCTCTTTAAGCCTGCATTGGGTCCGGAGGTCACGTCTTCCGGCGTCGTGTTGGAGAATACCAGGCGAAAGACGGCGGCGATCTCCTTCATTTCATCACGGGCCATGCCGAGTGTGGTGATGGCCGGTGTCCCGATTCGCAGGCCGCTCGTGTACCATGCGCCGTTGGCGTCGAATGGGAGAGAATTCCGATTCAGCGTGATGCTGGCGTCACGGGCAGCGGACTCCGCCTGGCGGCCGGTAAGGCCGAATGGCGTCACGTCGAGCAGCATCAAGTGATTGTCGGTTCCACCGGTCAATACGGTCATCCCTTCATCAATGAACGCCTGGGCCAGGGCCTCGGAATTCTCGACAATTCTCTCAGCATAGCGTTGGAACGCCTCTGAGCTTGCCTCCCGGAACGCCACGGCCTTCGCCGCCATTACGTGCGGGAGCGGCCCACCCAGCACGAGCGGGCATCCCTTATCCACCTGGTCAGCAAACTCCTTCTTGCAGAGCACCAGGCCCCCGCGAGGGCCGCGCAGCGTCTTATGGGTCGTTGAGGTCACCACGTCAGCGTAGGGTACCGGGTCATATTCGCCGGAGAAAACCTTCCCCGCAACCAGGCCCGCAAAATGCGCCATGTCCACCATCAACACCGCGCCCACCGCATCGGCGATCTCTCGCATCACCCGGAAATTAATCTTGCGCGGGTAGGAGCTGTAACCGGCAAGCAGGATAAGCGGCCGGAATTCGCGAGCCTGTTCCAGAATGGCATCGTAATTCAGCAGTTTTGACTCTCGATCAACGTCGTACGGGCGGGAATCGAACATCCGTGCGGAGACATTATGGCGATAACCGTGGCTCAGGTGGCCCCCGGAGTAGTAGTTCATGCCCATCAGCCGCTGACCGCCAAGCGCTGCCCGAATCTCGTCCCAGTCTGCTTTATCAAGTTGGCTGGGATCCGTCTTCCCAAGTTTCTCCATCATCGGCCCCTGTACCCTGGTGGAGAGAATGGACCAGTAGGCGACGAGGTTGGCGTCGGCGCCCGAGTGAGGCTGCACGTAGGCGTGTTCGGCGCCAAAAAGAGCGCATGCCTCTGCGGCCGCCAGCGATTCTATGGTGTCCACGTTATCGCATCCGGCGTAGAACCGGTGGTTAGGAAACCCTTCGGCGTATTTATCGGTAAGCAGATTCCCCTGGGCGAGCTGAACCGCGAGGGAACAGTAGTTTTCGCTGGCGATGAGCTTCAGATTGGTGCGCTGGTCCTCCAACTCAGAGACAATGGCGCGAGAGATTTCGGGAGCGACCGTGCTAATCTGCTCCAGCGAGCTCAGATACGCGATGAACCCCGCATCCC
>DASRZA010000239.1:0-6549 GCA_035686845.1 Armatimonadota bacterium | reverse complement strand
GTAAACGCACACGTCACCCGTGATCCAGAGATTGGGCCGCTCTGTCTGAATCGTGCTGAGGGAATAAACTTCACTCAGCATATGATCGGGGGTTAGGGGCACGTTGTCCTCCTCATGCACGGGGTAGAGATCATGTTCGTTAACGAGTTCTCTGATTGCCATATAACCCTCCGTCTCTGCGGCGCGAGCCGGCCGTTCAACAAGACTCTTCTTCTCTGACGCGTCCTCAAAATCCTGCGCAAATCGCTCTTTAGCCGCCGATCATGATCGCCAGACATCGCCCCGGGGGAGTTCCATCGATTTTGAGCAGGTCCCAATGATCACCGCGATCGCGGCTGACGAAAATCCGTCCATCGCCAAGCGCAGCGTAAAGGTCGGCCTCCCCGATGGCGAGCGCATAAGGATAGCTCTCCAGGGGCTGCGGTAGCCCACCCTCGAGCCTTTGCCACGGGCCGCTGCCCCGCCAGCGATAGATGTACGCTTCAGCGCAGCCTCCCCGGTGCGCTTTATCCGGTCCGGGATTTGCGGAGATAAACCAGCAGTCGGGATCGGCCGGGTCCACCGCCAGCCCGGTGGTATAATGCCGGTCGCGGCCGGTATCCGCGGCCTCCCAATGGATACCGCCGTCGTGACTCCATGCCGCGCCGCCGCCGCCCGCTTCATACGCCCGGCCCGGCGCCTGCGGATGCCATGCCAGCGAGTGGACATCACGCTGTGCGCCCGGCCGGTGATCCAGCCAGCTCGCGCCGTCATCGACGCTGCACATCAACCCGCCCAGCTCAATGCCCACCAGCAGTCGCGCCGCGTCGTGGGGATCCGGCGCAATCCATCGGACGTGCGACGTCCAGGGGCGCGGTGGAAAGCTCCAGGTTGGCTTCGAAGGAATTGTCTGGAGGCTCTCAATATCTTCCCAGTGCGTCCCTCCATCTCGGCTGCGGAAGAGCCGGCTTGGCTCACAACCGGCGTAGAGGGCGCCATCCGCCGCGCTCACTGCCACGGAGAAGACATCCTTTTCCGGCAGATGGAGATCCTCCCATCGATCCCCGGAATCCACGCTCTTCCAAACGCCGTTACCCGCGGTTCCAGCGTATATAGCGCGAGGGTCGCGAGGGTCCCTCGCCAGGCATTGCGCGCCACTTCCCTCCATCAAAAGATCAGCCGCTGCCGTACCATTGGACCCTCTGATGCGGGCTAACGCGCTCCCGGTCGCCACAAATAATTCAGTCGTCATCTCAATGAATCCCTTCGCCGGTCCGGTTCCTATTCCAGCGCCGGCCCATCGAACACCCTCATAGGAATGCTTCATGTCAAGTGTATCATGTTCGCGAACGCTCTCGGCGCTGCGACCTCGCGGTGGGTGGATTCGATAGCATAAAATGGATTAGAGGAGAGGCGGCGCGCAATACCTATGACCCAGCACCCGGCAGCCAGAAAAGTAGTCATCCCGCTTATGGAGCCGGCGGGGAAGATGCGCGCTCTTACAGATGCGGTTCCGCTGGAGCTGCTGCCGGTGGGGGAGCGTCCGCTGCTCGGAATTCTGCTTGATGAGATCAGAGGCGCGGGTCTTGCGCAGGCGATTCTGATCAGCGGCCCCGAACGGCGCCCGGTGGAAGAGTATGCGCGCCGGGCATGGCCCAAGATCCACGTGGCGCGTCAGGAGACGCCGGGAAACCTCGTTGGCGCTTTGCAGCGCGCGCGTTCATTCCTCGCGGATGAACCGTTTGTACTGGCGATACCAACCTTCCTGATCCGAACTGTTTCTCCGGCCGGACCGATGGAGCGCCTCATGAAACTCTACGCCCAGCACTGCGGGCATGCTTTTACGGCGGTCCGGGAATTGGCTGCGGGACGCTGTATCTTCTCAACTTCGATCTTTACGGCGTTAGAATCCGGGGACATCGGACCGGGTGATCTACCGACGATTCTTCAGGCGGCCGGGCGGACCGGAGACACCATACGATCCGATATGCTGCAGCCGGGCGAAGAATGCGTTATAATCGAGACTCTCGCCAACTATCAGAACGCTTTTTTCGAGTACGGCCGCCCCGTCAATGCTACATGCCGACCGTCTGAGGAGATTTGATGATAAACCGAACGGTCCTTGAGCGGATCGTGGATGCGGCGCTCAACGAAGACATCGGCAGTGGTGACGTGACCTCCGAAGCCGTGACTCCGGCAGGCGCCTGGGCGGCGGCGGTCATTGTGGCGAAGCAACAGGGGGTACTGGCGGGAATACCGGTGGCGGCGGCGGTATTCGCCCGTGTGGATTCGGATTTGCGGATTGAATCGCTGGCGCCTGAAGGAGAGCGGGTTCAGGTAGGGCAAACCGTCGCCCGATTGGAGGGATCGGCTCGAGCGATCTTGACGGGAGAGCGGACGGCTCTCAACTTTTTGCAGCGGCTCTCCGGTGTCGCGACAGCGGCTGCGGCTTTTACGGCGGCCTGCGCCGGAACCAGGGCTCGCATTGTGGATACCCGGAAGACAGCGCCGGGGCTGCGGGCGCTGGATAAGTACGCGGTTCGCGTCGGTGGGGCTTCCAACCATCGCTGGGGCCTGTATGATGGCGTGCTCATCAAAGAGAATCATATCCGCGCCGGAGGTGGAATCACCCGGGCAGTGGCGTCTGCGAGAGCGCACGCGCCGCACACGCTGCGCATAGAAGTAGAATGTGAGTCACTGGACCAAGTCGAAGAATGCCTGGCAGCCGGAGTGGATATAATTATGCTGGACAATATGACGACCAGGCGGCTCGCCGATGCGGTTCGGATGATCGATGGGCGAGCCACGGTTGAAGCCTCGGGTAATATGACGCTTGCTCGGATTCCCGAGGTGGCCGCGACCGGGGTGGACCTGATCAGCGTTGGCGCTCTTACTCACTCCACCGCTGCGCTCGACCTGAGCCTGCAAATCACCGATTGGCGGGGAACGGACATCGTGGTCTAGATTCCCGAGAGTGGGCGACCGGGTACCCGGCGAATCAGTCTCGTAAGATTATCAGGAAGGTTGGCGCAGATGGCGGAGCGCATCTGGAATCAAAGATTCCAGAAGGTAAAAGGCGGGCAGGTGAAGGTAACGTCCGCGCGCCTGTCGTCCCCAGTTCTTGAAAACCCGTTAGAGGTGGAAGTCGCCGAAAGTGGGGAACCTACAATCGAGCAGGAGATCCAGGCGGAAGCCCGGCTGGCGGATCCGGGGGCGCCGGCAAAGGCCGGTGTGTTTATTACTTTTGAAGGATGCGAAGGCGCCGGCAAGTCAACTCAAATCCAGCGCGCGGCGCGATGGCTGGAGGAACAGGGCATTCCGGTGCTCTCAACGTTTGAACCTGGCGGAACACCACTGGGGCAGACGCTGCGGTCGCTGCTGCTCTCTCCCGGCGTCAAAGACTCCACCGGAATTAAAGATTCCAGAGTTGGCGCCGTCTGCAGCTCCCGCACCGAGCTTTTCCTGATGTTGGCGGATCGCGCTCAACACGTTTCGGAAGTGATTCGGCCCTCGCTGGCCGAGGGACTGGTCGTGCTGTGCGATCGATTCAATGATTCAACAATGGTATATCAGGCTGGCGCGGGTGGGCTGGATGAAGCGGCGGTACGGGAAAGCTGTCTGCTGGCAAGCGATGATCTGGAACCGCGCCTCACCATCCTGCTGGATCTGGATCCGGCGCTCGGGTTCCGGCGGCTTACGGGAGATCTGGACCGGATGGAGCGGCGGGGACTGGCCTTCCATCGACGCGTGCGGGACGCCTACCTGGATCTCTGCCGCAAAGATCCACACCGTATCGCCCTCATTGACGCCCTTCGCGAGGAGGACGTCGTGGCCCGCGACGTTCAGGCTGCCATCCGACGGGTGCTGGACGAATAGAGAGATCATGCGATTTCACGCCTTCCGGGGCTTCGCTTCCCGCCCGGGCTTCATATCCGGCCGCCCGGTCGCCTCGTGTGTTGACGCCCCTTCGAAGGTGAACGGCGCCTCGTCGCTCGTTCAGGACCCTGCTCGCCTCCAGGCCTGGTTAGCCTGGGGCGCGGTTAGCTTTCTCTGGGGAACGACCTATCTCGCCATCCGCGTAGGCGCCCAGCACGTGCCGCCGGCGCTCTTCGCGGGCAGCCGATTTCTTCCGGCCGGCCTGATTCTCTGGGCATTCTGCCGGCTCAGAGGAGACCGAAACCCGGTCGGAAGCGAATGGCGGTCGCTGGCCGCGGTGGGACTGCTGCTGCTGGGCATCGGCAATGGCCTCGTTGTCACCGCCGAACAGTGGGTAGATAGCGGGCAGGCCGCCCTTGCCGTCTCCATGATGCCGATCTGGATGGCCGGTCTTAGCGGCATGCTTCCGCAGGGTGAACGGCTCAATGGGCGCGGCATTCTTGGCCTGCTGCTCGGGATTACGGGGCTCTTCTTGCTGCTGCATCCGACTGCCGGCGCGACGGCGATTGACGCCCGGCGGCTCTTGGGGATTGGGATTCTGGAAATTGCGTGCTTCTCTTGGGCGGCTGGATCGCTGTTGAGCAAGCGGCAGAAACTGGGCGTCTCCTCGCTCATGGGCGCCGCCGTGGAAATGATGATCGCGGGAATCGTGCTGCTGGGGATTGCCGCCGCCACCGGTGAGTGGCGCGGCTTTACACCTACTTGGACAGCGGCGGCAGCCACCGGATATCTCATAGTATTTGGCTCCCTGCTCGGCTACGGCTGCTATATGTTTGCGCTATCTCATCTCCGCGCCACCACCGTTTCACTTTACGCCTACGTCAACCCGATCGTCGCTCTTGTCGCCGGCGCCATTCTCCTCCACGAGCCGCTCTCCTGGAGCAAGCTCGCCGCCGCCGGCGTCATCCTTCTCGGCGTCGCCCTCGCGCAGTCCGAGGGAATCAAAGATTCCCAAAGTGGAAAGGGATCGGATTAGACCAAAGGACCGGATTAGACGAAAGGACCGGATTAGACTGATGATAAGTCATCGAGAAAGACATCCGGTGATATTGGAAACGTCGGGTGGAACGCCGGGCGTTTGGAGGTAGTCTGATCCATCATCCTACGTATGGGGCCGGGGGTTCATATCACCGAATATCCCTGTACCCCTTCGGGGATAGCTCGTTTGAATCTTCTATGAAAAGGGAAGATACGAAAGCACGGACGAAGTGTTCACCCTGTGAAATCAAAAATTCCACGGGGCGATGTCCGCCTGAAAAGGAGTGTTAAATGAGAAATCTGAAGCAGATGATCGTAATAACGGCGCTGCTGTCGTTTGTGGGAACCGGCGCGTTTGCTCCGGTTGGTGTGAAAGCGAGTGAAGCCGGCCGGCGCAATACCACCCTGGGGCTCGGCGCCTTAACAGGAGTGCTTGCGGTCAAGAAGATGTGGGTACCGGCGGCGATTGCCGGTGTTGGCACCTATGCGGCGTATCATAACTGGCAGGCAAAGATCGATGCCCGGCATCGCAGGGAGAACCAGTTGCGCGCTCGCCATGCCTATCGCGTTGGTTACTCCCGGGGCAGACGGGTCAGGCGTCGTGTGGTTTACCGCAAGGCCGCCTATCACCGGGTGGTGCATCATAAGGTATATCACAAGCGGTAGACCGCGCAGCGTGTTGGATTCAGGGAGGTCCGGCTGGATATGCTCAGCCGGACCTCCTTTTGATTCCGGCAGGGCTTTAACCGCCCGATTTCGATAGTTTTGCGAGCAGCGCTTCGAGGGGCACATCGGCGAGGCTGCTGAGGCGCAGGCTGGCATGGTCGAGATTGAGATGGCAGGTCATGGCGTTCGGAACCGCCACACAATAGATACCGGCGCCTCGCGCCGCCGCAACGCCGTGCGCCGAATCTTCGAAGGCAATCGCCTCGTGAGGTTGAACTTCCAGCTCCTCAAGCGCCAGCCGGTACAGCGACGGGTCCGGCTTCACCTGCGCCACGTCCCCGGCGCACTTCAGGCAGACGAAGTTGGGCCGCAGTCTGATCCGCTCGAGATGCCCATGCACCCACTCCCGCGGGGAGCTGGACGCCACGGCGACTTTTAGCCCCAGGCGTTTCGCATCGGCAAGATATGTCTCCAGACCCGGCAGCGGCGCCTGAAGCGCGATCAACTCCTGATGACGCCGCCGGCGCCTGATCCGAATTGGATCGCGATCCACCGGCCGATGAATCTGCGCCTCCAGATACTCAAACGGGTCAAAGACGTTGGGCGCCGTCCCGATACACTCTGCCCACAGATCAATCGGCAGCGTGCAGCCATGCTCCTCATAGATCTCCTGCCAGGATTGAAATTCCGGCAGTTCAGTGTCCATAATAAGCCCGTCAAAATCAAAAATTAAAGCGCGATAAGAAGGCGCGAGGCGCGAGGCGCGGGGCGCGGGGCCCGCACAGGCGCAGAGGCCTGCGCCACTGGTACGCTGGGTGGCGCAAGCGTCCCTGCCTGCGTCGTCGCTCGGTCCTCCATCCTTCATCCTCCCACGACCGGCAGCAGCACGTATGACGGATGCGTGTGGTCGAGATGGATCTGGTTGTGGGCGATGCGCGTGCGATTGCTCGAACGGAACTTTTCGCCGGTGTTCGGGTTGGGATCATAGCC
>DASRZA010000238.1:0-15278 GCA_035686845.1 Armatimonadota bacterium | reverse complement strand
TCCACAGAGTTACCTGGTGGGCCGCAACGGCAAACTGATCAAGTCTGTAACGGGGGAGCCGGCGCCCACCGCAGCGGCGTACTGGCCCCCGCTCATCCGGAAGGCGCTGGCTTCCTCATGAACACGAAGGACCTCTGATTGAATACCTTCCAGCAACTCCTGAAACGGCGAGATACCCGCCGGGAGATTATCGGAGCGGCGATTATCCTGGCGCTGATCCTGGCCCTGGCGTTATCGCGGCGAACTCCGGCGATGGCGCCCGTCCCCGATTTCGCGTCGCCCCGCGTGATCGCCACCGACCACGTCCGCTTCGGGACCGTTGATCTCATGCAAATTCAGAACTGCCCTGGGCGGCGCGTCAGCGAAGCGGTGGTTCGGTTCCGCGGGCCGATGGCGCTGCTGACCGGTGATCGGGATCCGGTAGATGATGCGGGCCTCGCCAGCGCGACGCTGGATGGCGGAGAATGGACCGGCGTCGCGCGGGTTCCCGCGGTGGTCTCGTACGCCGGCGCCGGGGGCGAGCTTGAACGGCGGCGGCTCAATCCGGGAGACGCGTTGGCGGTCCTCCGCTTTCGAGGCGCCATCCCGATCGGCCCGGTCAATCTCTGGCTGGTTGTTAAAGGGCAGCGTATTGACTTTCACCCCGGGACTCCAGCCTGGGTCCCCGATCGCTCTCCGGCGCCGTCGTTCGGCTTCGGCCGGTAGCGTCCGTGCCCACGCCCGAAGAGCTGACACACGGCGTTACCCCAGATCCTTTTCAGGCGGAAGCGATCCGTAAGATTATGGAGGGGCAGAGTGTCGTCGTCTGTGCCCCCACCGGATCGGGCAAGACCCTTATCGCCGAAGCCGCCGCGGATCTTGCGCTGCAGCGCGGCGAGCGCCTCTTCTATACGACCCCGCTCAAGGCTCTATCCAATCAGAAGTTCCGGGATATGGGCGAGCTCTTCGGCGCCGAACGGTGTGGACTCCTCACCGGCGATCTGAGTATCCGGCCCGGCGCGCCGCTGGTGGTGATGACCACGGAAGTCTTCCGGAATATGCTTATCCGGCCGGATCGAGACGAACGGATCGCTAACCTCCGGTTCGCGGTCCTGGATGAGTGTCATTATATCGGGAAGACCGGGCGCGGCACAGTGTGGGAGGAGGCGATTCTGAGCTGTCCGGCTTCGATTCAGTTGATCGCGCTCTCGGCCACTATCGCCAATCCGATCGAGGTGGCCGGCTGGATGGACGCCGTGCATCCCCCCACCGCGCTGGTGATTCATACGCAGCGACCGGTACCGCTGCGTGTATTTTACTGCCGCAGCGGCGCCCTGCAGCCCCTGGCGACCGGTGATGACCGCGGCGGGTATCGGGGCCGTCCGCGTTGCGGCGCCGCTCATCATCGTCCGTGGGAGGAGCGGGACTCGCCCTCCGACGTGGTTGAGGCTCTTGCTAACAAGGACCTGCTTCCCGCAATTTACTTCACCTTCAGCCGCCGTGGATGCGAGGCCGCGCTGCTGGACAGCGCATGGCTGGATCTAATGACCCCCCGTGAGAGGCGTGCCGCCGCAGCCCAGATCAAGCTCCTCACTCACGAGTATCCCGCCGTTCAATCGTATCCGTATCGTGAGCTGTTGGGTCGCGGGCTCGCCATTCATCATGCCGGGATGCTGCCGGCCTGGAAGGCGGTGGTGGAGCGGCTCTTTCAACAGAAGCTGCTCAAGGTGGTCTTTGCCACCGAAACCCTGTCGGCCGGAATTAATATGCCGGCGCGAACGACGGTCATCGCAAGCCTGCGCCGGCCGGGGGAACGGGGCTTCAGGGCGCTCACTCCAACCGAATTCCATCAGATGTCGGGTCGGGCCGGCCGGCGCGGGATGGATCGTTTTGGATATGCGGTCATTCTCGCGGAACCGCAAGTTGCGTCCGAAGCCGCGGCGACGCTTGCGTCGTCCTCTCCCGAGCCGCTGGAAAGCTGCCTATCGCCGGGCTATGGCCTGGTTCTGAACTGGCTGGAGCGCTATGGCGCCGCGCGAGCGCGGCGAATGATCGAGTCCGGACTTGCGATGTACACCGGGTTCGCCGGCCTCGGAGTCTTCGACTCCGAAAGGCGGGCGGCGGATACCTCGCGCTTCGCCAGCGAGGGGCTGCCGGCCGCCGATATAGAGGCTTCGGAAACGCGGAAACAGGGTCGTTTCTGCGCCGCCTGGAAACGGTTTGAGGCGGCCCGGGCCGTACTGGATCAATATAGTTTGTTGGAAGGCGATCGGGCGGTTGGACTGGGGCTGTTAGCGGCGGCGATTCAGGCCGAAAATGAGCTCCTCGTCGCTCAACTGCTGGACCAGGCCGTGCCAGAGGACCCGGATCCGCGTCTGATGGCCGCCCTCTGCGGCGCCATTTCGGGGGCGAGCCGGCGGGCCGGAAACCCGTTGAATCCGCAGCCCTCATGGCGGCTTCCGCCGCCGCTGCGCGCTCTGCTGCGGGCATCGATGGTCGTGGCGGACCGGCTTCGAAAAACGCAGCACGAGTTCCGGTTTGTCTGTCCGACTACGCTCTCGACAGAATTCGCGCTTCTGGCGTGGGAATGGGCTGGGGGCGCCGCGTGGGCTGCCCTGTTGGATGCCACCGAGATGGATGAAGGGGATATCGCGTACACGTTTCGCAACTCCCTCGATCTGCTGAACCAGATCGCGAGGGCGCCAGTACCGCCCGATCTGAGCCGGGCAGCGGCGGAAGCGCGCGCCGCAATCGACCGGCCTCCGGTTAACGAAGTCATCTGACGAAACCATAATCATCGGAGCGTTATCTAACTTACCGCGCCGTACAAAACCGTAAAAAATGTGAACTGTACGCGTTGTTCGTGCGTCAGGGAGGCATGACTGCTTTGGGGATTGCTCGGCGTATGGATACTGACGACGCCCTGGTGCTTCGGGTTCAGCAGGGAGAACAGGCGGCGTTCGAAGAACTGGTTGCGCGATACCGCGACCGGATCTATAACTACCTGCGGGCCATGAGCGGGAGCGACGCCGACGCCGAGGATCTCACGCAGGAAGCGTTTATCCGTGCGTTTTTGAACGCCAGGTCGTTCCGTAGAGACTCGTCTTTTCACACGTGGCTCTACCGGATCGCGTACAACGGCTACGTGGACGCCGCGCGCAAACAGAAGCGCCGTCAGGCGGTGAGCCTGGATCAGCCGATCTCTGAAGATGAGGATGGACTTCCCGACGTGGCGGACCCGGCCGCTGGTCCCGAGGAATTTGTGCAGCAGATGGAGCTGCAGGATGTTCTTGTGACGGCGCTGCAGGAGCTTCCCGAGAGACTTCGATCAGCGGTGGTTTTACACGACGTGCATGGTTATAGCTATGAGGAAATTGCGACTATCGTTCGGTGTCCGGTGGGAACAGTGCGCTCCCGCCTGTTCCACGCGCGGCAGCGGCTGCGCCGCCGACTGAGCGGTTACTTCCGCGAATAGGTATTAAGTCTTGGGTCTTAGGAATCGTTGATGAGGATGGTCGGCGGGAGACACGGAGGTATTAGGTCTTGGGTCTTAGGGATCATTAATGACGAAGGTCGGCTGGAGACGCCGGCTCAAGAGATTTCGATTTTGTTCTTAGTATTTAGAAAGGGCGCCCGAGTTTCGGGGCGCAGCGGTTAAGGCATGAACTGCGATAAATATAGCCAGTTACTATCAGAATCCATTGATGGCGCCCTCGGACCGCGTGCGGAAGCTGAGGCTCGGAAGCATGTTCAATCTTGCTCGTCGTGCCGCGATGAACTGGAAGCGCTTCGTAGGACGGTCGGACTGCTGGGCCGATTCGAGCCTCGCCGGCTTTCGCGGGACTTCGACGCGCGGCTCTTCCAACGGCTCGAAGCGGAGAAGGGTCAGCGTTCCGCGCCCGCGCTCTCGCTCCGGATGCAGTGGTTAAGCCGACCTCGAGCCCTTGCGGCGGCGGTGGCGCTCCTGACCGCAGGGGTTGCAAGCTGGCAGTTGTATCCCGCTGCATCGCCGCCAAAGGTGGATAGCGCGTATCTCCAGGCCTGCGTCGTCGCGCATGACACGGCGCCGGCTGTCACCCGGCCGGTTTCGCCTCATGCCGCCGTGCCCGACGCAAACCTGACCGATGAAGAGATTGATTAACCTTAGGACCCGCGGCGCCTGGCGGCGCGGCGTGGTTGTCTCGGCGTCTGCGGCGGCGGTTCTGGGCGCTCTTTTCGTTGGACTGGCGCACGCGCAGGACGGGCCGCTCACTTTCGCGGCGGTTGATCGGGCGACCTGGCATACCAATTATGTTGGAACCCAGGTCACCACTGTGACGGGACCCCGGCTGACCCGTTCCTTCGACTCCCTGGTTGTTCAAAACGCGAATGGACACCGTTCGGTGAGAGTAACCCGTCCGCCGCGGCGATCGGGTGAGATGGAAGTGGACGATGGCCTTTATCGATGGCATCTGCTCCCGCGCAAAAGAGTGGTGCAGCTGCAGCCGTCCGAAGCCGCGCATCATCCGCTCATCGACCGCCGGCGCCAGCCATCGTTGAGTCCAGGTGGACCCGATACCGTCGCAGGGCGACCCACCACCATTTACACCGTGGTTCCGCTGCGTCCGCAGGCGCCGATGCTCAAGATCTGGGTCGATAACGTCACGTCGCTGCCACTGCGAACCGATTGGGACACCCGGGACGGCCGGCATATTTCCGAGGTCTTTACCAACATCAACTTCGGAACGCGAGACAACGTGAGCTTCCGCTGGCCTCGCGACGCTGCGCTCCAGGTTCACACCTGGGTGGGCGGCGGAAACAAGGGGCGGCTGGTCACCGAATCGATCCCGTTGGCGCTCCCGCGCGGACTACCCGCGAATGTGTTATTCGATGGCATCTGGGATCGCGAGCTGGCCGGCCGGAAAGTGCTGTTCCTCCGCTTCCACCAGGGACGTCGCACCGCCTCGATTTTTGAGACCATCGGATCGGCGAATCGCCAGGCGCCTGCGGGTCCGCAGATAGACAACTGGAACCTGGGGAGCCTGAATATAACGCTGGTCAGCGATCTGCCTCCTGGTCCACGAGCACGGCTGCGTGGATCGATGCGAATCGTTCATACGCCGCCAAAACTCCCGCTCGGTCCCATAGAGCGCTGGCTGCCGCACTAACTCCCGAATTATTAGTTTGCGCGTGCGGCGCCGCGATGCTATAATAAGCGCACGGAAAGACACTCGCAGGTGGTCCCTGCTGTGTGCGTGTTTGTTTCATCTGTTTTGAGCCGACACTCAAAACCAAGGGAGCCTCCCTCCGGTTTTGCCGCGTGCAGCCCACTTTTTGAAGGGCTTCGCTAAGGCGCCCGGGCGGTTCCCACCTGCTCAATGCGGGTTCAAAAACATGGTGACACACGGCATGGCGGGGCGCCTGCTTGATTTAAGCCGGGCTAAGACCGCGGCTCTCGCGGGCGAGGTATGACTCTCTTCGACCCCGAACCTCCCTCTCCACCAACGGCGGATGTTACCGCGCAGCCCCTCGCGGCGCGAATGCGGCCCGTCTCTCTGGAGGAATTTGTGGGCCAGCAGCACATCCTGGGGCCAGGTAAGCTGCTTCGCCGCGCCATCGAGGCGGATGAGTTGATGTCCGCCATTTTCTGGGGACCGCCCGGCTGCGGAAAGAGCACGCTTGCTTCCGTGATTGCGCGGCACACGCGGTCGTCGTTCGAGACGCTCAGCGCCGTCACTGCTGGAGTGGCGGACGTTCGTAAGATCATCGCGGCGGCACGGGAACGCTGGAGCCGGCTCGGGATTCGCACTACCCTCTTTGTGGATGAGATTCATCGCTTCAACCGATCGCAGCAAGACGCCTTTCTGCCGCACGTTGAAGACGGTACCATCGTGCTGATTGGCGCCACCACCGAGAACCCTTATTTCGAGGTGAACTCTCCCCTTTTGAGCCGGTCCCGGGTCTTCCGCTTCGAGCCGCTCAGCGAGGATGACCTTCGCAGATTGGTGGACGCGGCCCTCGCCGATGCTGAGCGAGGATTGGGCGCGCTGCGACCCGCGGTGACTCCCGACGCGCTGGCGCACTTGCTGGATCAATCGAACGGCGACGCCCGTTCGCTGCTAAACGCGCTGGAGGCGGCGGTTCTTGCAGCGCCGGAGGTGAACGGGGTTCGCGAGGTGACGCTGGATCTGGCTGAGGAGGCGATGCAGCAGCGTTCGCTGGCCTATGATCCGACGGGAGACAGCCATTACGACATCATCTCGGCGTTCATCAAGAGCCTTCGGGGATCGGATCCGGACGCGGCGCTCTA
The DNA here is from genome assembly GCA_035686845.1 of Armatimonadota bacterium. Lineage (GTDB taxonomy): Bacteria > Armatimonadota > DASRZA01 > DASRZA01 > DASRZA01 > DASRZA01. The sequence continues at coordinate 9,010 of DASRZA010000238.1, read as the reverse complement.
CTGGATGGCGCGCATGATCGCTTCCGGTGAAGACCCGCGTTTCATTGCGCGCCGCATGATCGTTCACGCTTCGGAAGACGTGGGAAACGCCGATCCGATGGCGCTTCTTATCGCCACCGCGGCGGCCCACGCAGTGGAGTACGTCGGCTTGCCGGAGGCGCGCATCCCGATGGCGCAGGCGGCGATCTACATAGCCTGCGCGCCCAAGAGCAACTCGACGGTCGTGGCCATCGGACGCGCCATGAAAGACGCTCAGGAACGGAAACCGGCGCCTGTTCCCCCGCCGCTCCGGGACAGCCATTACAAGGGCGCGGCGAAGCTCGGCCACGGAAAAGGCTATCTTTATCCCCACGACTATCCGGGCCATTTTGTGGCGCAGGAGCACGCGCCGCCCGATGCGATGAGCGGTCCCTATTACGAGCCCTCGGATCAGGGCCGGGAGAAGGCGATCGGCGAGCGCCTCGCGGCGTGGAGCGAGGCGCGGGCGGAGGACGGAGGGTGATGAGGGTGAGAGGGGGAGTGTGTGAGAGGGGGAGTGTGTGAGAGGGTGATGAGGGTGAGAGGGTGAGTGTGTGAGAGGGTGAGTGGGTGAGAGGGTGAGTGTGTGAGAGGGTGAGTGGTGGGGCGCTGGGCGCGGGCGTGACCGGAACGGGACCTGGCTATAATCAGTCCAGAGACTATGTTTGAATTTATGGATCGGTGTGGCTGCTTTCGTTTGGGTGGACGCCGTTTGAGCGGTGGTTTCGGTTGAGCGGTGGTTTCGGTTGAGCGGTGTTTTCGTTGGATCGCTGTTTTTTGAGAGGATCGAGGATTATGGAGCGGGTGGTCGCGGCGATGAGTGGCGGTGTTGATAGCGCCGTGGCGGCGTCTCTGCTGGTTGAGCAGGGGTATGAGGTGATTGGAATCACCATGCAGGTATGGCCGGAAGGCAAGCAGATTCCGGCCACGGCCCGCGGCTGCTGCTCGATTGACACGGTAGAGGACGCTCGCCGGGTGGCGCAGACGCTCCGGATTCCCCATTATGTTTTGAATATGCGGGAGGACTTTAACCGCACGGTGATCCACGATTTTATTGCGGAGTACCGGCAGGGCCGTACGCCGAACCCCTGTGTTGAGTGCAATCGTCACGTGAAGTTCGACGCGCTGATGGAGCGGGCCGGGGCGCTCGGCGCGAGGTGGGTGGCTACGGGGCATTATGCTCGAACATGGTTGGATACGGCCACGGGACGGTGGAAGCTCTTTCGAGGGCGAGACCCGGCTAAGGACCAGAGTTACGTTCTCTACCCGCTTACGCAGGCGCAGCTCTCGCGGGCGATGTTTCCGCTGGGAGATTGGACCAAGGATCGCGCCCGGGAGCGGGCATTCGACCTGGGCTTGCAGGTTGCGGGGAAGGCGGACAGCCAGGAGATCTGCTTCGTGCCCGACAAGGATTATGGTCGATTTCTGGAGGAGAGCGATCCGGAGACAGTGCGCCCGGGGAAGATAGTAGATACCGCTGGCCGGATTCGCGGAGAGCATCGCGGTGTCGCCTTTTTTACCGTTGGACAGCGAAAGGGCCTGGGCGTCGCGTCCAACACGCCGCTATACGTCACGCGTATCGATCCGGTGGAGAACCTTGTGATTGTGGGCAGCGATCTCGAAGTGATGGCGCGCTCGTGTCTTGTCTCGAATCTCAACTGGATCGGAATCGATCCGCCCGAAAGCGGTATCCGGGTGGAGGCCCGCGTCCGGTACAATATGCGTGAAGCGCCGGCAATCGTCGAGCCTGCGGATACCGGGCAGTGGCGGCTTACTTTCGAGAACCCGCAGCGGGCGATAACGCCGGGACAGTCAGCCGTCTTTTATCGCGGAGATGAGACTCTTGGCGGCGGGCTTATCGATTCGGTGTACGCTGAGTCCCGGGCGCCTGAACTCGTTCAGGTCGCGTGCGCTTGAGTGAGTGCGGGTTTCAAGAGCGCTTCAGTGGGTATCATGTTAAGGTCAGGTTCCGCGTGTGATGCGGCCGCCTGAAGGCCGCATCATCTCGCACGAATTCCAAACCCGGCGCACTCGCAAAGCGCCGGCGTGATGACAGCGGTAAGAAGCTTTGTTCGAAGCGCGCATTTGACCCCGCGTGAACAGGAGAACGTAAGATGAGCGAGTCTGAGACGCGCACGACCGCACTGGTTATTCTGGGCGGCGTAGCGCTTGGCGCCCTCACAGGGGCGCTCGTCGGGCTGCTGTACGCCCCGGCATCGGGCCGAACGACGCGATCTGAGATTGAAGACGCCAGCGAAAAGCTGCGCATACGAACCGAGGCGGCTCTTGGCGATCTGCGCAAGAGCGTTGAGGACCTTGTAGACAGCACCAAGAAGTACATGGATGATACTCGGGCCCGGGTCGAAGCTTCGATTGAGGCCGGCAAACAGGCCGCGGCGGAGACCAAGGAGCAGTTGGGCGCCGTGGTAGAGAAGCAGACGGGTCAGCCTCTGTAGCCGATGGACGAGCGGGAATTGGATCCGGTCATTTCCATCTTGATGACTGACTCCTTGACCAAATCGACGGCGGGCGTCAGCGGCGGCGGAACGTTGACGAAACGGGGGCGAGAGCCCCGGGACGCGCGATGGGGGAGCGGCGTGAACCTAGAGATTGCTGAAAAACCCTGGTCGGAACGAGGCGTTACGCTCGTTCTCAAGGGTGAAATCGACGTTTATACAGCGGCCCAGGTGCGGCAGAAGGTTCACGAGGTTGTGGATGCGGGCCGCACGTTTATTGTTGCGAATTTGCAAGAGGTAACCTACCTGGATAGCACCGGGCTGGGCGTATTAATCGGCGCGCTCCGGCGCACTCGGGAGCGAGAAGGTAATCTTGTCGTCGTCTGCTCAAACCCGCGATTGGTACGCATTTTTGAGATTACCGGTCTGGCAAAGATTTTTCGCATTTACGAAGATGAGCCTATCGCGCTTGCCGCGGTCGTGAATCCGTAGGCCATTCCAGACGGATCGATCGAGCCGGACGAATCAGTTGAACCGGTGTTTTTGAGCGATCCAGAAGTACGATCCGTTCCAGGTGGGTTAACCGATCCAGAAGAGAGGCGGCATGAAGTCTGAGGTACAGTTACAGATTCCCGGTCGGCCCGAGTTCGTGCGAGTCGCCCGTTTGACAGTTTCGGGAACGGCGAGCTGTGTTGGATTCGGCGTCGACGAGATTGATGAGATCAAGCAGTGCGTGGGTGAGGCCTGTTCCAATGCGGTGGCCGCTATCAAACGTACCGGCGAGGTCGATATTCATGTCCGGTGCGGTATCGACGACGAGCGGGTTGTCATCGATGTTTCCCCGGTTGCGTTCAGTCCTGAGGATATCAAAGACGAACGGACTGAATTTCAATTCTTCCTCATTAAGACACTGATGGACAATGTTGAATTGGTCCCTGACGGCGCCGGAGCCTCTCGCATTAGAATGACCCGGAGTCTTTCACGGTGAATGTTCAGTCCCAAAACGATAAATCGAATGACGAGCGACCCGAATCGAATGAGGTGAAGAAGCACGACCCTACGCTATCGCCGCCCAATGAAGACGGCGCCGGCGCTGAGCCGACGGAGGCGCGAAAGGAGCCGGTAGAGAAGAAGCGGAGTAGTGATGCGGCCGATATTGAGGCGCTCTTCCATCGATTCAAGGAAACGGGCGACCCGTCGATTCGGGAGCAGCTCATCCTGATGCACGATAAACTGGTGCGTTTCCTGGCGCGTAAGTTTGCCGACCGCGGTGAGCCGCTTAACGACCTGGTTCAGGTGGGATATATCGGCCTCATCAACGCCGTCGACCGGTTCGATCCGGAGCGGGGCACCAAGTTTTCCACGTATGCCACGCCCACGATCGTGGGCGAAATCCGGCGCCATTTCCGCGATACCCGCTGGAGCCTTAAGGTGCCCCGGCGGCTCCAGGAATTAAATCTTGCAGTACGGAAGCTCAGCGACCAGATGACCCATACACTGGGTCACTCACCGACGGTTGAGGAGATGGCGGCGAGGCTGCAGGTATCGGAGGAAGACGTTCTCGAAGCGCTGGAACTCGGCTATGTCGCCTATGAAACGATTTCGCTGGACTCGGTGGTGGAGGTGGATGGGGATTCGATCGGCGCGACGCTTTCCGATTTCATTGGCGGGAACGACGAGACTCTCGAAAATTTTGATATGAACTACCGGCTCAAAGAGGCCATCGAGGAACTCGAGCCGCGTGAGCGGCTGGTTATCAGCCTGAAATTCTTCGACAGTCTCTCACAGACCGAGATCGCCAAGCGTTTGAACTGTTCACAAATGCAGGTCTCCCGTATTCAGCGCCGGGCGCTTATCCGGCTGCGGGAGGCCATGAAGGATTGACCCGCTGAGGCATTTGAGAGCCTCCGGGCGCTTCTCCCGACGTGATACGGCCGTTGGTCACGCGTGTAAACTGGTAGTAACCCACCTCGATGATGGATCATCGAGAAGCGAGACGTTCGCTCCGGCCGGGGCGAGCGTCTTGTTCGATTCCGGGTCCCTGGGAGTCTTTTCGACTCCCCGGAATCGCCCGCATGCCGGCCGCTCCCGCCGCTCGCCCGGCGTTTGGAGCGTCTCTTAGATCAAAGATACTGAGTTTATGACTGGAAACGAACTTCGCGAAGCGTTCCTTCGCTATTTTGAGGAGCGGGGTCACAAGGTGCTGCCGAGCTCGCCGCTGGTGCTGCCGGAGGATCCCTCTACCCTCTTTACCTCGGCTGGCATGCAGCCATTCTCGCCGGTATTCCGAGGCGAGGCGCCGGCGCCTGCCCCTCGTGTCGCAACGTGTCAGAAGGTCTTTCGCGAAGGGGATCTTGAGATTGTCGGCGCGACCGGGCGGCATCACACTTTCTTCGAAATGCTGGGCAATTTCAGCTTCGGCGATTATTTTAAGCGTGAGGCGGTCGAGTTTGGCTGGGAGTTCTCCACCCAGGTCCTCAAACTGCCGCCGGATAAACTCTGGTTCACTGTTTACGAGGAAGACGACGAGACGGCGGGGTACTGGCAGGAGGTTGCCGGGGTGGGGCCGGAACGCGTCGTTCGCCTGGGAAAAGAGGATAACTGGTGGCCGCAGACCGCCTGGAACGGCCCCTGCGGCCCCTGTTCGGAGATTTATCTGGACCGAGGACCGGAATGGGGATGCGGCGGCGATGAGTGCCGCCCCGGCTGTAAGTGTGACCGGTTCATGGAGTTCTGGAACCTGGTGTTCCAGATGTACCTGCAGGATGAAACGGGCACGATTCTTTCCGAACTGCCGCGGTTTGGCATCGATACGGGTATGGGCCTGGAGCGAGCGGCCTGCCTGGTCATGGACGTGCCTTCGATCTTTGAGACAGATCTCGGGCTTCCGATTGTGGAGCGGCTTCTGAGCGTGCTTCGGGACGACGAGAATCTGGATCTCCAGTATACGCCGATCCGGGAAGTCCAAAAGGGTGTTGTGGTTACCTCAGCCAACGAGGGTCCCCCAGACGTGTTTGCCGCTGAATCGGGCCGGCTCCGCGGCATTTCGGACCACGCTCGAGCGGCGACGTTCCTGATTGCGGATGGGATTCGGCCCTCGGCGGATGGCAGGGGATCGGTGCTGCGCAGACTTATCCGTCGATCTTTTGGCCACGGCTGGCGGCTGGGTGTCCAGAATCCGTTCCTCTATAAATGCGTGGTGGGGGTCGTGCAGGCGCTTGGCCAGGCGTATCCGGAGATTATTGACCGACAGGGTTATATTGAGGGCGTGATCCGGGCCGAGGAGGAGCTCTTCCGATCGACCGTAGAATCGGGCATGCAGCTTCTCTCGCGAGAACTGGACCGCCAGAGCGCCGCCGGGCAGACGATTATCCCGGGTGACACGGCCTTCACGCTGGCGACGACGCATGGGTTCCCGAGCGAGCTCACTCGCGACGTCGCTGATCAATACGGCTTCGTGGTGGATTGGGATAATTACGAGAAGTTGATGGAAGAGCACCGGAAGATCAGCGCCGATCCAAACCGAGTGGCGCGGGGTCAGTTCACGCCGGGTCTTTCCCGCGTCCGCAACGAGAACGGATCGACCGTTTTCACCGGTTATACGCTCACCAGCGATCGAGCGACCGTCCTGGCGCTGACCGCCGACGGGCTTGACGTGGAAAATCTTACCGCTGGGCAGGAGGGCGTTCTTGTTCTGGATTACACGCCCTTCTATGCGGAAGCCGGCGGCCAGGTTGGTGACAGCGGAGTCCTGACGTGGGATGGCGGCAGCGCGGAGGTATTGAATACGACCCGTGTGAATGATCTCTGGCTGCACCAGGTCCGGGTGACTGAAGGCGCTCTCACACCGGGAACGACGGTAGGCGCCGTGGTGGACACGGTTCGCCGGAAACGCATCATGCGCAATCATACGGCGACTCACCTGATGCACGCGGCGCTGCGACAGGTTCTTGGCTCTCACGCTACCCAATCCGGCTCACTGGTGGCGCCGGACCGGCTCCGTTTCGATTTTTCGCATACGGAGCCGCTTACGGGCGCGCAGATTCAGGAAATTGAGCGCCTGGTTCAGGACTGGATCGATGACGACATCCCGGTGGTTACCAGCGAACATTCGCTGGAAGAGGCGCGATCGCTTGGCGCCATGGCGCTCTTCGGCGAAAAATATGGCGAGCGAGTCCGAGTAGTCCAGGTTGCCGGAGAAGAGGCGCCGGAGAAGGTGAGCCTGGAATTCTGCGGCGGCACACATGTATCCAGCACGGGAACCATCGGGCTGTTCCATATCACTTCTGAGAGCGGTGTCGGCGCCGGGCTGCGCCGTATCGAAGCGGTCACCGGGCCAGGAGCGGTCGCTTTCTTTCGCGAGCGCGATGAGGCGCTGCGCCGGGCGGCGGACCAGCTTCGCTGCAGCCCCGAAGTTGTGCCGAACCGGGTGGAGCGCGTTCAGCAGCAGTTCCGGGATATGACGAAACAGCGTGACCAATTGCTGCTGAGCGGGGGTCAGCGGGTGCCTATGGGGCAGGTGAAGACAGACTCCTTAACGATGGTTGGTGCGGGGAGCGTCTCCTCGGATGCGTCGGTGAACGTCGGGGGCGTTTCGGTCGTCGCCGAGCGCCATGACGGGCTGGATGCGGACGCCCTGGGCAAGATAGCGGACCAATCCTGTTCCCGGCTTGGTTCGGGGGTGGTGGTTTACGCCTCGGTGGTAGATGGCCGGGTGCTGTTTGTGAGCAAGGTCTCGTCCGATCTCACCGGGCGCGGGGTTCACGCAGGAAAGCTGGTCAGCGCCCTGGCCGCCCAAACGGGCGGCGGTGGTGGCGGCCGTCCCGACTTCGCCCAGGCAGGCGGCCGCAGCGCCGAGGCTGTCGACGCGGCGCTCGCCGCGGCGCCGGATCTCGTGGCGAAGATGCTCGGCCCGTGAGTGGACGAGGCCGGTGAAAGCGTGACGGTGAGAGAGTGGGACGGTGAGCGCGTGAAATCCGGTACGTCGCGCGTCGGGCCCCGTACCGAAGACCCAACACCGAAGACCCAACACCGAAGACCCAACACCTAACACCCAACACCTATCACCTATCACCCAACACCTACTATGTATCGACCTGCATCGCTGATGCGACTGCTGCTGCCGGAGCTGACTCCAGAGACATTCGCCCTGGAGGCAGCGGCCAGTATCCTAAATGACCCGGCTGAGGTGGGGGCGTTTGTGCTGCGGGAGCGGGATGCAATCCGGGATCAGGGGCTTACGGGGCTTGGGGCCGCTGCCCGCTACAGCGACGTGGTGGACGCCGCGCTGCGCCGGATATTAGCTCTGGCGCGAGCCAAAGTGGGCGCCAGCGCAATGGATGAAGCGGCGTCTGGCGTCGCCATCGTGGCCACGGGTGGCTATGGGCGCCGTGAGCTGGCGCCGTTCTCTGATATCGACGTTACGTTCATCCCGCAGCGAGAGGATGATCCCGTCGTCGACGCGCTCGTCCGTTCCCTGTTTCAGATGATGATGGACGCGTTGACGCGCACTGCGGCGCTGAAGGTTGGGTATGCGTACCGGGTGGCGGATGACTGCGGATCTTTGAAACTGCAGACGCAGACGAGCCTCGTGGATTCCCGCTTTGTCGCCGGTGATTACGAGCTGTATGCCGATTTCAGGCAGACGCTCAGGCGGCAGATTAACCCGGCGCACTTTGTTCTTAACAAAGAATGGGAACGCCGCGTCGCACGGGAGTCTGCCGGCGGCACGATCTACGGGGTCGAGCCCGATCTCAAGAGTGGACCGGGCGGACTCCGAGAAATCCACACGGCAACCTGGATGGCGCAGGTCCGCTTTGGGATCTGGAGCCCCGCGGTTTGGGAAGAGCTTATTGACCGCGACGTGGTGACCTTCCGGCAGGTTGAGCGGATGTACGAGGCGATTGAATTCCTGCACACTCTCCGGAATGCGCTCCACTGGAGAGCGGGCAAGCAGGACGATCTGCTGTTGATGGCGCAGCAGTCCGATATTGCCGAAGGTCTTGGCTTTGGAGCGACGGAAGTTCTTACGCCTTCTCAGAATCTCATGGCTGTGTACTTCCGTCATGCAGAGCATATCAACCGGATCTCTCAGCGGGTGGTTCACTGGGTACTGGACAGCCGGCTTGATCTCGGGAGCGGGCTGTCCTGCGTTCGGCGGCGCGTCGAATGCACCTCACCGGAACTGTTCTTATCACAGCCTTCGAACCTGATCCGGGCGTTCTTCTTGGCTCAATCGCTGGGGATCGGTTTCTCGCCTGACCTGGAGACGCTGATAAGCGGCGCCATTGAAGGTCCGGGCGCTCTAAAGCCGGATGGAGAGTGCGGTCCCCTCCTGCTGCGGATCTTAGAGGCGCCGGAGCGAGTCGCCGTTTCGCTTACCATCATGGCGCAAATGGGCGTGCTGGGCTGGATACTACCAGAGTTCGCTCCGCTCATGACGCTGGCGCCACGTAACTCCGCCCACGAATACACCGTTGGCTACCACTCCTTAGAGGTCGTGCGGCGGCTGGAGGGCATGCGGGAAGAGTCTTCCG
>DASRZA010000237.1:0-4561 GCA_035686845.1 Armatimonadota bacterium | reverse complement strand
GCGAACTGGGGCGGCGGCTTGCAGAACTATCTCAGCTACGGAGATTTTCCCACCAAGGGCTACACCCACCCCGAGAGCTTCAAGTATCCCCGCGGCGCCGTGCTCAATCGCGACCTGAGCCACGTCTACCCCGTGAATCCGCGGGATGCGCAGGAGATCAAGGAGTACATTGCCCACTCCTGGTACGACTATCAGGACGGCGACAACGCCGGGCTGCATCCCTGGGCCGGAGAAACCAAGATCAATTACAGCGGACCCAAGCCGCCGTTTGAATCGCTCGAAGGCTCGAGCAAATACTCGTTCCTCAAGACACCGCGCTGGAAAGACAAGCCCATGGAAGTGGGACCGCTGGCGCGCCTGGTGGTGGCCTACGCGGCCGGCGACACCACGGTGAAAGACCTGGTGAATCAGACCCTGGGCAAGCTCGGCGTGCCGGTGGGCGCGCTCTTCAGCACCCTCGGCCGCACCGCCGCGCGCGGTCTGGATGCGGCGTTGGCGATGATGTGGCTCAAGGAGTTCTATGGCTCTTTGATGGAGCGGGTGAAGATCAATGAGGTTTCCACCTTCAACAGCGAGAAGTGGGACCCGTCAACCTGGCCCGCGGAGGCCGAGGGCGTGGGCATGGTGGAGGCTCCCCGCGGCTCGCTGGCGCACTGGATCAAGATCAAGAACGGCAAGATCGAAAACTACCAGCTCGTAGTGCCCACTACCTGGAACGGCTCGCCGCGCGATACCAAACTGCAGCGCTCGGCGTTCGAGCAGTCGCTCATCGGTACCCCGGTCGCCAAGCTCGACCAACCGGTCGAGATTATTCGCACCATCCACTCGTTTGACCCGTGCATCGCCTGCGCCGTGCATCTCTACGATCCGCAGGGGCAGCACCTTCACCAGGTTTCCTTTGAGTGACGACTATGAGCACGACACAAGCGGGAGTGGATCAATTTGGCGGCGGCAATCACCCGGTGGAGTACATGCGGGTGTATGTCTGGCAGTTGCCGGTGCGGGCGTATCACTGGATCAATGCCATCGCCCTCACAGCCCTGATCATCACCGGCTACCTGATCGGGGCTCCACACCGCTTCTTCTATGCCAATGAGGCGTATCAGTCCTACTGGTTCGGGTGGGTGCGCTTCCTTCACTTCCTGTTCGCTTACATTTACGTCTTCAATTTTGCCGCGCGCATTTACTGGGGGTTCGTCGGCAACAAGTATGCGCGCTGGAACAACTTTTTCCCGCTCACGCGGCGGCAGCGGAAAGAGATTGTCAGCGTGATCAAGGTGGATGTGCTGCAGACCCAGATGCACGGCGAAATCTCCACCGGGCATAACTCCCTGGCCGCGTTCATCTACTTTCTCACCTTCCTGGCCTTTTGTTTCCAGGCGATCACCGGCTTCGCCCTGTATTCCAGCATGAGCAATGCCTGGCTTCCGCGGATGTTCACGTGGATTGTGCCGCTGATGGGCGGCGAGATGGGCGTACGCTACTGGCACCATACCCTGATGTGGTTCTTCGTCGCGTTTATCGTCGTCCACATTTACCTGTCGTTCTACCACGACTACATCGAGGGGCGTGGTACCATTTCGTCCATCGTGGGTGGATGGAAGTTCGACAGGCCGGCGAAGAAGTAGCCGAAAACAGACGGGCGCCCGGGCAGCGATGTGTCCGGGCACCCGATGCAGCGATCCAGTTCTTTCCCCACACTCCCCGGGAGGCCCCGCATTTCCAGCAACACTCTGAAGACGCTTGTCCTCGGCCTGGGCAATGTGATCATGGGCGATGAGGGCGTCGGCGTGCATGCGGTGCGCGCGCTCGAAAAAGAGAACCTGCCCCCTGGCATCGAGTGCCTTGACGGGGGAACCGGCGGGTTCATTCTGCTGGAACCCTTGCAGCAGGCGGATCGCATCATCCTGATTGACGCCACCGCCGACGGCAATGCAATCGGCACCGTGACCCGCACCACTCCGCGATTCTCCAAAGACTATCCGCCCACCCTCACTGCCCACGATATCGGCGTCAAGGACCTGCTGGACGCGTTCTACATGCAATCGGGGCATCGCGAGGTGATTCTGTATACCATCACGATTGATCCCAGGCAGCCGATTGCCATGGAACTGTCGCCGGCGTGCGAAGCGGCGCGCGAGGAAGCGGTACGGCGCATTCTCGCCGAACTCAAGTGACCGCGTGTCCCCGGCAGAGCCCGCCGGTCGCCGGTTTCGGCCGACCAGCCTCATCCATGCGTCTTCCCTCGTTGCACCTCGCCAGCCAAACTAACTGATTTGTGACAGCCGTCACATTCGTGTATGACAACCTGGCTACTTTCCTTGCTTTCTATTGACAGGCTCTAACCATATTGCCTACTGTCGTGTTTTCGCACAACTGTGGAAAAGAGAGGCACTCTTACAGAACGTGCCCTCGACTCTTGATTGGCTTCAATTCAGCTTTTCAGGGTGCTCGACCTGCGTCGTTTATCTCTCCCAGGCGCTCGGAGTGCTCCCCGGACTCGCAGAACACATTGCGAGGTTTTTGGGCTCTGCATTTCTCCGGTGACCTATGATAACTAAGGTTCTGATTGTCTCTGAATTCCTTCGAAAGCTGCGCGGTGGGTCCCAGCCCATTCTGGTCCGGGCTAATGATGGCCTGCTCTACGTCCTCAAGTTCGCTCACAATCTTCAAGGTCCCAACCTCCTCTTCAACGAGGTAATGGGAACCGAGTTGTACCGGGCCTGCGGACTTCCCGTGCCCGGTTGGCGGCCTCTGCTCCTGACCGACTCATTCCTCGACCGTAATCCGGCTTGCTGGTTTGAAGCCGATGGCGAATCGATCCGTCCCCTCGCGGGTCTCTGCTTCGGATCGCGCTTCGTCCCTGCCGGGGAAGATTCGGCGCTGGAAATCCTTCCTGGCAGCCACTTCGCGCGAGTCACAAATCGCAGGGCATTCGGCCTGGCCTGGCTGCTGGACATTTGTGCCCAGCACTCCGACAATCGGCAGGCCTTGTTCCTCTGTATGCCGGGCGGTGGTCTCCGCGCCGTCTTCATCGATCACGGAAGTATGTTCGGGGGACCTCTGGGATGTGATCAGCCTCACCCGATTGCGCCCCGCTACCTTGACCCCCGTATCTACTGTGACGATTTGCTTGACGGCATTCGTCATTCTTCGGGTATGCTGAATGCGAGCAACCTTTGGAATCTCCTCAGGGCTCTCCCCACAGAATGGCATTCCGAATCCGCGCTTGCTCGGTTCTCTGTCTGCGTTGCCCGGCTCACTGACCCTGCCTCCGTCCGTCAAGTTATAGACTCTATAGCCGATCTATATCGAAGGAACATACTCCGTGAACCAACCGGCCGACAACCCGTCGATCGCTTCCCCGCGGCGGTTCTGTGTGCTGGCATATGAAAAGCCTCCACAGACCGCGATGCAGCCGCATGACCCGGTACCCATAGCCCTGTTTTTATGTCCGGAGAATCAGGCCCCACGCATGCTCGTCCACCCGGTATGGAGGTCGGTTGTTCCTGAACCCGCCTGGGGCTACTTTGAAGACCTGCTTGCGGATTGCAGGCGACGCCTCGACGAGGATCCCGACGACCTCATCGAGCAACTCTGCTCCCTCAGCGCAGGCCCCTTCATCGCCGCCTGCACCCCCGGTGACCGCAACACAGACGCCGTCCTCGCCGCACTTGCCACCGTCTTCCGGAATTACTGATCGGTTCCCACGCAACCCTGGGCTGCCTGCTTTAGCGCATCCTGGTGCGACAGGTATGCAAGGATGCGCGGTGCCTCGCCCCCAAAGTCCACCAGGAACGTCGATTCCACCTCCACAACTTCCTCCGGCCTGCCCGCTCGCTCAAAACCCATCCGCCATTTCGTCCGCGCCAGGGAATAGCGCTCGTCCAGGGGCGTCTCCACCACGCCTGCCAACTCAGTCCTCCGGCAGCCGGCCCGCTCGAACATCTGCTTCCGCAGGGGAAGCGCCCGGGCGAAGTCCTCCGCGCGAATGCACCGCGCGCCATCCGGGCCGCCGGCCAGAAACGTCTCCGCATACAGCCCCGCCGCGTCCGCTCCCGCGGTCCTGCTGCGCTCAAAATGCTCCAGAAACTGCGCCATCCGACTGCTGATCTTCTCCATGCGGCTTCTCTCCTTCGGCCATCAACACAGTCATCTCCGGACCGTGCAGGCACTTTAGTATTATATCAGAGAAGGCCTATCCAAGTCAAGCTGAATCAAGCATTTGGAGAAGGCGCGCCGGCTCGACTGCACCCTATGGAAAGCCAGAAGCAGCAGATCCTCAAACGATTTCGCGAAGGCGAAGCCGCCCTCAACTCCGCCCTGGCCGGCATCGATCCCGAATCCGCCCTGTGCAAGCCGGCTCCGGACCGCTGGTCCATAGTCGATATCGTCGAGCACCTCGCCGCTTCTGAGGCACTCCTTCTCGATCGGCTGCGCCAGGCCGCACCCAGCGCCATCAGTCACGCCGATCCCGCCCGCGAGGCTCGTCTTGAAGCTCTCGCTCTCAATCGCGAACGCCGCATCGATGCTCCCGAACCCGCTCTTCCCACCGGCGCCT
>DASRZA010000236.1:0-4871 GCA_035686845.1 Armatimonadota bacterium | reverse complement strand
GTGGTGAGCGGTGCGGATAGGTCGGCGCCTGGATGAGGTCGGGTGAGACGGGCGAGTCGGCCCCCAGCACAGGGGTCTCCATGTTCTGAACCTCCTGACGCAGCGCGAGAAGCGCGTTACGATAGTCCACGGGCATGACTTTCTTGAACTTCCACCGGCTAAAGTCCCAGTTTTCCAGCAGCCGCGCCGCCGCCGCGCTCCCCGTTGCCTCGCGGTGCCGGTAGAGCATGTGCCGCACCACGTTGTGATCCTCGGCGCTGTCGAACGACTCAATATCCACCATTTCCAGGTTGCAGCGGGTCTCGAAGGTATCATCATCGTCGAGCACAAACGCCGTGCCGCCGCTCATTCCTGCGGCGAAGTTCCGGCCCGTCTTTCCAATGACAACGACGGTTCCCCCGGTCATATACTCGCAGCAGTGATCGCCAGCGCCCTCCACCACCGCGAACGCGCCCGAATTACGCACGGCGAACCGCTCGCCGGCCACACCCCTGAAATAGGCTTCGCCGCCGGTCGCGCCATAGAGCGCCACGTTGCCGATAAGGATATTGTTCTCCGGCACAAAGGTTGATCCGATCGGGGGATAGATCGCAAGCTTACCACCCGAGAGGCCCTTACCAACGTAGTCGTTGGCGTCGCCTTCCAGCGTTAGCGAGATCCCCTTCGGGAGAAAAGCGCCAAAGCTCTGGCCGGCTGACCCTGTGAACTTGATCCGGATGGTGTCTTCCTGCAGGCCTTCCGCGCCGTATTTTCGCGTGACTTCACTGCCGAGAATCGCGCCCGTCGTGCGATCGGTATTCCGGATCGGCAGATCCAGGTCAACCGCCTGCTCATGGTTGATGGCGTCCCGTGCGAGACCGAGCAGCTTCTGATCCAGCACGTCGGCGATCCCATGATCCTGTTCCACCACCCGCCGCCGGGCGACCTCCGGCCCCACGTCCGGCTGCCGGAAGATGTTCGCGAAATCGAGGCCCTTTGCTTTGTAATGATCAATCGCCCGCCGCATCTCCAACAGATCACTGCGGCCCACCATCTCATTGATCGTGCGGAAACCGAGCTGCGCCATGATCTCCCGCAGCTCTTCAGCGATGAACGTCATGAAGTTCACCACGTGCTCGGCTTTTCCGGCGAACCGCTTTCGCAGATCCGGGTTCTGCGTCGCCACACCAACCGGACAGGTGTCCAGATGACAGACCCGCATCATCACGCAGCCCAGAACCACGAGCGGCGCCGTCGCAAAGCCGAACTCTTCCGCGCCAAGCAATGTGGCAATGGCGACATCGCGGCCCGTTTTGAGCTGCCCGTCGGTCTGCACGATAATCCGGTCTCTCAGTTTATTCAAAACGAGCGTCTGCTGGGTCTCCGCCAGGCCGAGTTCCCACGGAACACCCGCATGTTTGATGGAGGTGAGGGGACTTGCCCCGGTGCCGCCATCATGCCCGCTGATCAGAACCACGTCGCTGTGCGCCTTGGCCACACCCGCGGCGACCGTCCCGACGCCGACTTCGGCCACCAGCTTAACAGACACCCGGGCGCGGGGATTGGAGTTCTTGAGATCGAAGATCAACTGCGCCAGGTCTTCGATGGAATAGATGTCGTGATGCGGTGGCGGACTGATGAGCGGCACGCCCCGCGTCGTTCCACGGACTTTCGCAATCCAGGGATAGACTTTATGACCGGGAAGCTCGCCGCCTTCTCCCGGCTTGGCGCCCTGGGCCATCTTGATCTGCAGCTCATCGGCGCTTACAAGATACTGGCTGGTGACCCCAAATCGGCCCGACGCGACCTGCTTGATCCGGCTCCTGCGGCTGTCGCCATTGGCATCCGGAACGAAGCGGCGGGGATCTTCCCCACCTTCTCCGGTGTTGCTCCAGCCACCGAGACGGTTCATCGCGATCGCCAGAGTCTCATGCGCCTCCTGGCTGATAGAGCCATACGACATGGCGCCGGTGCAGAACCGTTTCACAATCTTTTCGGCCGGTTCCACCTCCTCGATGGGAACAGGCGTGCAGGCGCCGTACTTGAAATCCATGAGGCCGCGCAGGGTGCAGAGGCGCTCACTCTGGTCGTTCACCCGTGCAGTATAGGTCTTGAAGATCTCGAACTTGCCCGAGCGCGTCGCGTGCTGCAGGCGGAACACGGTCTCCGGGTTGAAGAGGTGATATTCTCCCTCGCGGCGCCACTGGTACTGGCCGCCCCACGAGAGCAGCTTTGGCCCCACCTGCCGGTCGGGGAACGCCTTGAGATGCTGCGCCAGCGCCTCCTGCGCCACCTCTTCCAATCCGATGCCGCCAATTCGCGATGCCGTCTTGGTAAAGTACTTCTCCACAAACGGGTCACTCAGCCCGATCGCCTCGAAGATCTGTGCGCCGCGATAGCTCTGGATGGTGCTGATCCCCATCTTTGCCATCACTTTGACAACACCCTTGTAGACCGCCTTGATATAGTTTTTGACCGCCGCGTCGTGATCCAGATCCCGGTCCACTACACCCTGCCCGATCATGTCGTCGATACTCTCGAAGGCGACATACGGATTGATTGCGCCGGCGCCGTAGCCCAGGAGCAGGCAGAAATGATGGACCTCGCGGGCATCCCCCGTCTCCACGACCAGCCCAACCTCGGTGCGGCTTCCCTCCCGAACGAGATAGTGATGCAGCCCGGCGCACGCCAGGAGCGATGGAATCGGAGCGAACTCCTCGTTGACCCCCCGGTCGGAGATGATGATGGTGTTGGCGCCCTCGTCGATGGCGCGGCTGGCCGCTCTGAATAGATCCTCTAACGCGCGCTCCATCCCCGCGGCGCCATCAGCCGCACGAAACAACATCGGCAGCGTTACCGACTTAAAGCCGCGCCAGCCATCCAGCAGCTTCAGCCGGGCCAGTTTTTCATTATCTAAGATCGGCGATTGGAGCTGAATGCGATGCGCCGCGTCGGGACCCGGCTCCAGCAGATTACCCTCCGGCCCCAGCTTGGTAAGCACAGAGGTAACGAGCTCTTCCCGGATGCAATCCAGCGGTGGGTTGGTGACCTGCGCAAATAACTGCTTGAAATAGTTATAAAGCAATTGAGGCCGATCGGAGAGCACCGCGAGCGGCGTGTCGGTCCCCATAGATCCAATCTGCCAGAGGCCGTTCGTCGCCATCGGCCCTATGATATACTTGTAATCCTCAAAGGTATATCCGAAGGAGAGCTGGCGCGTGAGCAGCGTCTGGTGATCCGGCTCGGGCACGTGCGGCGCCGGGGGCAGGTCTTCCAGGGCGACCATGTGCTCTTTCAGCCACTCGCCATACGGCTGCGCCGCAGCGAGTTGGAGTTTCAGCTCCGCGTCGTCGACGATCCGGCCCTCTTCCATGTCGACAAGGAACATCCGGCCCGGCTCGAGCCGACCCTTCAGCGCCACGTCTTCCGGCGGGATGTCAAGTACGCCCACCTCCGACGCCATGATAACCAGGTCGTCTTTGGTGACCCAGTAGCGGGAGGGGCGCAGCCCGTTACGATCGAGTGTGGCGCCGATCTTCTTGCCATCGGTAAAGGTAATCGAGGCCGGTCCGTCCCATGGCTCCATAAAACAGGAATGGAAGGAATAAAAATCCTTCTTCTCCTGTGGCATCGTGAGATGATGCTCCCAGGCCTCCGGGATCAGCATCATCATGACGTGCGCCGGCGCCCGGCCCGCCTTGATCAGGAGCTCCACCACGTTATCCAGGACGGCGGTATCGCTCAGATCCTCGTCGGGAATCACCGGCAGCAGCTTCTCGATATCGCCCGGATCGAACAGCGTCGAATGCATGAGCCGCTCGCGAGTGCGCATCCAGTTGATATTGCCCCGCTTGGTGTTGATCTCTCCGTTATGCGAGATCATCCGGTACGGATGAGCCAGCTCCCAGCTTGGGAACGTGTTGGTGCTGAACCGGGAATGGAACATGCAGAGGGCGCTCTGCAACGTCTCATCGTGCAAGTCCGGGAAGTACTCATCGAGCTGCTCGGTGGTAAGCATCCCTTTATAGACGATCGTGTAGCACGAGAGGCTCGGGAAATAGAAATACCTGTGGTCGGAGAGACCGGTTTCGGCGATGGCGCGTTCAAACCGCTTCCGGATCACGTACAGCTTGCGCTCAAGATGATCGGGATCGGTGATATTCGGACCGGCGCCAACAAACGCATGCTCCATGCACGGCTCAACGTTCAACGCCGTATCACCGAGCGTTCGATTATCGGTGGGAACCTGGCGCCAACCTAAGAAGCGCTGGCCCTCTTCTTCCACAATCTGCTCGAAGAGCAGCTTCCCCCGGTGCGCCTGGTCGGTGTCTTTTGGCAGGAAGAGGCATCCGGCGCCATATTCCATCCGGTCGGGGAGCTTGATATCGAGCGGCGCGGTTACCTTCTGAAAGAACTCGTGCGGAATCTGGATCAGAATCCCGGCGCCATCGCCCGTGTTGACCTCGCAGCCGCACGCGCCCCGGTGATTCAGATGATTGAGAGCTAAGATCGAGTCGCGAATCAGCTTGTGGGATCGTCTTCCTTTAAGATGAACCAGGAATCCCACCCCGCACGAGTCGTGCTCATTGGCCGGGTCATACAGCCCCTGCCTGGATTGTGGCGTCTTCATACCAACCATATCCTATCCTATCCATCTTCACCGCAGGTGATAACCGGCGCTCAGCCATTTAACTGAAATCGCAGATAAGCGCCAACACTATCGGGTAATCAAAGTAGAGTGCGCCCACGATACGGAAAGCAGGTTGGGCGCCTCGTTAATCGCCGCGTAAGCGGGGAAGGGGACCGATGTTTCGGCGGGACCCGCCGGGGCTAAAAAGGCCCGTCCGTTCACGGCGAAACCGCCCGAAAGATCGGCCTCCCGCCGGCGGTCG
>DASRZA010000235.1:0-9089 GCA_035686845.1 Armatimonadota bacterium | reverse complement strand
CTGACCCCGCAGGAGATCCCGTTCCATGAGCGCCTCGTAGATCGGATGATCCCCCATCATGTCCGCCACCGCGTAAGCGGTGAAACAGGCGATCAACAGCGGGAGCATCTGCTGATAACTCCCGGTCATCTCCAGCATCAGTACAATGCCGGTGAGCGGCGCCCGCACAATGGCGCTGAAGTAGGCCCCCATCCCCACAATCGCGAACGCCACGGGATAATAGGCCATACCGGGAAAAGCCCAGTGCGTGCCCCGGCCCACGAACACACCGAGGAGCGCTCCCAGTATCAGCAGCGGCGCAAAAATGCCTCCGGGCGCTCCACATCCATAGCTCAACATGGTTAAAACGAAGCGCAGCAAGAAGAAACCGATAAGCGCCTCGAAGATCATATTTCCCTTAAAAACGTCATCCAGGAGTTGATAGCCTCCACCAGAAGCTCTGGGAAGAAACCACGTCGTTAGCCCGACCAGAACCCCGACCAGGGCGCCGCCCGCGCCCGGCGGCCATTTTCGAATCAATCGGAAGAGGTCGAGTGAGTATAGCAGCCCTCGATTGTAGGCTACGCCAAGGAATCCCGCCAGCACCCCTACCACCAGGAAGGCCGGAAGCGCCGTCAGCGGCGGAATGGGAAAGCCTCTGAGATGGAAGACCGGATCCTGTCCGGTCAGGAATCGGGTCACGACGTCGGACATCACTGAAGCGATCAACGACGCGCCGAAAACGATAGGAGTGAAATCGCGCTGTACCTCCTCGAGCACGAAAACCATGCCAGCGAGAGGAGCGTTGAAGGCGGCTGCCAGCCCAGCGCCGGCCCCGGCGGCGATTAATGTCTGCCGCTCCCGCGGGTTGGCGCCGAGAAACTCCGAGAGCATCTTACCGCACGCGGCGCCCATCTGAATCGTCGGGCCCTCTCGCCCGAGGGCAAGGCCGCCGCCAATGCCAGTGATGCCTCCTATGAACTTCACGGGAATAATCCGCTCCCAGCGCATGCCCCTGAGATGATGGAGCACCGCTTTGAGGTGCGGAATGCCACTGCCGGCCGTTTCGGGCGCTACTTTTTCCACCAGGGCGACCGCAATGGCGGATCCAAAGATACCGAGGAGAACCGGGAATATGATCGCCCAGAACCCCAGATGATGCAGCGACAGAACCAGCAGAGTGCGCTGGTTCCCTATCCAGTTCAGGCAAATGCGAAAAGCGGATCCAAGCAGCCCGGCCATGACGCCGACCACAGCAGCGCGCGGAAGCTGCTTCCGGCGCTGCTCGTGGGAGGCGATGAAAGTCTGGAGCTCGCTCTGGACAGCCTGCGGAGTGACAACATCGACACGCTCGGATGGCGTCGCGTTGGGCGCGTCAGGATGCGCTTCCTCACCCGTTGAATACGGATTGTTCCCGTCGATGTGCGCCCCCTTTGCAGCTCGCTTCTTCCAAAAAAACAAAAGACATTGCCTCCAGAATCTCAGTGAAAAACCGGGCCGGCGCCCAACGGCCCCTTGCTTTGATCATAGCCGCCACCTTCTCGATGTCGCTATAGTTGTCATCTCACGTCGCAGCCCACCTCGTTAGCGTCGATCGCGTATGGGATGAGCGCCAGGTGGAGCGATGCGGCCGCCTTCCGTATGGTCGCAAAAGCCCTGGAGTAGTCCGGCGACGGCGGCCGGTCCCAGATATCGATAGACTGGCCGCCGCTGGATCCGAGCACGATGCCGTTATAGCCGGCCGCCGCGCCGCGCCGCATGATGCCCAGCAGCTCCTGCCGATCCGCAGCCCGGTTCAGATTCACGCGCACCAGTATATAGCGGCGCGTGAAGGTGTTTCGGAGCCGCTGTGTGGCTGCCGGAGTCGACGCCGGCGCGAGAAGCGTTGATACCGCTGAAAGGAGCGCCCCGATGGAGGCCATTGCTCTCTTTGGCGCAGAATGTTGGTGCTGGCGCCGCTCATGAAGTCCTGTTCTCCAAAAGCGTGCATCGTCGCAGCGTTCTGTCATGAATGGGCGATGTTTTTGCTGCGTGGTGATTCAGCCCCTCTGATCCTGACTTTCAATCTTGATTCTCAAATGTGCCCGCTATCAGTATACTGCACCATCTATGTTAGACGTGAGTCAGGTCCCTGTTCCCAGCCGGCGCGGCAGCGGACGGACGTAAGCGCGTCCGCCGGGCGAGTCGTGATCGCAGCTCAGTCGAACCGATCGGGATGAAGGGCGCTGATGTCGATCGATGGGGGCACATTTGAGAGAATCTGGGCGATCAGTTTGCCTGTTATTGGACCGAGACTGAGGCCCATCATAGCGTGCCCGGAGCCGATGCAAAGGTTGGAATAACTCCGGACCCGGCCGATATACGGAATGCCGTCGGGAGAGCAGGGGCGAAGGCCGCGCCAGACCGGGACTTTCTCAAACTGCTCCGGTTGGAAGTCAGGCAGATATTTGGGGATCGATTTTACGATTCCGGCCACCCGGCGTTGATTGATGGAGCGATCGAGGCCGGTGATTTCCATCGTGCCGCCAAACCGGACCGCTTCGCCCATCGGTGTGACGGCGACTCGCGCTTCGGTGAGCAGCGAGGCGATTATTGGACGGCGAGGCGGATGAGGCAGAGTGAGGCTGTAGCCCTTGCCGGCCTGGATGAGCAGGTTCAAACCGAGTCCGCGAACCACCCCGGGCGTCCATGATCCCGCCGTCAGAACGTATTCGTCGGCCTCGTAATCACCCCGGTTGGTCTGCGCAGACTGAATCACCCCGCCTTCAGCGCGCCATCCGAGCAGCCGGGTAGACCATTCGATCCTTCCGCCAGCATCCTGAACGGTCTGCGTCAGCCACGACATGAACCGCTGCGGATGGAGATGGCAGTCCTGTGGAAAATAGACAGCCCCGGCAATCTCACGCCGGACGCCCGGATCAAGCCGGGCGGTTTCATCGGGCGTCAATGCTTCAGCGAACAGACCCAGGCGGCGAGCGGCGGCGGCGAGACGCGCCTCTTCTTCGAGCGCCTTGTCCGACTTGCAGAGCATCAGCAGCCCGTTCTTCACAAGGCCGAAATCGGCGCCCGGCAGCGCGGCAAGCTCTTCAAAGCAGGCCCGGCTCGCAAGATTGAGATCACGCAGGATTGGAGCCGATCGCGCCACGTGGCCGGCGTTGGCGGAACGGCAGAAATGCCAGACCCACTTCAGCAGGTCCAGGCTCAGCCGCGGCCGGATAGCGAAAGGGCTCTCTGGATTGAACATCATCCGGAGTCCAGCGCTCACCGCGCCCGGCGCGGCCAACGGGGTAAAGTGACTTGGAACCACAAACCCCGCATTGCCGAGGGAACAGCCATCATGATCGGGTTCGCCCCGCTCCAAAAGCGTCACCTGGCGCCCGCTCTGGAGACAGTAGTACGCCGTGCATAGCCCGATTACACCGCCTCCGATGATGAGGATTGACTTAGACATGGATGGAGGATGAAAGCTGGGCGTAAAGGATGAAGAAGGATGAGTCAAACAAAGCTTCTCGCGCCCCCGCGTCGCGCCTATCCCCCTATTCCCCAGCAGCAGGGATCGTCGGGATTGAGGATGAGCGTGGTTTCGGCGTTGACGAAGGCGCGGCCTTTAATCGTCGGGACGCACTGGTCGTTGATAACATTAACGGTTCCTTCAAAAACGCTGCCGGTTATGCTCTCCTGCCGCCAGGTTTCACCCTCTCGAATTCTGCCATCGGCGAACAGGCAGGCGAGCTTCGCGCTGGTACCGGTTCCGCACGGTGAGCGGTCGTAGGCTTTGCCGGGGCAGAGAACGAAGTTCCGGCTGTGCGCCGCCGGATTTCGCGCCGACCCCGAGATTTCAACGTGATCGATGAGGGCGCCGTCCGCGCCGGTGACGCCGTTTCGATCCAGCGCCTGCCGAATGCGCCACGTATAATCGGTGAGCGCCTCCACGTTATCGAGCGATAAGTCGAGAGCCGGATCGTCTACCAGAAAGAACCAGTTCCCACCCCACGCAATGGCCCCCTTGACGTCGCCGTACCCTTCCACACTCACCGTGACTCCGCACTTAAAGCGGAAACTGGGGACGTTCTGCACGGAGACTGCGCCCGATTCGTGAAGTCGGGCCGTCACGACGCCCACCGGCGTTTCGATTCGATGCTCGCCTGGAACAATGCGCCGCAAATAAGCCAGGGTTGTGACCACGCCGATCGTTCCATGCCCGCACATTCCGATGAAGCCGACGTTGTTGAAAAAGATGACGCCGGCGGCGCAGGAGGGATCAACCGGTTCCAACAACACGGCGCCCACCATTACGTCCGATCCGCGCGGCTCGTTCACTATCGCTGACCGAAACCGGTCGAATTGAGAGCGAAAAACCTCCCGCCGCTCAGTCATACTCCCGCTACCGAGATCGGGTCCGCCAGCGACCACGACCCGGGTTGGCTCGCCTCCGGTGTGCGAGTCGATAACGTGGATTTTACGGAGCGTTCGGTTCATAGATTATTGATAGGAAGCACGGCAAAGCCCGCTCACAAGTTTCTCCACCGGTTACGGTCGCGACGCCAGGCTGTCTCGGATAATAGCGAGGACATGCTCCCGTTCGGCGCCTTCGAGCGGCAGCCGTGGGAGTCGGACGGTTTCGGCGCCGCGGCCGCACTCAAACATCGCGAGCTTGATGTACTGGACCAGCTTGACGTGCGTATCCAGGTGAAGGAGCGGCATGAACCAGCGATAGAGATCGCGAGCCTGGTCCCAGTGGCCGCTCGCGCTCAGATTCCAGAGACGCATGGTCTCTTTGGGAAAGGCGTTCACAAGCCCGGACACCCACCCGGTAGCGCCGAGCAAAATCGCCTCCAGAGCGAGATCGTCTACCCCGTTGAACAGGATATAGCGGTTCCCGACGCGATGGATAAGATCGGTGATGCGGCGTACGTCGTCAGAGGATTCTTTGATAGCCACGAACTTCTCTTCATCGGCGAGCTGAGCGAACAGATCGGGAGTCAGATCCACGCCATACGAGACCGGATTGTTGTAAAACATGATCGGGAGATCACTCGCCCCGGCGACGGCGCGGAAGTGAGCCATCGCCTCCGTCGGATCGGCCCGGTAGACCATCGCCGGGAGAACCATCAGGCCATCGGCGCCGGCTTCCTGCGCATCCGACGCGTACCGGCAGGCCCTCTTCGTGGTACATTCCGCCACGCCGGTTAAAACCGGGATTCGGCCCGCGACGATCCTCACGGCAGCGCTCACAACTTCCAGCTTTTCGTCGTATTCGAGTGAACAGTTCTCACCCACGGTTCCGAGCATAACGAGCCCGTGGACCCCCGCCTCGATGAGCGCCTCCAAATGACGGCACGTGGCGCTCAGATCGAGACGCGCGTCCGGCGCGAACTGCGTGGTTACCGCCGGAAAGACGCCCTGCCAGTTGATATTCGAGCTCACAATTTCTCCCCTGTCACAAATCTGATTTCGGATCTAATCACCCTCTGTTGATTGGAGATCAATGGGCGGAAAAGACTGAATCATTCCGGATTCTCCCACCATCGCTTCAACCTCGTCGAGCTCAAGTGGCGCGAGCGCGGTCAGGTTCTCAATTCCATCACCGGTGACCGCGACCGTGTCTTCCACCCGGATGTAGAGCTTCTCTTCGGGAATCCAGACCTGCGGATCGACGGAGAAAACCAGGCCCGGCTCCAGTGGCCGTCCACTGTAGCTTCCCACGTCATGAACCGCCATTCCCACGGGGTGAGAAAGGTGACCAGCAAACGTGAGAGCACGGCGGAACGCTTGCTCATACAGCGATTTCGAGAAGCCTTCTGAGTCGAACATCTCGGCCATCTCCGCAGCCGCCTCCTCGAGAATCTGGGCCGGCGTCGCGCCGGGCCGGATTCGTCGCAAGAGCGCCCGGTGATACCGAGTTACATAGCCGTAAAGTTCCCGCTGCCGATCATCGAATCTGCCACTGACCGGCCAGGTTCGTCCGATGTCACTCGTGTAATAATGATAGTCTGGCGCGTAGTCCATCAGCACCACCTCGCCATCCATGAGCTCCTGATCATTCCTGGAATAGTGCCCGTACCAGATCCGTTCGCCTCCGGCGATGATCGCCCGGTAACCATCTCCGGCCGCGCCGTTGAGACGGTGCACGTACTGCGCCCCGGCCCCGAGCTGAAACTCGAAGACCCCGGGCCGGGTGCATCGCATCGCGGCGCATACGCCCTCCGCCGTAATCCTGCCGGCGCGACGCATGAGATCGATCTCGCGGGGACTCTTAATCAGCCGCAGTTCATCGAGCACCGGCGAAAGATCGTGGGTCGTTTGCGCCGGGAATCGGGCCCGCAGAAGCTGAATGAGTAGACTCTCCCGGGAGCGTGCGCGATCCCACGGATCAGCAGCTCGACGCGCCCCCGCATCCATCAGCTCATCCCGATAACCGGCATGGCCTTCGGCAGGGCTGTGGGGAGTATAGATCTCGGGCGCGTGAACCAGCCGCCTCCCCAGCTCTTCGATCGGCCGGACAGCGTCCACACCACTCAGCTCACGCAGGACATTCTCATCTTCGGCCGCAAACCCGGGTCCTTCGCTGCGCTCTTGTCGTTCGTCGCCGTGGGGTAAAAAGAGCGTGGTCGACCGCCTGCGTCCATCCAGGAGGAGGTAAGCCTGCGGAATTTCGACCCCGCAGAGATAGTAGAACTCGTTGGTCTGACGGAAGGCCTCGGACCGCTCTACCGGGCCGGCGCCCTGCAGGAGCGCGCAGGCGGCGCCGAGACGATCGAACAGCCGTAAGCGCCGGGCCGCAAACTCGGCGGGCGGGAAGTCGGTCTGGAAGTGGGGAGTCATCATTATTGACCCTCTTTCGGACGGCGCGCGGGACGCTTCGGGTTGAGTGATTCCGTCCCGGGTATACTGGCGGTTGGAACAACAGGTTTCAAAGAATGAGTATAAGCGCGCGGCGATTAGGATGCAAACGTGGTTGACCCGTCACCGAATCGGGCAGCAGCATAACGGCCACAACGCGTGGCCAATAGCAGGAGGAGACCGGGAGGCGCGATGCGGCGGCGGCGATTTATTACAATAGCCGGCGGCGGGATGCTTGCGGCCGGGATTTACGGGACGCCGACTGCCGCAGCCGGGCCTCCGTCTCGGCGCAACTCGCCCGAGCGGCCCCAGATCTCGCTGCGGCCGATGCTCACGCCAGGCGGTCTATTTGATATGAAATCCGGGCCCGCCGTGACCATTCACGGTACGGTTCGTGACAGCACCTTGCGGAGTGTCCGCGTTCGGGTCACATCCACCCGCGGCGCATCTTCAGAGTTGCAGATACCCGTTCAGGACGGCGCGTTTCGGGTCGTTTATCCACACGACTTTCCCGGCGCGCATTCCCTGGAACCGGGCATGCTGTTTGTGGATGCGGCGAATCCCGATGCGCGGGCCGATTCTCAGCCCGGCGCGAACGCGGCGGAGGCCGCCATCATCGTGCACGACAGCCATCACGGCCTCATCCCCGAAATGCCGTTCGCCTTTACCGGAGGACTGATTGACCGCGGGGGCCATACTGATGAGCGATGCCGGCAATGGCCGGTTACCCGCGCTCTGGTCAACCTCTTTTTCGTCAGTCAGGCGGCGCGAATGATTGGACTCGCCCGGCCGGGATGGGATCTGAGTCATGAGGGGGATCTACGCTACTTCAAGAACAATCTGGCGCTCTACGAGTTTGATCACCGCGATCGAGATTGGTCCCGGCCCCTGGGACACCGGCGGCGCCGGACCTTCTGGCAGTCGGTTTGGAACACCTGGTTCAATTCCAGCAATGATAACCCGGTCGATGGTGATCCGGCAAACAACAGCCCATCCAACTACGTGCCGTATGTCTTTACCAATGATTTCGCCGATATCCTGATTCTCGCGATCATGCGTCGAAAGAGCGCCTCGCCGCTTGAGGATAATCTTACCACCGTTTGCCGCGAGGGCGCCGAGAACTTGATGGCGATGCAGTATCGGGGGCCCGGAAACTTCGCGCTTCGTGATCACCGTGGTACGCGGGAGACTTATACGGCTGGCGCTTTCCGGTACGGCATGTTCGAAAATGGCGCGTATATGACGGAGGGCACGGGATGGTTCTATAACCCGGCGTTTCTGGATTACGCCGGCGGTGGCGTCTTGAATGGCCGGGCGGTATGGGCGCTCGGGGAGTCGATCCGGAGCGAGCCGGACGGGCCGCTTGCCGAGCGTCTCAAAAGCGCTCTGACGGAGGCAATTCGCTTCTGTCTGCACGATGCCGAGGCGGCCGGTTATGCGCACAGGACCCGGAACGGCCGCGTCTACTGGCGGGATGCTGGAGAACACGCCTATCTCTTGCTCGGGATGCTGGCGGCCTGCGAGGCTGCGCCCTCACTGACCGTACTGAAATCGGACAGCAGCGAACCTGTGACTTTGCGATCGGCATGCGCCTCAGCGCTGGACGCCTTGATTGACCTGGAGAGCGAGGATCACCAGTGGGCAACGTACCCCAACGTGGATAGTATGGCGATCGCCGCGCTTTCCGAGGGCGCCATACTGCTTCGGCGCCACCCGAACGCGGCCAAATGGAGGGACGGGGCGACAGCCGCTGCCGACGCGTGGATGGCGGCGAAAGTCGATCCGAAGGAGTACCCGGCGCCGGTGATCCATTTTGGGCTGCGCCTGAAACCGGACGAGATGACCTTTAACTGGAGCCGACTGGCACCTAATTTGCCCGATCGCAACATCATTTATCTATACCAGACGGGCCACTGGATCCAGGCTCTCGCCACTCTTTATGCCCTGACGGGCTATCAACGGTATCTCAAGCGCACCGAGGCCATGATCGGCTATCTCTGTGGGGCGAATCCGTGGGGCGTGCGGCTGTTGAATGAGATGGGTGGCGTGTACAACTGGGTGGAAGACACGGACGGCGACGGCATAGAAGACTATCTGAAGCAGGATCTCTACCCCGAGTCGACCGCGTACTGCCAAATTGGAATCCTCCGGTTGGTAGGAAACAAGACCCACGAAATAAAAAGAACGGCCGGGTAGTTAGCCCGGCCGTTCGTTGTTGAGTAGGAGGAGGAGAGAAAGAATCGACCTGGTTACCTGGCTGTAAAAAA
>DASRZA010000234.1:0-8739 GCA_035686845.1 Armatimonadota bacterium | reverse complement strand
ACACTCACCCTCCCACACACTCACCCTCCCACACGCTCACCCTCCCACACACTCACCCTCCCACACACTCACCCTCCCACACACTCACCCTCCCACACACTCACCCACCCACACACCCACACACACACCCTCCCACACACCCACACACTCACCCTCCCACACACTCATCCTCCCCCACCCCCCATCGTCCGTGGAGCTTCTGACCTGGCTGAAGGGCGGCGAGACCCCATTCGGGGTGGTTGAAGGCGTCGGATCCGCAGGTCATGGGCTCAATGGCGAGGGCGCGCCGCCGGTGCTCGGGCGGAAGTGGATCGCCGGAGTAGAGCACAACGTAATTGAACGCCTGGTCCATCCAGACCACAACCGTCCGTCCTGTCCCCGGGTTACGGAGGCGCACACGCGCCATGCCATCCGGGTCGCGCCGGGGATTCAGATAACAATTATTGATAGACGTCGCGCCAATCAGCCGGGGCGAGAGGAAATCGAGCGGCGTTCCCGAAGCCGGAATCACCTCTCCGGTCGGCAGCAGTCCATCGAACTGAAGCAGCGATTCCATGGGTACCATGAGCTCGCAGCTATCGATATGGTCGGCCCCGGCGGTCAGGTATGGATGGAAGCCTGCGGCAGCCGGCGCCGGATGATCCCCTGTGTTCTTGATGACGAACGCGCACTCCAACCCATCCGCGTTCAACCGGTAGTTGACTTCCACGCTGAGCGAGAAGGGATAGCCCCGGTCCGCGAAATCTTTCGCGTAGATGGTTGTATAAAACCGGACCCGATCGACACTCCGATCAAGAGTCAACCAGAGTTCGCTGCGAAGGAACCCATGAATCGCGTTCGGGCCTTCCTTATCATTGAGCTCCATCTGGTAGTGGCGCCCGTCAAAATCGTAGGCGCCATTGCGAATACGGCCGGGGAAAGGGATCAGCGTATCTCCCTGTCCCCCGATCTTCTTGCCGATCTCCTGCTCACTGCGCAGGCGGCCCTCCGGCCCTCCATAAGGGGGGAGTCCTCGCCCGGAGCGATCGCCCGGGTCCACGGCGCCGGCGTAGCAGGTGACGATCTCTTCAATGCCCTTCGTCGTTCGCCGGTAGTAGCCGCGGAGTGAGGCGCCGAAGGGTGAAACCACCGCTTCGTCTTCGCCACACGAAAGAAAGACCTCCTCGCCGGCCGGAAAGTCGCTTGTCTCAGTCGCCATACTTTAACTCCATCGATCTGCTGAAAAACGTGCCCGATTCGCGCCGTGAATCGCTGCACGATTGGCTCTGGACATAGTTCGACAGAACATTCTGATTTCCCTTGCGGATAGCGTATAATAAAATAGAGGAATCCCAAAAGGTCTGTCGAAGACCCGATGTAGGGATTATCTCCGGCTGACGCGGGGGAGGTTTGGGGCCCTGCGGCTATCGTTTAAAGTGGGTGAACGCGAGTGTCCCGCGCATGGTTGCGGGGTTTTTGATTTAAACGGGAATCAACCGCTGCGCCTGCCATCTATGGCCGGTGAGGAATGAAACAGGAGGAAGTGTATGGGTCCACAGTATGTTGGGAATTCGTATCCCGAGGCGACAGAATTTCTCGGCGCCAGAACCATGATTCAGCCGGGTGAGCGTCAGGGCGGCGCCACAAAGGCCTGGGCTATAAGCAGCGTTACGCTTGGCAGTCTTTACCTGTTATGGCTTGTGTCTGTCATTCTGGTCGGACATTTTTCGGAGCAGCAGCGCCATCACGAGCATATCCCGATGACAATATCTCTCGTGGTGATGTCGATTGCGTTCCTGCTCAGCGCGGGCCTTGCTTTTGGCTTCGTAGCGGCTGGCGGAGGTGTTATCGGCCGACTCGATCTCGGCCGCAAGAGCCTGGTACTGGTCTCGGCTCTGGCGATTATCGTAACCCTGGTTGGACTGGCCGCAATCTGGAGCTTCTCCAACGATCCCCGCGTAATTGCGGCTATGATGGCGGATGCGCCTCAGCGCCAGCAGTTGGCTGGGCCCACTGACGCCTATCATCTGATGCAGATGAGTGGAATGCTGGTCGCCGGTATGGCGGCGATAGCGAGCGCGATTCAGGTCATTTATTGCGGCCTTCTCTGCCACCACATGAGCTCCCGCAGCGCGCGGGCGGCCATGAAAACATTCTAAACTGACTTCCCCGCGTGCGAAGGGGTGAATCGCGACTTTCTGCGCGGCGGAATCTGTTCTTTTAATATTCGCTGTCACGGCGCTGGATCTCCGGATCCAGCGCCGTGTTTTTGAACCCGGCAGCCCCCCGGCCCCCAATAATGGGGGAGTCCTCGCCCGCTAACGACGCCGCTGCCGCTGCCCTCCCGCACCGGGCTAAACCTCAATGCTGCAGCCCGATGAAGCCCGATGAAGCGGGCTGCCACAAAAGCGGGCGCGGGTACGCAGACCTCGCCTGTGTCCTGCGCTGCACAGGCGCGGAGGCCTGCGCCACCACCCGGTCACAGCGGCGGACCATCCAGCCGGGTTCTCCAGCGCTCGGCAGGGCGCCCGGCCTCGCGCCCCCTTTCTTCGCCGGAGGGCCCGACGATGCCCCACCATTAGGTTTTAGGTCCTGCGTATTAGGTGTCGGGCATCGGGTCTCGGGGCAGGTCGGCAACCCGGACCTCGGGCATCGCATCGCGGGCCGGCTGCGGAGGCCTCTGTTTTTCCTCTCGTTTCCCTTCGTGTCCTTCGCGGCCCCTTCGTGCCCTTCGTAGTCTCCTTCGTACCCTTCGTGTTCGCTTTTATTCGGAGTCTTTTCCCTCTTCGGTCTCCTTCGTGCCCTTCGTGTTCGCTTTTAGTGGTTGACTCACGATTGTTACTGCCGCCACTTTGCGAGATACCAATCCACGGTTTTGCGAATGCCGGTCTCGAACGTTTCCTCGGGACTCCAGCCGAGCTTCGCGATTTTGCTGGCGTCGATGGCGTAGCGCCAATCATGGCCGGGCCGGTCGGTGACGAAGCTGATGAGCCGTTCGTGCGGGCTGCCGGCCGGCCGGCGCTCGTCCATAATCCGGCAGATTTCCCGGCAGATGCTGATATTATTCCACTCGTTGGCGCCGCCGATGTTATACGTTGACCCGAGCGCCCCATTGCGGATCACGCGATCGATGCCGCTGCAGTGATCCCGCACGAACAGCCAGTCCCGGATATTGGACCCATCGCCATAGACCGGGATTGCCTTCTGCTGGACGCAAGATCGGATCACGGTTGGAATGAACTTCTCGTCGTGCTGAAATGGGCCGTAGTTGTTCGAGCAGTTGCTCGTGGTCGTGGGCAGCCCGTACGTGTGGTGATAGGATCGGACGAGGTGATCGGACGCGGCCTTGGTCGCCGCATAGGGAGAGTTGGGCGCATACGGCGTCTCTTCGGTGAATGGGGGATCGGTGGGTCCGAGCGTGCCATAGACCTCGTCGGTTGAGATATGATGGAAGCGCCGCCCGCTCATATCCGCCGTTTCTCCCCAGTACTGGCGGGCCGCTTCCAGCAGCGTAAACGTGCCCGTTACATTCGTACGCACGAACGCTTTCGGGCCGGCGATGGACCGGTCTACGTGGCTTTCGGCGGCAAAGTGGACGATGGTGTCGATCTCGTGCTCGCGAAGGAGACGGTTCACGAGGGGCTCGTCGCAAATGTCTCCCTGCACGAACCGGTACCGGTCGGGATCCGGCAGCGAATTGAGGTTTTCCGGGGCGCCGGCATACGTGAGCGCGTCCAGGTTTAGAATCCAGACCGCCGGATCCGTTTCAAGCCAGTAATGGATAAAGTTGGCGCCGATAAACCCGGCGCCGCCGGTTATAAGCGCCCGGCGCGGCTGATAGGAACCAGCGGCGGCAGAACGGCCCGGCTGCGAACGCCCGATATCGCCGGGCGGGGGATCTCCCCCATTATTGGGGGTTGGGGGGCCGATCCGGGCGCCCTGCCCGGTTCGATTATGCTCGATCATCGACTTCTGTCACCAGCCCTTTCAGGTAGCGGCCATACTCGGTTTTTTCCAGCAGCGCGGCCTGCGCCAGCACCTGTTCGGCGGTAATGTAGCCCTGGAAAAAGGCGATCTCCTCCAGGCAGGCGACCTTGAGGCCCTGCCGCTGCTCAATCGCCTGGATAAAGTTTCCGGCTTCCATGAGGGACTCGTGCGTCCCGGTGTCGAGCCAGGCCATGCCGCGTCCCATCCGTTCCACTCGAAGATTGCCCTGCTTCAGATAATAGTTGTTGACATCCGTGATCTCCAGCTCATTGCGCCATGACGGGCGTATCTGCGCGGCCACGTCGCTGACCTCTTCATCGTAGAAGTAGAGACCGACGACGGCGTAGTGGGATTTTGGGTGCTTCGGCTTCTCTTCGATAGACACCGCCCGGCCTTCCCGATCGAATTCCACCACGCCATATCGCTCCGGATCTTTCACCCAGTAGCCGAAGACGGTGGCGCCGGAGGGATGCGCGGCGGCGCGCTGCAGCATTTCACTCAGGCCGTGGCCGTAGAAGATGTTATCGCCCAGAACCAGGCATCCGCCCTGGCCGGCAAGAAACTCTTTGCCAATGATAAAAGCCTGCGCCAGTCCCTCGGGACGCGGCTGCGCGGCGTACCGGATCTCGATCCCGTACTGCGCCCCGTCTCCCAGCAGACGCTCGAACAGCGGCAGGTCCTGGGGCGTGGAGATGAGGAGAATCTCCCGGATGCCGGCCAGCATCAGGGTGGAAAGAGGGTAGTAGATGAGCGGCTTGTCGTACACCGGCAGGAGCTGCTTGCTCACCGACCGGGTGATGGGATAGAGCCGGGTCCCGCTTCCCCCGGCCAGTACAATGCCTTTCAAATCTCCCTCCAGGTCATATCTCTCGCCCAATACGAATCGACAAAATCCCCGCTGCGGCCCCTTTCGCCCTTTTTAGGTTTTTCTTCGTGGCCTTCGTGGGATCTTCGTGGGCTTCGTGTTCGTCTTTTCGCTGGAAAAACGTGTCGATCTGAGGCGCCATATCAAGTGTCTCAAACGGTGAATCTTCAGGCATGAGCGCGCATCCATTCAAGAGCAAAGGCCGCCGCCTCGTCTTCCCATGGTTCCAGGTCGTCCTCGCCCTGCAGCTCCAACACGTAGCGCCGGAGAACGGAGTACTCGGGCCGGGGGGCGGGCGCCGGCCAATCCTTCGCTTCTATGGAAGTGATGTTCGACGTTGGCAGCCCCGCAGCCTTCAATAAATGAAGCCCGAACTCGAGTGGGCTGGCGTCTCCCCGACCGGTGACGTGATAGGTCCCCGGCGCCCCGTGCTGCGCAAGCCGGCTGATGACCCGCGCGGCCTGCCGGGTGCTGGTAGGCGAGCTGCGCCGGTCCCGAATCAGGCGCAGTGGCTTGCCCTGCCGACCCAGCCGCATGACTGTGGCGGCGAAACAGGACCCGTCCATCCCATACGTAGATGATACCCGAACGATCTGGCTGGATGGCGCCAGCCGCGTCACGTACGCTTCGCCGGCGAGCTTGGACCGGGCGTACACGCTCAGCGGGTTGGGCGCGTCGAACTCGGTATACGGCGTCTTCTGCCGGCCATCGAAGACAAAATCGGTGCTGATATAGCAGAGACGAATGCCCCTCGCCTGGCAGGCGGCCGCGACATTGCGCGCGCCGAGACCGTTGACCCGGTACGCGGTGTCCGGATCAGATTCTAAGCCGTCCACGTCCGTCGCGGCCGCGGAAAGCACAACGATATCGGGATTGTGGCGCTGAAGAGCCTCGTCGACAAGCTCCGGCCGGGTGATGTCAAGAGGCGGATCGCTGCGGCGGCTCGCGTCAATCGCCTGAAGCCCCTCCTCTAACATCCGGCGCACCAGGGCCTTGCCCAGCAGCCCACTGCCTCCAATGACCAGCGCGATCATAAACAACCTTCCGTTACGAATCTCCAGCAGCGGCGGAAGTTTCCCCGACCGCGTCAACCGGGCCGGGCGGGATATCATTTTGGCGGGGACCTATCTTCGAGCCATTGTTAAAGTGTAGCGCACCGCTCAAACGCCGCACGCTCCCAAACGCGCAACGGCCCGGGAGTCCAATGCGTCAAGGACGTCCGGGCCACAGTATGCGCCTCATGAGAGACGTCGGTCAGGCCATCGCCGCCGTCAGAGGCGTCGTTCTATCTGAAGAAGACCCCGCTACAAACACAGTTTGGAACTGCTGTGTTAGTCACTTTCACCGTCAAGTGTCCCGACAGGTTCCAGATCAGGTACTTGCCACCGGTGAAGCTGGATATGGGTTCGCTATCCAGCACAGTCCCGGTCACGGCATCCAGTATCTGAACCGTGCCCACACGGTTGCAGGGTTCCCAATCCAGGAAATAGAACGCCACCCGATGCGTCAGGCCATCCGACAGGTTCAGATCCATGTTGAAGCTGGTAGGGTTATACCAGCAGGCAGCGATCCGGCCGCTCGTCGTCCCACGAGCCAGCGCCCGCACATCGGTAGGCGCGCTGTTCCACGTGTAATCTCGTTTAGTCGAAGACGGTGTCAAGGTCGCATAGGCGGGAAGGCTCGCGCTATCCTCAAATACGTTGTAGCCATCGGCGCCATACACACCCTTCCAGCTTCCCTGCGTAGTCGTGTCGGTACCCAGGAACGCTGCCATCGATGCCATTGGAAGGGCGCTAATCTCCGAAGAGTTGGCACTCTCGCCTCCAGCATTGACGGCGGAGACGACATAGTAATAGGTCGTCCCATTGGTAACTCCGGCGTCGGTGTAACTGGTGGTCGTGGAACTCGCGACGGTGGTATATGGTCCGCCGCTGGTCGTCGCTCGCTTGACGTTATAGCTGGTGGCGAAGTTCGATGGCGCCCACGACAGGCTGACATTCGCGTTTCCGGCTACCGCCGTGACTCCCGTTGGAGCTGCGGGCGCAACCGGCGCAACCGGCGCATCGAAGAAGACCCCGCTGCAGACGGTGTTCAGGGCTGAAGCTCCTGCGTTGGTCACGCTCACCATCACGTGCCCCGAGAGGTTCCAGACCAGATACTTGCCGCGATAAAAACTGGACACGTTCTCGCTATCCAGCACGGCGCCAGTGGCAGCATCCAGTATCTGAATCGTTTCTGTGCGGCCCTCGGGTTCCCAGTCTAAGAAGTAGAAGGCCACCCGGTGGGTCTGTCCATCGGTGAGGTTCAGATCCATGCTGAAGCTGGAGGGGTTATACCAGCAGGCAGCGATCCGGCCCGTTGCGGTTCCACGAGCCAGCGCCCGCACATCGGTCGGCGCACTGTTCCAAGTGTAATCACGTTTAGTCGACGAAGGTGCCAAGGTCGCATAGCCTGGCAGGCTTGCGCTATCTTCGAACACGTCGTAGCCGTCGGCGCCGTATACTCCCTTCCAGCTTCCCTGCGTGGTGGTGTCGGTACCCATGAATTTACCCGCCCCCTTCGATGACGATTGCGGTGCGGCGCCAATTTGAGTTGAATTGGCGCTCTCCCCTCCAGCATTGACCGCTGAAACGACATAGTAGTAGGTCGTACCATTCGTGAGCCCGCTGTCCGTGTAACTGGTGGTCGTGGCACTTCCGGCGGTGGTGTAGGGGCCACCGTTAGTTGTTGATCGCTTCACGTTGTAGGTAGCGGCCCCCGTGCTCGCCGTCCACGAAAGCGCGATCTGCTTGTTTCCCGAGGTAGCTGATAGCCCGGTCGGCGCAGGGGGAGCCGGCGGCTCAGGGGTGGCGCTAACCTGAGAAGAGTTGGCGCTCTCTCCCCCTGAATCGACCGCTGAGACCACGTAGTAGTACTTGGCGCCATTGGTAAGGCCGGAGTCGGCGCAGCTGGTTGTCGTGGGATTTCCGACCGTGGTGTAGGGTCCGCCGCTGGTGGTCGCGCGCTTCACGTTGTAGGACGTGGCCCCGGCGCTCGCGGTCCACGAGAGCGCAACCTGGGTGTTACCCGCCGCCGCCGTCAGACCGGTTGGCGCCGAAGGGGCGCCCGCTGAATCGGGGTCGAAAAAGATCCCACTGCAAACGGAGTTTTCGGGCCCTGTATTGATCACGTTCAGCTTCACGTGACCCGTTATGTTCCACACCAGATACTCACCGCTATAGAAGCTGGAAGCGTTCTCGCTGTCCAGCACGACGCCAGTCGTGGCATCAGTCACCTGAACGGTTTCAGTCCGTCCAAAGTTATCCAAGTCGAGGAGGTACAGCGCCACTCGATGAGTATGCCCATCGGCGAGGTCCAGATCCATACTGAAGCTGGTACTGCTGCTGAACCAGCAGGCGGCGATCCGCCCATTTCCACCACGCTCCAGGCCTCTCACATCCGTCGGCGCGGAGTCCCAGGTATAATCGCCTGCGCCCGAGCGCCCCAGCGTTGCGTAAGCCGGATAGCTCGCGGTGTCCTCGAACACATTATAGCCATCGGCGCCGTACACACCCTTCCAGTTTCCCTGTGTGGTTGTGTCCGCGCCGACGAAGACCGCCGCTGCGTTCGTTGGGATTGAAGGTGTTGCCTCAACCTCGGCAGAGTCCGGGCTCTCCCCGCTGGCGTTCACCGCGGAAACGACGTAGTAGTAGGCGGCGCCGTCAGTGAGGCCCGTGTCAGTGTAGCTGCTGGTCGTAGGACTGCCGACAGTGGTGTAAGGACCACCGGTTGTCGTCGATCGCTTGACATTGTAGGAGGTGGCGCCGGCGCTCGCGGTCCATGAAAGCGCGACCTTAGTATCCCCCGGAGCCGCGGTTAGACCGGTTGGAGCGGAGGGCGTCAGTGAGTTCCCGGTCCACCAGACGCTA
>DASRZA010000233.1:0-25105 GCA_035686845.1 Armatimonadota bacterium | reverse complement strand
CGTTCTCTAAGTTATAGCTGCCGACCAGGGACTGCCGGGCCCGGGCAAGCGCCGCGTCGCTAAACGTCCCTGCCGCAATCTCCCCCACCACGTCCTCAATCTTCTGACGAACGGCTTTGATTTTGCCCACCGGCGCGTAGCCCCATATCACGAACAGCCCTGGATCGCGGGAAGTAAGAAAGTCGCTGCCGAGGCCGGAGAGGAGACCCGGCTTACTCAATTGTTCGCTCAAAAGTGAGCGCTGCCCCGAAGTTAGAAGCGTATATATCACGTCCATCGTCACGGCGTCACGCTCACTTTGCGCGGCCGGCGCGGGGTACCCGACAGCGATCAAACCTTGCGGTGTGGGCGCCCGCAGCGCAATCAGCCGCGCCGGCGGAGAATGGTCCCGGTTGGGTTCCTGCACAACAGGGGGAATGGGCGCCGCCGGCTTCGCCCATCCGCCCCAAGCTGCGGCAGCGGCCGTCTTCACCTGATCGAGGGTTACGTCGCCAACGATAACAAGGGTCGCGTTGTCCGGTCGGTAATTGGTATTATAGAAAGCGCGCACCTGATCAAGCGTGAGCTTCATAATCGTATCCGGGGTTCCGGCAATTGGAAGCCGGTAAGGGCTTTTTTTATAGGCAAGAGCAAAGAGCGCCTGCTGGGCAGCGAACGCCGCGTCATCAGTACGCTGTTCCACCTCATCCGCGGCCCGGCGATGCTCGATGTCGAGCTGCAAAGCGTTGAACGAAGGATGCTGAATCATTTGCGCCAGAAGTCTCAGCGCAGGTAGGAATGACTCTCCCGGGACGGTGACGTAGTAGTGGGTATCATCACGACTGGTCTCGGCGTTGAGTGTCCCGCCCAATCCTTCGATCTGATGATCGAACGGGTCCGCGCTATCGCCCGGCTTTCCCTGGAACAGGTAATGCTCCAGCAGGTGAGCCACGCCATTGTTGGACGCGGTTTCGTTACGCGAGCCGGATCGCACCCAGAGCTGGATGGCGGTCAGTGCGTCTCCTGGGCTGCGCTTCACCACGAGCCGCAGCCCGTTCGGGAGCGCCGACGCGGTGACTGACGCGGCCGGAAACGTCTGCGCCGGCGCCCGTGTAGCGCAGAACGCGAAAATGCCAACGAAGAACAGAGCGCGCAGGAGCGACGAGTTCATCCTTTAACTTTCCAGAGCGGCGCGGAGCGATCCTCCGTGTGCGCAAAGCAGACGCTCTGCCTCGGCACGATCGCAATTGAGACGGGACATTGCTATGGCGGTCTTTGCGGACCCGCCGGCCTGATCGATTAACCGGGCCGCGGTGTCATCGCTGACCCCGGCGGCGGCGGCGACAATGCGCTGCGCGCGGTCACGGAGCTTGCTATTGGTTGCGCGCATGTCAACCATGAGACTGCCGTACACCTTGCCCATTTGAGCGAAGGCGGCCGTGGTCAACATGTTCAGCGCCATTTTCTGCGCCGTGCCCGCCTTCAACCGAGTGGAGCCGGTCAAAACCTCCGGGCCGACCGGAATCTCAATTGCGATATCGGCGAGTTTTCCCAGCAGTGAACCAGGATGGTTGGTAATGATCCCGGTCACGCAGCCGCGTTCGCGCGCGGCGCCGATAGCGCCCCGTACAAATGGGGTTCGCCCGCTCGCCGCAACGCCAACAAGAATATCCGCGGGCGTGAGTCCAGCCTGTTCCACCGCGCCGGCGCCGGCGGACGCGTCGTCCTCCACGCCCTCCTTCGCCCGTGCCCACGCCTCCGGCCCGCCGGCGAGCAGGCATTGAACCTGATCGGGATCCGCGCCGAAGGTGGGCGGGCATTCCACCGCGTCGAGCGCCGCCAGGCGACCGCTGGTGCCAGCTCCCACATAAAAGAGCCGGCCGCCTCGAGTCATCCGATCCACGATCTGATCCACCATCCTGGCGATTTGCGGCAGAGCCGCTTCCACGGCCCGCGCAATCCCCGCGTCCTCAGCATTCATGAGCCGGACAATCTCCAGGCTGCCCATTTCATCCAGCCGCGCCCCGGCCGGGTCTTGCTGCTCAGTTGCGAGTTCCGCGAGGTCTTCGGTGACCGGCGAGTGTGAATGTTCCATGATCGCTCTATTATAATCCCTATGATTCTTTTTCGGAGCTCACGCCGGGACGCTCCAACATCGGTATGTTCGGCGGCTGATTCAGCACGCGCTCGGCTTCCCGATATCTTCGCCGGATCTGCTTCAGTGTATCTCCGAGAGCCGCGAGACTTATGATCGCCTTGAGGATCCGACGGGAGCGCGACCCGCGACCGAGGAATGTTCCGAGCACCCGCAGCCAGAGCATCTCCTTCACCTGCCGCTCAGAGAAGTACCTTTTTGCGTAATATATCTCGGTCATCGATGGAATATGCCGCTGCGTGAGACTCCGGCGACTGCTCCCGGAGGTTACCACGCGAGCCCGGTGCGTTCTCAGACCACCCGCCGGCGCGCGGTGATGCAAGACGTGCATCTCCGGACTGAGCGTCATGAGCGCGCCACTTAGATAGATACGCATGCCAAGATCGGCGTCGGCGCGCTGACCCCGGTCGTACGCGAGGTCCAGTAGCCCTGTTTTGTAGAAAACGCTCTTATCGAGGAGTGAATTATTTGTTGAGAAGACCCCGCTGGCGCCAATACGCCGGAAATCTGGCGGCAGCGGCTCCGCTCCCGGCTCAGTGGAGACTCCGCACGAAGCCTGCGCGCCGAATCGCAGGAGCGTTCTGACGTGGGCCTCGACCAGGTCCGGTCCGATTTCGTTGTCGTCGTCGGAGAAAAGGATATACCTCCCGCGAGCCATCTGTAGTCCCAGGTTACGCGAGCTGCACTGGCCCGCCTGGTCCAGGTAAAAAATCTTCAGCGGAAGATCGGGAAACTCATCACTCAGCCGGGTCTCTCGCCGTTCGACCGGCGTCTGGTCTATTACCAGGATCTCGAGCGGGGGCAGGGTCTGCTTACCTAATTGCGCCAGAAGGGTGCGAAGATAGGAGTAGCGATCGATGGTTGGAATCAGTACGCTGACCGCGGCGTCAATCATTTCACGGGACGGCGTGGGCTGCGGATGAATGTACGGGTCCGGCTCCCTCGGCG
Organism: Armatimonadota bacterium; assembly: GCA_035686845.1. Taxonomy (GTDB): domain Bacteria; phylum Armatimonadota; class DASRZA01; order DASRZA01; family DASRZA01; genus DASRZA01. The sequence goes on along the minus strand of DASRZA010000233.1, from coordinate 22,023 downwards.
GCGGGCGCCGGAACACCCGCGCGCACGCGGCAGCCGCCGCGGCGAGCGTCGCATCCCGATTCAAGACGGACCGGAAGAGCGCCCACAAAGCCCAGCCGCGGCCATAGTGATAATAGGCGAGACGCAGCTCGTCATCCAGAGGCAGCCGCACCGGCGGATAATCCAACCCGGCGGGCGCTATTCCCGGGATATGCCTCGGCATGACGCCCCGGCGGATGCAGCGCAGCCCCATCTCGAGCGCAGCGCCATCCAATGACCGGAACTCCGGGTGAATGCCGCCCATCTGACGGAGCGCTTCGGTAGGGATAAGGCTGGCTCGCAATGAGAGCCGCCAAGACGTCGCCTCAATTGCGGGGTCCGGATTGCGGTTGAGCAGCCACGGGCCGACGATCGAGTCCAGGAAGCGTGGAGACCCTCCTGTTCCTACTCGAAGACCGGCGTGCCAGAGATCCCCCGGGCGTGACAGCGCGGGCAGGATCGTTTCCGGTTCAGGCGCGCCGAATGCGCTATCCCAGAACAACCAGGCCGCGGCGTCCGAGTCACTGAGGTTCTCAGCGATGACGTCGTGAATCGACTGAGCCGTGCTCTGTGCGCTCCAAACGGCGCCAAGGCGCCACTTCGGCTGACTCGCCGCGCCGCCGATCCAGATCAGATCAACGGTCAATTCACCACTCCTACTTCAATGCAGCGCTTCACTATTACTTTCCCCGAGCACCGTGGAATAGAGACGGCTGAATGCCTTCGCCTGGTCGTTTAACTGGTATTCGGCAAGCGCCCGGCGGCGGCCCGCGTCGCCCATCCGCTGCCGAAGGTTCGCATCTTGCGCCAACAGCTCAAGCTTGTCAGCCAGCGCGTTGGGGTTTCTCCTGGGAACCGCGAAGCCGGTCTCCCCGTCTGCAATATTCTCCCGGAGACCGTGAGCATCCGTGCAAACAATGGGCAGTTTCATTGCCTGGGCCTCTATGACAGCATTGCAAAACCCCTCGGCAGTCGCGGAATGGAGCATCACGTCAGCCCAGAGCATCCGGGCCTTCACCTCGTCCCTCGGTTGCGGGCCCCAGAGGTGTACCACGCCGTCAAGTCCCATTTGGCGCCGGGCAAAGGCGATGGCCTCCAGAAAGTCACCGCTTCCAATGATTCCGCACTCGAAAATGACGCCCCGATCACGAAGAATCCGGGGCGCCGCAAGCCCGTACTCATATCCCTTTGCCCAATTAAGCCTGCCTACGCTCAGAATCCGGAACGGACGATCGTCGCCGCCGCCGCGTCTCGCCTGTTGACGATCCCCGGGGTCAAAGAAGCCGAGATCAACCGCGGGAGGGATCAAGGCGTGAAGCTTCTCAGGCGGGCACCCCCGGCGTTGGGCCTCGCGCCAGAGCGCCCCGCCGAGCAGATGAAGGGCATCCGATCGCTCCCAGACCTCAGCATAATAGCTGGGATCCTCCAGTCCCGCGTATGTTATGTCGTAACCGCGGAAGCTTACGACCAGTTTGGAATTCAGCAGCTCCTTGAGACGCATCCGTTCCGCGGCAATAGTGCCAAATTCAAAGTGAATCAGGTCGGCATCAAGAGCCACCATCTCAGCATCCATGTAGAGCTTGCGGAGAATTCCCGTTTCGAATCGCTTCACTCCCCGGCGCAAATAATCGCTTAGCGCGCGGGGCGTGCGGAGCGCGCACCAGGCGAGACTGAACGTCATGAGAAGGGCAACCAGCCACCGAGGGCTCGACGGCCACGTGACGTGAACCCGATGCCGAAGCTCCGGACGACGCGTGAGATCGGGGAATCGCCGCCATTCCCTGGGGTCACTCCGCACGCAAACGAAGTGGACATCCCAGCCTTCGTCCAACAGCGATAGAAACTTGCTCACGATAAACGACTCGGAGAGCTTCGGGAAACTGAAGATGACAATCGCTATTCGTTTCACCGGCTGATGATCCGTACAGGGGCCATGAGGCGCTTCAAAGTTTTTTCCTGGCAGTCGCGATTAAATGCATCGTTCGTCGCGGCTGAAGCTCCAACCCACGCGACTCGAAATGATTGATAAGGTTTCCGATCATCGCCCCAAGAGCGCCGATCGGATGGCGCCAGCCCGGAGAACGTAATCCCCGGTAGCGGTGCTTCCCTGCTTTCACACCATACGCAACAACCACTCGTTCAAAATGCCGCGACAACAGGTCTTCCAACTGCTGCCGGGTATAGTGTCGGACATGGTCCGGATTGTAGTCTGGCGGCACGTTTTTCACGTAATCGCCATTTGGCGTGGTGAGATAAAGCCAGCCGCCCGGTTTGAGGACCCGCTCAATCTGAGAAACAAACAACTCATCCTCGGGCACGTGCTCGATCACCTCCACGGATACAACTCCATCAAAGCTCGCGTCGGGAAGCGCGCATCGAGTCATGTCCTGAATGACTACGTCCTGGATATTGGACCGCGTTCGCTGCAGGCGCGTCACTGTCCTCCCCGTAACGCCCAGATCGAGCCGCTCCTGTATCGCATTTTGCGGCGGCACGTCCATGATGGTGACCGCCGCCGGCACTCCAATCGTATATGGAGACTTTCGTCCGCCGACGTCCAGGAGCTGCGTCTGCTCGCGATCTTGCCCTACAAGCCGCCGTATGGCTGAACGGGAGCGACCCTCCAGCACGGGGAGAAATGGCGCAGCAGCGAGGCGCGCGAATTCATAAAGTGTCATAAGCCTGGTCTCTTCCAGTCTGACGTGATCCGTCTCTCAAACTCAGTCAGATCGGTCACGTTTCCCGTCGGAGACCTGCTCCTGACCGATCACACTCTCGCAAAGAGTGGCAAACGCGGCGATTTGCCGCCGCAGTGAAAACTTCTCGATCACCGCACGGCGTCCCGATTCACCCATCCGGCGTCTTAACGACGGGTCACGCCATAGCTGCTCCAGCGCAGACGCCATCGCGGCAGGCTCGCGAACGGGAGTCACGAAGCCATCGCATCCGTCGCGGACAGCCTCTCTCATTCCTCCACAGTCGGTAGTAACGACCGGGGTTCCACACGCCATTGCCTCCAGTACAGCGTTTGAAATGCCCTCACTGAGACTGGAGAGGGCAAAGGCGTCCGCCTGCTGAAGACTTTCCCGCACGCTGTCCGGCGAGCGCCGTCCGAGGAGGCGCACCTCGCCCTCCAGGTCCAGATCACGCGTGTTGTACATGATCCGCTGGCGATCCGGTCCATCACCAATGATATCCAGCACGGCGGGAACCCCCTCATTTCGCAAAATCCGGAGGCTGGAAAGAAGATATTCGTATCCTTTCCGCCAGATGAGCGATCCCGTAGTAACTATCCGGAAGTCCCCATCGCTGCGCCGGTTTTCGTGCGCAGCGATGGCCGGATCAGGCCGGAAGAAGTCGAGGTCCACCGCGGGAGTGATCACCCGTGACTTTTTCGGGTCCAGTCCGAACGTCATCGCCTCGTCGCGAATCGCCTCAGAGACGCAGTGGACGGCCGCTGCCCGCCGAAAGGTTTCGCGCAATCCCTCGGGAATCTCAGCCCGCTGCGGATTATGCGGCGCGATATTCACCTGCGCGCCGCGACAGCTCACAATCACAGGAGTCCCGCTATCAAAGAGCGGGAGGTACCGGATCGCGCTTGAGTTCCAGGGAAAGTAAATGACGTCCCATTGACCCGCGGCAAAAGGGAGCGTCGTTCTCCAGTTCTTCCATGAAGCAGGCCGGGTCCACCGCGGCGATCCAGGCGGAGTCGATTCGTGCGCGCTCCTTGAGATTCGAGTCAGCGCTTCTGCGTAAACTCCAGCCGTTTTCACGAGTCGGATCGGAGCCAGGCCTGTGGCGGGGGGAAGCGGAAGCCATCGAAACCGGGGACGCAATCCCCACTTCTCATCCGGCCTCTTGGCAGACGCGATGGTGATCTCGACACCTCTGTCCGCCAGGCCAGAGAAGAGACGCGCGAGAAACGTTTCCAGCGGCCATGAAATTCCCACGACGAGCATCGTGAATCGCGGCGCAGAAGGCGCCGGGTCCACCCCATCTTCACCGAAGGTCGATGAAGTCTCTTGTGATCTCGCCGATACCTCGGGATCAAGTTCACTCGCGTCTCCGCGATTCTCCATTTACCGGTTCCTCTTCGCGTCACGCATCTATCCGTACTTCTCCAACCATGCTGAGATGGTGAGGGCCATCGACACAGTGTAACCGCGCTTTTCGGCCAGGGGTTCCTTAAAAAACCGACCCACGAGGTCTCGCAGCGCGGCGGCCGGAACCAGATCGTGGATACGCAGCCCGGGACGGAGCAGATAGCTTTCGAGACCGGAGCGTCCGGACGCTGAGAGGAACTGCACTTCCCAGTTCCTCTGAATCCGCCTCCGGTGATCCGCCATACGCCAAACCTTTTTCAGAACTCGCCGTGGGAGCCGCCGCGCAGGATGATGCTGACAGTTAAAAAGATCCGCATCCTGCTCCTGCCAGCGAATCCGGGCCAGATCTGGCGCATATCGCTTGAGGTATTCGATCTGAAGGGCGCGCCCGCGCATGAGCTTCGCGGGTACGGTGGAGAAAAAGTCAGCGAGGCGAGTATCGTAAAACGGCAGCCGGGGAAAAACGGCAGCCTGAAACATGCGAAGGCTCGTGGTGGTCCATCGAAACGACCATTGATCGGTCTTCAGCGCCCGCACCCGAAAATCCGGATCCGCGACGTGCCGCACCCGGGCCATCTCATCCCCCATCATTTCGTGCAGCGCCGCGTCCGGCGATTCGCCCCCCAGATGGGGCCGGCAGAGATGCCCTAGCAGCCATTCTCGGCCGCCCTTCTCCATCTTATGGATCGCGTGGAGCAGCGCCTGCTCGTCCGAAACTTCGCCGGGCGCAGCGTCAGCAAAACCCATGTCATCCATCCAGACGTCACCCCAATGCGCGGCAATGAGGCTGTCGGCATGGGCGCCAAGCTCCTCCACGACCGACGCCTGGCGGGCCAGTGTCACGTCCTGAAACCCCTCGAGGCTGGACAGGACGTGATCCATTTTACCGAACAGATAGGGTTCAACCACAAACGCCTGAAATGGGAATTTGCGAGCACCCGCGATCTCGCGGGCGATCCGGATCTCGTCGGAATCCACTGAATAGCCGTAAGAATACGCCCAGATTGGATCCTCAGCCGGGAGAGCGGCCCCAACCGGACGGACGATGGCCGTAGTGCGGGAATCGAGGCCTCCCGAGAGTGGGAGAGCGATCCGTCCGTCGCGCGTGAGATCTCTCATCACCGCAGAAAAGATATCCCCGAACTCCGCGAGAGTATCCTCGTAAGAGCGGCGGTCGTCCGGGTGGTACGACCAGCGCCAGTATCGTTCTTCGGAAATCGGTTTGCCGTCGGCGGAAAACCGAAAGTGCGAAGCCGGACGGAGGATTCTAACGTCGTCGAAGAATGTTCGATCCTGAGGGAAGAAGCCGAACGCGCAAAAACCGGTGATACCGCGCCAGTCGAGCTTTCGGCCGGAAGCGACCGCCGCTACGGCAGGTGAAAAGGTACCGAGAGCGGCGCGGGTTCCATCGGTGGCGTGATACGCGTGCATGGTTCCAAAGCGGTCCGTCCAGACGTGCCACTCACGGGTGTCTCGGTTCCAGGCAAAGAGCAGAAAGTGGCCGTTGAGAGCGACGGCCGGAGAGTGGTCATCCAGCAGTTGCGCGACCGGCTCGAACCCGGCGCCACCGTAAAGCTCACCGATCAGAGTCGCATTCCAGGGACCTGTGTGTATCGTACGGACGGGCGCGCCGCGCCATCCATTGCCCGGCGGCTGTCTGAAGAGCCTCCACGAGGAATCCGACGCCTCAAGCTTCCACTGGCCGCCGGACCGGGCGGGAGCGTTGAGCTCATGCGACCCTTCTCCAAACGTAAGAATCAGGTCACCGGTGCGCCCGGCGGCATCGCTGCCGGCGGGTGAACGGGATTCGATTGCGGGGACGAGGAGAGAAGAATCACTCATACTCAGGGTGAAAAAGCTCCGGTTCACTCATGTATTTTCAAACCGACACCAGCTTCATTTCAGTATATCACGCTCCGTAACATTGGATGGAGGGGGCACGGGCGCTGGGCTCGGGGCGCGAGGCGCGGGCGCGGACTCCGATAATAAGTTCGATCCGTCAATCTTCGGGCAAAAAGTGAGACGGTGTGATGCTTATTCCGGCTCAGAGGGCTAGATTCCGACGGGAATCGATGGATTTGGGCGCCCGATCTTGTGCTCAATTGAGCGGAAATGAGACAGTTTGAGACATTTTTTCGTTTTGGCCCGCGCGCAGGCAGGGACGCCTGCGCCACCGGCGATGGCCGCCTAACCCCGGCGATGGCCCCTGACCCCCGCGCTTGCCCCCTGACCCCCGATAACGGGGGAACTGTGCCCTGGCTCGCGTTCTGCGCCGCTTGCCGTCCTGCCCCTCAGCTTCGATAACGGGGGAACTGTTTGGCTGGCGCTGCGATGACCCCGCGCTCGCTCCCTACCCCCGCGCTTGCCCCCTAACCCCCGATAACGGGGGAACTGTGCCCTGGCTCGGGTTCTGCGCCGCTTGCCGTCCTGCGCCTTCCGGTCTTCTGAAGGGCGGCGAATATCGAATTCGGTTGTAGAGGCATCCCTAATCCTAGAGCGGGAGGCGCCCGCTTTCGGGAGTTGGTGGAAGTTAATTGTAAGAAGAATGTTTGGTCGCGGCGCGTGACCTCGACTCAGTAGGTAATGGATAGCGCTTTTGACGGAGCCTGGCGATTTCTCGCCGTTTTGGGTTCGGCGCGGATGTGGCGTGGTCGCATTCCGCCAGGAAGACGCACTGATGCTCGTACGGGAGCGCCTTTTTCGCAACGGCCCCATGCCGCGGACCGAGACTGTGATTGAAGACGTAGACGTATCTACGCTCGACCAGGGTCATATTCTACCCAACATGAGTCCGCCGAACGTGCGAGGAATATGGTTCCCATGGGATTCGGCGAGTGATGACAGATTCGGCGCAGGAGGCGCCAGTAACCGGACAAAAGCCAGGGAGTACCTCAGGCAGGGGCACACGATAGCGAGCAGGGAGCCGAAGACCGAAATATGGTCATGTGCCAGCCCTCTATGAGGGCAACTCGCGGACGTTCAGCGTGTTGGCGCGACAGGAAACGTTCGGAGTGTGTTCCCCACGCCGCTCATCAGCCGTGACCCGAGCGGGTTCGACTTCGGCCCCAACGTCGACGCCTACTGCGACGACGACCCGATCAACTTCTTCGACGCCACCGGCTGCGGCCCCAATCCCCGGGACGATGACCAGGCGCGGCTGGCGAGGGCTGCGAATGGGCCACGTCCGTATCCTCCTCTTTAGCGGGCCGGATAAGCGGAAGCACGGGAGACCTCAGGCGATCTCGTTTTCGTCGCGGCTTTTCAGGAGCGGCCTCTTCGACGAGGACCACCAGCGCGAATCACGGGCTTCTCCGGACAAAGGATCGGTTGCTTCCACGGTGAACCTATTAACTAACGCTGCGCGACGCCGCGGCGTCCACTGCGTTCTGTCGGGCCGAACAGGGGATACCCGGAGTCATCGGATAGACCGCGGCCATCTGCGTTGGACGAGCGGGCGCCTCGACATGTTATCGCGGCAATTCGAGCGGGATCATCGGGCGCGGGGGAGAACACTTTGAAATTGAGAACCATCGCGGCGCAGATTGCGATTATCACTTCGGCGACGACAGCGGCGTTCGCGGCCGCGCCGGCGCTTCATCCGCCCATTCCGATCCGATTCACGCTATCGAAACCGGGCTACGTTACGCTGGTGATCAATGATTTGCATGGCCGGCGGGTGCGCAATCTCGTCAGCGACACGCTTTTCCCCGCCGGTAATGACGTGGCATGGTGGGATGGGCTGGATGACACGGGACGCGTGAAAACCGCGCCCAACGATAACTTCGGGATCGCGGGCAAGTTGGTTGCGCCGGACCGGTACCAGGTGGAGGGGTTGGAGCACCCAAAAATCGATCTGCGCTACCAGTTCACCGTCTATAATCCGGGGCAGCCACCGTGGGCGACGAAGAGTCCATCGAGTGAGTGGCTGGCGAACCATACTCCGCCGAGTGACGTACTTTTCGTTCCGCCGGCCGACGCCGAGCGCAGCCCGGCGCCGAGTCCCACCGGCGGCGAAGTGCTCGTCGCGAGCGCCGTGACCGAGGGCGGGAGCGGTCTCGCCTGGCTTGATCTGAATGGTCGGAAGCTGCGCGGCCAGATGTGGCTTGGCGGCGTCTGGACCGGGGCAACGGCGCTCGCGCGCGACGCCGGGTCCAAACGCGCGCCCGGTGTATACGCCTACGCCGCAGAGGCGTGGCCCGGTGACCCCTACGACGGGAATCTGCCGGAACTGCGGATCGCTGAGCTTCTGATGCGGGCCGACACGCAGCGCGCGCCCCGCGATTCCCGCATGGGTCGCGGCGACGATCGTCCGCTCCTCACACCCAACAAACCATATCCCGGTATTCTTCCACCCGGCCAGACCCGGCTGCAGACACCGGCGCAGAGCAACCGGTACGTCTTTCCCGATAAGGATCACACGGCGTTGGGCGGCCTGGCGGTTTACAACGGACTGATGGCCGCAAGCCTCCCAAAGATGAATCAGCTCCTCTGGATCGACGCGGTTGGCCGCAAGATCCTCGGAACCACACCGTTGGATGACCCACGGGGGCTGGCCTTCGACACGAATGGCAGGCTTCTGGCGCTATCCGGGCATCGATTAATAAGCTTCACGCCGGGCGCCGATCCCTTTCGATCGCACACGCCCAAAATTCTGATCAGCAGCGGTTTAGACGACCCCAACTCAATAACCGTTGCCCCCAACGGCGACATTCTGATCAGCGACCGGGGGAAGAGCAATCAGGTGAAGCTTTTTTCACCCAGCGGTAAGCTCGTCCGCGCCATCGGTAAGCCGGGTTTGCCGCAGCTCGGCCCCTACGATCCGCTGCGGATGCGCCAGCCCGGCGGAATTACGCTCGATTCGGAGAACCGGATCTGGGTCGCGGAAACAGATTTCGTTCCTAAACGGGTGAGTATCTGGACGCTGGACGGAAAACTGGTCAAGGCATTTTATGGCCCGATGGAGTACGGGGGCGGCGGCTCTCTGGACCCGCACGACAAATCTCGTTACTATTACAGCGGCATGGAGTTCAAGATCAACTGGAAAGACGGCGCCAACTCCCCATCGGACAACTATTATCAGTCGCAATACGACCCGCTCAAGCTCCCCGCAGACTTCAAGAGCCGCGCGCCCGAGACGGCGCTCTACGATAACGGCCGCCGCTACCTCACCGATTGCTACAACGTAAGTCCCACCAACGCCGCCGGCGCCGCATCCATCTGGATCATGAAGAGTGGTGTGGCGCGGCCGGCAGCCGCATTGGGAGATGTTTCCGGTTGGTCTCTCATCTCCGGCGCGGGCCCCGGGAAGGTTTCCCCGGCATTTCAGTCCCGCCTGCCAGCCGGCGTTAAAGCCGGGGACCCGCTGATGTTCGCCTGGAGTGACCTCAATGACGATGGCAAAGTCGAACCAGGCGAGGTCGTATTCCTCAAAGCGAAAGCTTCGGGCATCACCGTTATGCCCGATCTTTCGTTCGTCGCAGCGTATGTCGATGGCCGGGCCGTAAAATACGCGCCCACCGGATTCGATCGGGATGGCATTCCCCGGTATGACCTGACGAGCGGCGTCACGATCGCCACGGATACCCGGCTTCCCGAGACGTCCGGAGGCGGCCAGGCGATCGTCAGCCGCGATGGCTGGACCATTTTGACCGTGCCGCCGGCGCCGTACGCCCGGCAGGCGTCGATGGCCGGCGTAAAGAACGGACAGCCCTTGTGGAGCTATCCGAGTCTCTGGCCGGGGCTGCATCCCTCCCACGACGCGCCCATGCCGGACCACCCGGGCGAGCTGATTGGAACGACGCGGCTTCTCGGCGGCTTCGTGATCCCTCGCGGGTCGGACGCCGGCCCGATTTGGGCGATCAACGGGAACAAGGGCAATGTCTATCTCTTCACGGAGGATGGCCTCTTCGTGAGCACGCTGTTTAAGGACTGCCGCACCGCCTCATGGGATGCGCCCACGGCTGTCCGGGGGATGCTCGTCAACAATCTCAGCCTTCAGGAGGAGAACTTCTGGCCCTCGATTACCCAAACTTCCGATGGCGATATCTACGTGTCGGGCGGAGGCGATGGCGGAAATATCATCGAGGTCGATGGCCTGAGCGGCATCCGACGCCTGCCGGCGCAGATCATTACCGTGACCACGAATGAGCTTTCGGCGGCGCAGTCATATTTCACGAAGCAGGAAGCCGCGCGGCAGACGGAGGGGGGATCGCAGGAGCTTACCGTGGACCTCCGGAAGGCGCCGCCCGTGGTTGACGGGAAACTCGACGATTGGCCGCCGGCAGCGTTTGTACCGATAGATAACCGGGCCTCCGCAGCCATCGCCATAGCGGGAGACCGCCTCTATGCCGCCTTCAAGACCGGTGATGACCACCTGCTCGACAACGCCGGGAACTCGCTCCCGAATCTGTTCAAAACCGGCGGCGCTCTTGACCTGATGATCGACGCCATACCGGGTGGCGAGCGGCTGCTCGTGACCCGCGTGGACGGAAAGACTACGGCGGTTCTCTATCGACCTCACGTGCCCGGCTCGACGAGCCCGCCCGTGACGTTCAGCTCTCCGCAGCGAACGCTCAAGTTTGACCGGGTGGACGACGTGAGCCACGATGTTCAGCTCGCCGGCGCCGGTGGAAATTATGAGTTTTCGATACCTCTCGCGCCGCTCGGACTCAAGCCTGCCGCCGGCGCGACCCTCCGGGGCGACGTTGGAATTCTTCGCGGGAACGGATTCCAGACCCTGCAGCGAGTCTACTGGCGCAATAAGGCGACCGGTCTTGTCTCCGACACCCCGGGCGAAGCCGAGTTGACACCCGAGCTCTGGGGAAGGTGGGTCTTCCGTGAGCGCGGATGATGGGGCGTCAGCCAACTCCGTGCGCCCCAGGCTGAAATACACGCTGGGGAGCGAACAAAGAAACAGCGCATGAGGTATCATATTAAGGGACGCGCCACGCGGGGAGATAGAAAAGTTGAGTTATTGTTCATGACCCAGGGAGGATCGATTGGCTGCTAACGCATTTCGGGGACGCGGGCTGGGCGTGCTGCTCGCGGTGTCACTGGCGTGGGGTTTCGGAACGACGCCGTGCCGGGCCGACATATTGAATCATTCTTCGGCGGAGTTCGCATCGAACACCGGCGCGATCCTCTACATCGGCGCCGGCATCGGTCTGCCGCTGCTGGAAGACGGATCACTCGGCAAGAACCGTGCGCTCCGCACGCTCGATTCACTCGGCACGAGCGTGTTGATTACAGAGGGGCTATCGCATATTATCCACGAAGAACGGCCGAACGGCAGCGGTAATGATAGCTTTCCGAGCGGCCACGCCACCGGGGTCTTCGCGGTTGCGACGACAGAGAGTCAGTTCCATCCCCGGCAATCGGTTTTATGGTATACCGGCGCGGCTCTCATCGCCGATTCTCGCGTGACACTTCGGAAGCACTACACTCGCGATGTCGTCGTGGGCGCGCTCATTGGCGCGGGAGTCGCCCGGTGGGAGCTTTCTCGTCCCCACGGCCTGATTCTGGCGCCGCTGATCGACAGCAGCACCGGGGCATTCGGATTGATGGCCGGCGGACGATTCTAAGGGTTGTGCCAGTGTCGTCCATCCGCGTCGAGGAGTTGGCTGGCGGCGGAGGGTCCCCAGGTCCCGGCGGTATACGGTTCCGGGCCCTCGGGGAGCGCTGACCAGGTGCCCAGGATCGGAGTGATCAGCGCCCAGGCCGCTTCGAGCTCATCGGCGCGGGCGAAGAGCGCGGCCTCGCCCGCTATCGCATCCAGAATAAGCCGCTCGTAGGCGTCACGTATCGGTTTCTTGAACTCCTCGGAGTAGCTGAAGTCCATTTTCACCGGCTCGACCTTCATGGTGGGGCCCGGCTCCTTTGCGCTCATCCGGAGCGTAATACCTTCATTGGGCTGCACTCGAACGGTGAGCCGGTTGGGCTGCACCTCCGCGCACTCCATGCGCGCAAAGAGCACTTCGGGCATAGCCTTCAACTGAATGCTGACTTCCGTAGCGCGGGTGGCCAGGCGCTTGCCGGCCCGCACATAGAACGGCACGCCTGCCCATCGCCAGTTTTCAATTTGAAACCGGAAGGCGGCGTAGGTCTCCGTTTTCGAAGCCGGATGAATCCCCGGCTCGCTGGAGTACGCCGGGGCGTTTGCCGCGGCGCCCTGCTTACGTGCGATCCGCCCGGCGACGTATTGTCCGCGAACCGTCTTCGTCAATACGTCTCGGGCAGAAAAGGGCCGGATTGAGCGCAGCACTTTCACCTTTTCATCGCGGATCGCGTCTGCGCTGAGGTCGACCGGCGGCTCCATCGCGATCAGCGTGAGGATCTGGAGCGCGTGGTTCTGGATGATGTCCCGCGTGATGCCCGCGGCGTCGAAATAGCTGCCGCGCCCCTCCATCCCCAGCGTTTCAGCGACCGTAATCTGTACATTATCGACGACCGATTGGTTCCAGAGCAGCTCGTAAAGCTTGTTCGCAAATCGCAGCACCAGGATGTTCTGGACCGTGTCCTTACCGAGGTAATGGTCGATCCTGAAGATCTGGCTCTCATCGAAAACGTGGCGAAGACATGCGTTGAGACTTCGCGCCGAATCGAGGTCGAACCCGAACGGCTTCTCGACGATCACCCGGGTCCAGGGGTGATCGGGCTCTACTGAACTCGGATTCACCAGCTTTGAGCGGCCGAGCGATTCTACCGCCTGCGCGACGAGATCAGGTGGGATTGCTAGGTAGAACAGCCTGTTACCGCTGAGTCCGCGATCCCGATCCATCTGCGCCAGGCGCGCTCCAAGGGATTTGTAACCCCGTTCGTCGTCGAGCTCTGAACGATGATAGAAGAGGTTTTCCGCAAAGGCTTTCCAGGTGGCGCCGTCCGGGGCAAGATCGGGGGCGAATTCATTTATACTCGCCCGCGCCTGTTCCCGAAACGATTGATCGTCGCCTTCACGACGAGCGAACGCCACGATCGCGAAGTGTTTGGAAAGGAGACCCTGCGCGTGCAGGCTGTACAGCGCGGGAAGCAGTTTCCGGTGCGCCAGATCGCCGGTGGCGCCAAACAGCACCAGCGCAAAAGGCTCTGGTTCGGGTGTCATCAGCTCATCGCATGGCTCGGAGATTGCTGCATTGTTGTCTGTCATGTTGATTTAGTCTGATTGATGCGGAACGCTCAAAATGATCGCCGGATGATTGCACGCTTCGAGTTCGAAAACATCAAACGGCGGGGGACTCAGCGTGCGAATTGAGTGACTTCAGAATCGGTCGTAAGGGCCCCCGCCCAGCCAGGGATCTCAATCACGAGGAGCGTCATGTCATCCCGCGGCATCGTTTTGCCCGTCCAGGATTCAACCGTCTCCTTTATCACTCTTATGATAGCGCCTGCGCTCTGCGCCCCGGTCCGCTTGATAAGATCTTGCAGTCGATCCGCACCGAACGGTTTTCCGGCGCCGTTGCGCGCCTCCACGACGCCATCCGTAAACAGAATCAAGCGATCGCCCGGCCCCAACTGAATCGTCTTCGTTTCATACTGCCCGTCCGAGAAGAGGCCGACGAAGAGGCCCATCGATGAGAGAGCTTCGCAGGATCCTTCGGCCGCCCGGTACCAAAAAGGCTCTTCATGGCCGGCCTTCGAGAAGTTCAGGCGGAGCGTCGTACGGTTAAGAACAGCCACAAAAGCGGTGACATACATCGAGTCTTCGGCGCCGAACCGATTGCGCATCAACCGGTTCAACCGATCTAAGATGACGGCGGGATCTCCCTCTCGACGACAGATCTCCCGCAGCACCGTGACGACAAACACCATCAACAGAGCGGCGGCGATGCCCTTGCCAGAAACATCTCCCACAACGAATCCAATCTCGTCGGGTCCCGGTCGACCTGGCAAAACGTCATAAAAGTCTCCTCCTATATCGCTCGCGGCAACCATATCGGCGGCGGCGCTAACATCAAGATAGCTGCAGTCGGTGGGTAGAATCTCACTCTGAATCCGCCCGGCGAGCTCCATTTCCTGGTGGAGAATGCTATACGTTTCGCTGAGCGCCTCGTTTCTCTCCTGAAGTATCGACTGCGTCTCGTGAAGCTCACTGATCGTCGACGCGATTCGGTCAGCCATGCGATTAAAGTCGGTAGCGAGCGCACCTAGCTCGTCCCTGTAGGGCCACTCCACGCGGGCGGTAAGATCACCGGACGCCAGATCGTCTACAACTCGCACCAGCTTTCGGACGGGAGTCAACAGACTGCGTGTGATGGTTGTCACGGCGATGAGCGCCGCAACCAGGGCGAGAAAGACTACGACCGAGCTCATTGGAATGAGACGAGCGCTCTGCGCCATCACTCCCCGCGCCGAGCGTTCGGTTTGCATCTCGCGGCGCTGCCGTATGTATTCCAGCTCGCCTGAGAGCGCCTCGACGTGGGGCCCCACAGTCGTTTCCCAGAGCATCGGGGCCTGCGCGGGGGGAGCGTACAACACCTTCTTGATCTCGCCGTTGAGAGCAATAATGGACGCATTGATTTGAGACGCGTCCGCACGCTCCAGCGACGTGGGATAACGCGGCGCACTGGCCATCGCGCGTTTGAGGTTGAGGTCGAAGAGAATTTCTGCGCTTTGCGCCTCCACGACTCGCCACGGTTCGTGGCTCATCAGGTAGGTGTGGTACTCCGTCGTCGCGGTGGTGAAGTCTTTGGTCAACTGGACGTCGGCGATAAACGTGATGAGTTCGCGTTCACTCAGGCGGCGCACGCCGCTCTGAAGACCAATCACGTCGAACGCGACCAAGCCGCCCAGGGCTGCAAGCAGCGCCAGCAGGATCCCAAAACCGAGATATAGCTTTGTAGCGATCCGCATCGCAAACTCGCCGGCAAAGGCCTGTTAGAGGCGAAGCCATGGTAAAGCTTAAGCTGGGTTCAAGTTGAAGCTGTGTTTCAATTCAAGCGAGTAGAACCGTATCTTCCGAATGAAGAACGCGCAAAAGCGCGTCTGGTTCGAATCTGGGTGAAATACTACGTTTGGTGTTTACGACTATTGAGCAGGCAAAATCGTTCCGTTCGCTCGAAGCGGATGTTCTCCGCTCGGAAGTGTTTACCCCGTTTGCGCGGCGGGGTAACAAATACGAATACGCTTGTCTAAAGAACGACGGTCGTTTAACTTCATGGTTAATGATGGTATACCCGCGATGGCGCGGCGCGGCGAACTAAGGGCGTCGTCGTAGGGGAGCGCCCGCGTGATGGCGCCGGTAGGTATGTTGGTGGCGAGAGAGCCATCTGCAGGCCAATCCCGCTGGGTCACTGGTGTCAGCGCCGATCGGGCGCGACAGGTTACTGTACACTCCAGCAGGAGGGTAAGTATCAAGGAGGAAATCGAAGATGGCTGACGGTAAGCGAGGGCCACGGGCGGGCTCGGAAGGCGCCCAGCGCATCGCTGATGCGCATCGGGGATCGAAACCTCACGATAAGAGAGGCGGCTTTGCGTCGAATCCCGAGTTGGCTCGCGAAGCGGGACGAAAGGGAGGTATTTCCGCGCATCAGCGGGGCACCGCCCATGAATGGACGAGTGAAGAGGCCCGTGAAGCAGGGCGTAAGGGTGGCGAGCGCAGTCGCGGCGGCGGAAGGCCGCGGAAGGCTGTGTCTACCGCCGCGGCGGCCTGAAGGCCGCCGGGTGTAACAAGCCATCGTTTTTGCTGGCCGGAGCAATCGCCTACGCCGGATAGCGGGCGTATGTTCCGGCCGGTTGTCGCCACCGCGTAAATCGCCGCAAGGATTCGGCTCTTCAATCGTCTGGTTGCCGCCACCGCGCAAATCGCCGAAAGGATTCGGCTCTTCAATCGTCTGGTTGCCGCCACCGCGCAAATCGCCGAAGGGATTCGGCTCCTACTTCGAGCGGTACACAATCAGAATTGCGACCGGCCAGGCACGGCCGGCGCTGGCGCCTCCGGACTCGATTGCGCCCGCCCCCATGGTTACCTGAATCGACTCAACCTCGATAGTGTCCGCCATGGATTCC
This sequence comes from Armatimonadota bacterium, assembly GCA_035686845.1. GTDB lineage: Bacteria > Armatimonadota > DASRZA01 > DASRZA01 > DASRZA01 > DASRZA01. Next base: position 5,902 of record DASRZA010000233.1, on the reverse strand, counting down.
AGCCAGAGATTCGCCGTCTGATCGATACCGGTTCCCTGGGCGACGTCCTCCACAAACAATTTGACCTGTTTCACTCCGTCGAATCCTCTCTGCGTCTTAGTTCTTCGCGTCTGATCATCTCAGTCGCTGACGTGTCTTGCTCTTACGAACCACGGGGCCCGCCCTCTGCTTTGGAAATGCGCCTGGCCTCTGATAAGATATAAGTGAGATCTGACGCGGCTGCCCGGAGCTTCCATTTCGCCGGCGGCGGCCCCAGTCCTTCAAAAGGAATCCAGTGGCAATCGGTATCACCGGCATATTGGAGGCGGCTGCGGCGGCCTTTGTCGCAGGCAGCGTGAATTCGGTTTCCGGCGGCGGAACCCTGATTACCTTCCCCGTTTTGCTGGCGCTCGGAATGCCATCCATCCGGGCCAACGCCACCAGCACAGTGGCTCTCTGGCCGGGTATCATCGCGAGTATTGGCGGCTACCGGAAGGAACTTGGCGGCGCCGGCGGCTGGGCGGCGATGCTTCTGGGGCCATCTATCTGCGGCGGCGTTCTCGGCGCGTTTCTACTGCTCCGCACTCCGCACAAGGACTTTGATAAAATCGCGCCGTTCCTCGTGCTCATGGCGACGCTCCTCTTTCTGTGCCACGGGCTCGTGTCGCGCATGTTGAAGAAGAACGTCAGCGATCTTCCCGAGGGAGAAGCGGTAGAGCCCCGTTTGACTCCGCGCCTCATCGCCGCATACGTGGTGTTCCAGTTCGTCGTTGCGATTTATGGCGGTTACTTCGGGGCGGGAATGGGGATCCTCATGCTCGCGGCGCTCGGAATGATGGGGCTTACCAACATCCACCGGATGAACGGGCTCAAAGCCTGGGCCGCTTTCTGCATCAATGGAGTCGCTGTCACCATCTTCGCCGCCAATCATATCGTCGATTGGCCGGTTGGACTCAGTATGGCCGCCGGCTCCATCGCCGGCGGGTATTTCGGGGCCCGGATGGCGCGCCGCGTGGGTCAGACGGCCGTTCGCCGGACGATTATCACGATTGGTTTTATTGCCACCATCTCGCTGCTCATCCGGCAGTGGTAATCGAGGCGTTGGCGCTTATTCGTGCCGGAGCGCGTCGATCGGCGAGAGCCGGGCGGCGCGGATGGCGGGATAGACGCCGAAGACCACTCCAATACACGCCGAGAACGCGAACGCCCCGATGCAGAATAACGGCGGCACGTAGATCGCCAATCCCTTCGCTCCCGTCTGGGGATCAACCAGAGCCGGAATGAACTGAGTGATGCAGCCGATGGCATAGGCCGCGCCCGCGCCCATCGCGATACCGGCCAGGCCGCCGACGCCGGAGATAGTCGCCGCTTCAATCAAAAACTGTCCCAGGATATCGCGAGCCGTGGCGCCTACGGCCTTTCGCAGCCCGATTTCTCGGGTTCGCTCCGTTACCGACACCAGCATGATATTCATAATGCCGATTCCACCCACGAGCAGCGCCAGCCCGGCAATCGAAGCTAAGACCATCGTAAAGATGGCGATCACTTCATGGATGCTATTCAGCACATTATCGAGGCTGTCTACGCGGAACCCCGGCAGATTCTGGTACCGGCGCATCAGGAGCTGCCAGATCTGGTCTTTCGCCGCATCCATCTCTGCCAGGCTTCGAGGCTCCGCCCAGATAACGCCGACCAGGTCTTTGCCCGCGAACCGCTTCTGAACCGTAGTGAGTGGGATAAAGATGAGGGCGTCGGCGTCGCCTTCAACGGTGCGGCCCTTAGGCGCCGCTACCCCCACCACCAGAAGGCTTTGGCCGTTGAGCTGGAGCTCCTGTCCGATTGGATCGGTGTTCTTGAACAACTCGGATGCGACCTTACAGCCAATCACGCAGACTTTCGCCCATGAATCGAGATCATCATCCGAGATGAAGCGTCCCCGGCCGACCTGTACATTGCGGAGCAGCGCGTAATCCGGCTCGACGCCGTTGGACGTGACGGCCATCGTGCGCCCGGAGAATTCCGCTTTTCCATCGCCGAGAGGAAGCTCGGGTGAAATGGCGGCGATATCCCCGCATTGCTGCCGGATGGCGCTGACATCGTCCATCGTAAGACCGTCGATGCGGCGCGTGGTCGCTTTGAGGTCATCCTGTGTCGGCTGGTAGATAACCAGGATCAGGCTGGATCCGAGCTTTTCGAACTCCTGGGTGATGCGGGATGACGCGCCCTGCAGAATAGCCACCATCAGTATCACCGCGCTGACGCCCACGATCATCCCGAGCATCGTGAGGCCGGTCCGGAGCTTGTTGGACCGAAGATTATCGAAGGCGACGCGTACACAGTCCCAGGCGGTCATCGAATGAGCCTCATTATCCGCCGGCTTTCAGGTCGATCGTCTTTCGGGGCGGTCCGGAATAGGGAACGGGCCTCAGCTTTTCTCCCAGCTTCACACCGGAAAGAATCTCCACGTAATCATCTCCCCGCAGGCCAACCGTAACCGGCTGAACCCGGATGGTCTCCACCTTCTGCCCGTTCTTCAGGGTGTCTGTCACGAGATGTACTTTCGAATGGGCGCCGGCGCCATAGAGGCAATCCGAGGGTACACGAAGTACATTTCGCTTGCGGGCGACTATAATGGCGCAGCGGGCGCTCATGCCCGGCTTCAGGCGTGAGTCGGCGCGGTCGATCTGGATTTCGACCTCAAAACGAACGACTCCCCGCGATCCGCTGCTGCCGGCTCCCGCAGCGCCGACCACCGCCGCCGGCGCTACACGGCGCACACGCCCGGCGAAGGTGGCGCCCTTCGCCGCGTCGATCGTCACCTCAGTCGTCATGCCGGGCTGTATCTTCGCAATATCCACTTCGTTGACGTTCATACGGACGAGCATCGTCGATAGATCGGCAATCTGAAAGAGCGTCGTTCCGTCCGAAAACGAGCCGATCGCGGAAGTGATCAGCTCCCCGCGTTCTACGTCCCGCTTGATGATGGTCCCGGACATGGAGGCCAGAATCGTGGTATCCTGCTGGTTTACGAGCTTCTCGTTCAACTGGTTCTGAATCTGGGCCATGTCGGCGGCCGCGGCGGCGGCCTGGTCCACCTGCATCTGGTCCTGCGTGCGGCCCGCCTCCGCTCCGGCAAGCTGCGCCTGCGCCTGTTGATACGCGGCGCGAGCGCTTTGAACGGCCTCTCGAGTTGTAACCGGCAGAACACTCGACTTCGCCTGCGCCAGCGCCGCCTCCATCTGGTCGACCTGACTCTGGGCGCTCAACGTTTGCGCCCGGGCATTGGCCTCCTCGAGGGTGACCGTCTGCGTCATCCGGTCCAGCCGCTCCTTCATCTCGCGGAGGTGCGCCTCCGAAACCCTGGTCTGTGTAGTGGCGGCGTCCACGTCCTGCGCGGCGACAAACCCATCCTTGAAGAGCTGCCGCTCGCGAGATTCTGCCATTTTGTCGTTTTCCGTCTGCGCCTGCGCCTGGTCGAACGCCGATTGAGCCGCGACGACAGCTTCGGGATGAGTGGACTGGATGAGCAGTTTCAGCGAGGCTTGCTGCGCCTCGAAAGTCGCTTTTGCCGCGTTGAGATTGGCCTGGGCAATGTTGATGGCCTGCGCGGTGAGCGCCGGCTGAGCATTGGCGTCGGAGAGGGTCTGACTCAGATGAGCGCGGGCCGCCTCGACATTATGCTGATACTGGTCGATACCGCTGTTGGTCTGCAGTTTCTGGTAATCGGCGCCCTCGCGCGCCGCAGCGAGCCGCGCCCGGGCGGCGGCCAATTGCGACCGGAGCGCCGCCACTTCGGTATCGATCTCCTGCGGATCTATCGTGGCGACGACCTGGCCCTGGTGAACCTTCATGCCCTCGTCGGTAAACAGCGCCGAGACTCGCCCGCCCACCTTGGACTTGACGTCCACTTTTCGAAGCGCCTCGATAGCGCCGGTTTCGACGACCTTGATCGACACGTCACCGCGCTGGACGATCTCGGTCGGCTCTACCTTCGGTTTCGGCCGTAGATAATAACGGACGCCCCACGCTGCCAGGGCTGGCACAACGATCAGGGGAATCAAGCACCCCAGCGCGGCCTTCATTCTCCGGCTGCGGCGGCGGTCCTTTCCATTGGAACGGGGGCGCCCACCATTCGTCCACCCTTCGGGTTTCGACTCGCCGTTCATCATAGGTTGAATCACTCTCTCGGCACGGGGGCCAGCGCTGGCGGCGAATGCAATATGGGAAGCTCTAAAGGACGGAATGAGCTTCTGACGGCGTCCGAACATCTCCGAGAAGATTAGTCGTAGTTCCCGGCCGATTTCCCTCGGAAGGCGCGAAGCGCGGACGGAGGACGGTGAGTGTGTGTGTATGTGTGTGAGTGTGTGAGTGTGTGAGACGGAGGACGGAGGACGGAGGACGGAGGACGGAGGACGGAGGACGGAGGTAAATTATGAAGGATGAGTCAAGCCGACGTATTGGCCGGAACCCCACGGCCCCCGATAACGGGGGAGTATCTCGCCCCCTGGCCCCCGGTAATGGCGCGGTCGCTGCGGCGCCACCGGCCGGGCGCCCTGAATCAGTTCGCGGTCTGTCACGCGAAACCGGGTTGGGGTTATCCGCGCGTGATTGACGCTCGAGGTGTTTCCGGAGTCTGTCAAACCACCGCCATCTCCTTTTCAATTTGCTGCCACTGTCGCTGGCCCACTTCCAGAACGGCTTCGTCGGGCAGCTTTTCCAACGGGGAGTAGCGGGGATGGCCGGACTCTTTGTACGGGTTGTTGCGGGCGGCGTTGTAGCAGGCGATGAACGCCCACCGGGGGTTAGGGCTCTGGTTGGGCCCGGAGTAGTGGAGCGTATTGCAGTGAAAGAACAGCGCCGTGCCAGGCGCCAGCTCGCAATGAACCAGCTCCAGCCGCTCCAGGGCATGGTTGACTCGCTCCATGTCGGCGCCGGTCTGCCCCGCCACGCTCCCATGCTGTATCCGGCCCATGAGGTGCGAGCCCTTGATCACCTGCATACAGCCGTTGTCGCGAGTTGCCCGGTCCACGGCGACCATGCAGCTGCCCATATAGGGAAAGAGGCAGCCGTTATTGTACCAATATCCATAATCCTGGTGCCATTCCCAGGCGCCGGCGACGAACGGCTCTTTGATGGTCATCTTGTGATGGTAGTGATAGACCTCTCCGCACAGCAGGGCTTCCATGGTATCGACCACCCGGCGGCAGCGAACGATTGCGCTGTAGATATCGTCGCGGAGATCGTTCCGGAGTGAGATTTTGCTGAGGCCGCCCTTGAGATCCGGAACGTTTCGCGATTCTCGAGCGAGCTTCTGGTCCGCCTTGCTGATCTTGCTGAGCAGATCGATCTCCTCCTGGTCGAAGAAGTCCTCCACGATTAAATAACCGTCATTATTCCACTGCCAGACCAGCTCATCATTCACTGAAAACCTGTTCATTGTGTTCCTCCTACACTCAAGCCCCGCCTGTTCCGCCTTTATTTTACCACGGCGCCTTCTCGTTCCTTAACAACTTCACGTGACTCCTCGTGTGATCCTGCTATATTCCCGGATTTCCATTCAGGGCGCCTGACGCGACGCGATCCGGAGGGGCCGGATAAATGCAGCCCGGTGCTTCGTCACGCAGCACGCCGATGCTATGCAGGGTCGGGTTCGAGCGGAGGCTCATTCCCGAGGCCTCTTCCGGACGATGCTCCGGCAACGGGGCCGGCCCGGCGCCAGATCCGGCCCGCGGGAGCGGCGGAATTGGTCTGGCGCTCTGTCGATTGTCGCCGCCGGCGGCGCTTTTTGAGACGGTTTGGGCTGAATTCGGGGCCATTTTGGCCTGATTCTGAAGCGAATCGGAGGCTTTCGCCGGCCGGCTTCGTGCTCGCGGAGGCCGAAATGAGACGGTTTGAGACGGTTTTTCTTTTCACCACGGAGGCA
>DASRZA010000232.1:0-10672 GCA_035686845.1 Armatimonadota bacterium | reverse complement strand
CTACACAGAACAGGCTCAACCCGCGTTCTCGGCGGGTGAGCTCGGTCAAACCACGGCTTCGCCGGCGGCACATACTACCGGGACCGCGATGGGCACAAGCCGCAATTACGGCTATATCCGCCACACCTCTCGAACGGGCCGCGTTAGCGCTCATCGACCGTCGCTGCACCGTTATCGCGGTCGTCGGCGGTGATATCACGACTTCACGCCGCAGCAGGAAGCGGCCGGGGAGCACCCCCTCATTCCTGCGCAGTTCGTTTGTGTATTCACTGGTCCCGTGATCTTTGAGGTCGCCTCAAGCATAAGCGGCTTGTAAAGATCAGGCCAGAATTAGGGGCGGCTGTCGCAGCCGGCGCCCGGAAAGGGTACGTATTTATGAAACAGCTCGGTATCGGTAGCGGCCTGATGGTCACCGCCGCGCTCCTTTTCTGGAGCGCAGGGGCGTTTGCCCAGACCACCGGCGGGAATATGAACGGCCACATGATGAAGAATCATACGGCGAAGAGCCATATGATGAACGGCCACATGATGAACGGCCACATGACGAAGAGTCATATGTCGAAGAGCTACACGATGAAGCGTCATACGATGAACGGCCACATGACGAAGGGTCATATGGCAAACATGAGCGCCGGGCATACTACCTGGGTGAAGGGAAAGGTGTCCGGCCTGGATCTGAAGTCGAAGACCTTCGCCGTGGTCTCGGGGAAATCCCATATCTCGGTGAATGCTCGCAATGCCAGAATCATGTTCAGGAATAAGCCCGCTAACCTCGCCCGTTTGGAGGGCAGCCCCACCGTAAGAGTAACGGGCGTGCGAGTCGCCGGCCGGCTGCCGCTGATCCGAGCGACCCGCGTGACTGTTCTCTCGGGATCGACAACGCGTCTCCAGCCGTCTCACTACACCCGGATGGCGCGACCAACCCATCCCGCTGTAGCGAGTAGGGGCCGCATGACCCACAGCAAGATGCATAGCAGGATGACCAAGATGTAGGAGGAACTGAGTAAAGCCGCGGCGAAGGTAGCACGGAGACAGAGGCCCTGAAGGCGGACCCGGTTCCGTGCGGACCAACTCGATCTGCTCTCGATGATTAGTCATTGAGTATGGCGAATCGATCAGCCGCAACTGACGGTCGCGTTCAGGGGCGAAGCATTCGCGCGAATGCTTCGCCCTTCTGCTTTTCCGGATCTACCTTTGTCGAATCGGCGCAATCTTATTGATATGGGGGAGAGAATGAATACTGGCGCCTATCAGCAGCTCAGCCAGGAACAGGTGGATCATTTTTTAGCGCGGGGGCACGTCGTTATTCATGACTGCTTTTCGGCCGAGTTTGCGGAGCAGTGGAAGGCGCTCGCGTTTGACCGGCTCGGCTATGATCGAGATGATTCCTCCACCTGGGTGAAATCCCGTATCCACATGCCGGCGATGCGCCGGGAGGAGGTAAAGCAGATTGCGCCAAAGGCATGGAGAGCGATGTGTGATCTGCTGGGCGGCGAAGATCGAATCAAGCAGCCAACGTCCTGGGGCGACAGCTTTATTCTAAATCTCAGAGATGGTATCGACCGGCCCTGGGAGGCGCCTTCAGCCCGGTCGCCCGGCTGGCACAAAGATGGTGACTGGTTCCGGCATTTCCTCGATTCCCCGGAACAGGGGCTGCTCGTGATTGTTGTCTGGTCCGACATTGGACCCCGCGGCGGCGCCACGATCGCCTCGCCCGATTCAATTGCGCCCGTCGCGCGTTTTCTGGCGAGCCATCCGGAAGGCGTGCTGCCCGGCGGTTTCAACTTCCGGTCCATGATCGAAGAGTGCAGCGAATTTGTGGAGCTGACCGGGCGGACGGGTGACGTCATTCTCATCCATCCGTTCACACTTCATGCCAGCAGCCAGAACCACTCCGGCATTCCACGGTTCATCACAAATCCCGCCGTGAGCCTGCGCGAACCGATGCGATTTGATCGGGATGATCCGGCTGAATACTCGCTCGTGGAACAGGTTGTCCTCCGGGCGCTTGGGGCGCCGAAACTGGAGTTTCGCCCCACGCATGAGCGCGAACGTGTCGTGCCCGAACGGGAGCGTATCCAGAAGAAGATGCTCGAAGAGCAGCAGGCGCGATTGGCCGCGATGGCGTAGCGCGCTTACGGAGGACGGAGGGCGGTGAGTGTGTGAGTGTGTGAGTGTGTGAGAAGGTGAGAAGGTGAGAACGTGGCGCCTCACGCCCGCGCCTCGCTCCCAACACGCATTACCTAATACCTAACACCCAATACCTAACACCCAATACCTAACACCTAACACCTACACTTGAGGATCTTCGTGCGCGAGTTTGACCTGATCATACGGAACGGAACGGTCATCGACGGAACCGGTCGGCCGGGCTTTGCCGGCGATGTCGCTGTCTCGGATGGCGTTATCCGGCACGTCGGCGCACTGCCCGATGATTCCCATGCCCCGCGCGAGTTAGACGCCGCGGCGCTCGTGGTGTCGCCCGGTTTTATCGACATTCATACTCATGCCGATATATCCCTCCAGGCCCATCCCGAACATCTGCCAAAAATCATGCAGGGGGTCACCACCGAGATATTCACCAACTGCGGCCTTGGTTTTGCGCCGGTTACGGATGACGGGATGCGAATTCAGCGGGAGTATCTCAGTGGTCTATTCGGTCCGGATGAGGGTGTGGATTGGGCCTGGCGGTCGGTCGCACAGTTCCTCGCACGGTTTGAGCGCCGAGGAACCGCCGCGAATCTGGGCTATTTGATCCCGCATGGGGCGGTCAAGGTGTCGGTGATGGGGATGGATGCGCGACCGGCAACCGGAGCTGAGAAGGACGCCATGGTCGCAATGGTCCGTCAGGGGATGGAAGAGGGCGCGTGGGGCCTCTCAACTGGTCTCTGGTATGCTCCCATGCGGAGCGCCGACCGGGATGAGACGGTTCGGCTCTGCTCTGAGGCCGGCTTTTTTGCGACTCATCAGCGCGATTATGAGGCTGAGCTTTTCGCTGCCACGGAGGAGAGCCTCGCCATTGCCGATGAAGCCGGCGTCCCGGTACAGATTGCGCATCTTCAGTTTAATGGCGAGATCAATCGAGGACGTGCGCCCGAGCTTCTCTCCCGGCTCGACCGGGCGCGAGAGAGCGGAACCGACGTTACCTGGGACTCTTATCCCTATCTGGCCGGCTCCACGCTCGTTCAGGCGATGCTCCCCGAGTGGGCCACTGCCGGAGGCCCGGGCGCCATCCTCGATCGCCTCCATCAGCCCGAAGATCGCGCACGCATTCTTGAGGCTCTCGCCAATTGCGGCCGCGGGTGGGACCGGACACGGCTTTCGGGCGCGCAGTCGAGCGTCAACCGGCCGTTTGAGGGCGAAAGTTTCGATCGCATCGCCGCCGTACGCGGCCTCACCGTCCCCGAGTTTATCTGTGCGCTCATCGAAGAGGACCATCTCCAGGCCTGCTTCGTTTATCATAACGCGCACGAGTCGGATCTGCGCGCGGCGCTCCGCCACCCCGCGCAGATGGTGGGAAGCGACGGCATTCATATCCCCGGCAAGTGCCATCCCCGGCTCTATGGAACCTTCCCCCGGGTGCTGGGCCGCTACGCGCGCGACGAGAAGACGCTGTCGTTGGAAGAAGCCGTACGCAAGATGACCGCCGCGCCGGCCGGGCGAATTGGCCTCGCCGATCGCGGTCTGTTAGCGCCCGGTAAGGCCGCCGATATCGTGATCTTCAATCCGGCTGAAGTTACCGACACCGCTACCTACGAAGACCCGCTTCAGTTTCCCCGCGGCATCCCCTATGTCTTCGTCAACGGAATCAGCGTAAAATGGGCTGGTGAACCCACCCACACCCTGCCCGGCCGCGTCCTCCGTCGTCCATCTCCCTGAGACTCCCACGCCGGAACCGGGCTAAGATAGTGGAAGAAAGGGAGGGCTGCAGTATGCAGTTGAACCACGCTCAAAAGAGCGAGTTGTTCGATCGCGGATACGTCAAGATTCCGGGCGTAATCCCGCGTGTGATGGTCGATGAGGCCGTGAAAGCGATCAATCATTCCATTGGGAATGGCATCGACCCCGAGCAGTTGTCGCGATTCCGGGCGCAGTCATACTGCCCGGAATTATCACGAGAGCCGGTCATCAGCGACCTCTTCAATGGCACACCGGCGCGCTTGCTAGCGGAATCGGCGATCGGTGAGATCCGGCCGGTTGGCGGTGGGCAGATCGCCCTTCGATTCCCGGTTGCGGCGGATCCTGCGCCGAAGGCCCGGCCGCACCTCGACGGCATGCATTCCCCTACCAATGGTGTGCCGGAAGGCGTAATTCATAATTTCACCGCCCTGATGGGAGTGCTTTTGAGCGATCTTCCGGGCCCGAACGCCGGCAATTTCACCGTATGGCCCGGTACGCACCGGATCTATGAAGCCTACTTTAAGGAGCATACTCCGCAATCGCTCCTGAACGGAATGCCGCCTGTTTCGCTGCCCGAGCCGGAGCAGATAACGGGGCAGGCGGGCGACGTCGTTCTGGTGCATTATCAGATCGGCCACGGAGTGACGCCCAACGTCTCTCCCCATACGCGCTATGCCATCTTCTTCCGGTTAAAACATGTTGACCACGATGATCGTAAGTGGGAAAGCATGACGAATATCTGGCTGAACTGGGATGGGATGCAGGATATTCGCAAAGCGAAAGAATCTGAATCATGAAGAAGGCCATTATGGTCGGCGCCGGCGGCATGGCCGGCCACTGGGTCCGCCATTTTCTGCCCGATTTCCGAAACCGCATGGAGATCGTTGCCCTGGTGGACGTGCGGCCTGATCCACTGAAAGCCTCCGGAGACTTTTTGGAGCTCTCTGAGAGCCGGCGGTTCAATACGGCCGCCGAAGCGTTCGAGAAAGTGGAAGCCGACTTCTGTATTATCGTGGTTCCCCCTGCGTTTCATGCGGAGGGGGTTCAGCTTGCGTCCGCTCGCAAAATGGACATCTTAAGCGAGAAGCCGATTGCGGATACCTGGGCCGCCACCGTTGAGATTGCGCGCATGGCGCGCCTTGCCGGGGTTCGGATGCAGGTGGTGCAGAATTATCGATACACTCCTCGCGTGGCGGCATTTCGGAAGGCCATTCAAGACGGGCGAATCGGGCGATTGAATTATCTCGTCAGCCGGTTCGCCGCCGATTATCGTCAGCGCAACGCCTGGGGCGCATTCCGGCATGAGATTCCCCATACGCTCCTCATCGAAGGCGCGATCCATCACCTCGATCAGCTCCGGAACCTGGCCGGCGCCGACTGCCGCAGTATCAGCGGCTATGAATGGCGACCGGAGCAGGAATCATTTGATGGCGAGCCGTGCGGTCTCTTCACCATGGCGTTCACCAACGAGACGCATGGAGTTTACGAAGGGAATTGCCTGGAGGCGGGCACGCAGAACTCCTGGTACGAAGAGTTCTACCGGGCCGAGGGAGACGATGGCGCCCTCATTTTAGATCGCGACCACGTGGTGCGGCTCATCCGGAACCATCCGGGTCAGGCGCCGCATACGGAAGAGATCCCTCTGGAGCCGCTCCCGTATGAGGGGCATAAGGCGATCATTGATCAGTTTCTTCTATGGCTGGAGGGGGGTCCCACGCCACCGACCGCAATAGAAGACAACATCAAAAGCGCCGCCATGCTATTCGGCGCTATCCAGGCGTCGGAGACCAGCCGGGTTGTGGACGTGCAGGCTCTGGTTCAGGAAGCCCAAAATTGAAGAATATACTCGCGCTTTTTGGCTCGCGGCTCATGAAGGGCGCTCTCATCACGCCCGTGATTCTGGCGCTGGCGGCGCTGGCGGTGTCGGCCCGACCCGGTCCCTTTCCGCCCCCCATTGTGCCCGACGGCATGGGCGTAAATATCCATTTTACCGATCCCAGGCCCGGCGAGATGGAGATGCTATCGGCGGCCGGCTTCCACTGGATTCGGATGGATTTCTCCTGGAGCGACATCGAAAAAACCAGGGGACAGTATGACTTTTCGGACTACGATCGGCTCACGAAGGCGCTCGATAAATTCCATATCCGGGCCATTTATATCCTGGATTACGCCAACCCGCTTTACGACAATAATCTCTCTCCGCACACCGATGCGGGCCGCCAGGCGTTCGCCCGGTGGGCCGCCGCCTCAGCGCAGCATTTCAAGGGTCACGGCATTTTGTGGGAGATGTACAACGAACCGAACGGCGGGTTCTGGCGGCCGCACCGCGACGTGGACGCATATATTAAGCTCGCTCTCGCTGTTGGCAAGGCGCTTCGGGAGAAGGCGCCCCATGAAACGTACATAGGACCGGCCACCTCAACCATTGATTTTCCGTTCCTGGAAGCCTGCTTCAAGGCCGGGCTGCTGCGATACTGGTCCGCGGTCTCCGTTCACCCCTATCGCCAGGATGGTCCGGAGACTGCCGCGCCCGAGTTCCAGCGTCTGCGGCTCATGATCGCCCGGTACGCTCCAAAAGGCAAATCGATCCCAATTATCTCCGGAGAGTGGGGTTATTCAACGTCCTGGGGTGGTATGACGGATGCCAAACAGGGAAAAATGCTGCCCCGGGAGTACCTGAGCAACCTCTCGAACGATGTTCCCGTTTCCATCTGGTACGATTGGCACGACGATGGGCTGGATCCGAAGAACGCGGAACACAACTTCGGCACGGTGCTTAATCCCTACCACGCCGGACGCAACCCGGTCTACGATCCGAAGCCGTCGTACCTCGCGGCCCGCGCGCTTTCGACCGCCCTCAACGGCTTCCGGTACAGCAAACGGCTCGCCGTGGGAGGCGCCGATGACTACGTCCTCCTCTTCAGTAAGGGAAAAGATGATCGTCTCGCTGCCTGGACGACCTCGGATCAACCGCACACCATCACTATTCCTACGAGCCCGGGCGAGTTTCGCGCAACAAGCTATGTTGGTGAGGCGCTTCCGTCGGTACAGGCGACGGCAAAGGGGCTGACCGTCACATTGACCGATGGGCCCGTTTATCTCGCGCCGGTGCGGCCCAACGATCTTCTGCGCGTTGCGGCGGCATGGGACCGTCTGCCTTTGGAAGTCTCGCTGGCCGCGCCCGGCCGCTTAAATCTCGGGTTGATGATCACCAATCCACTTTCGCGCCCGATCAGGGTCACAGCCGAAAATATCCGCCGCACCGTGCCGCCCCAACGCAGCTCCGGGATACTGGGACCCACCCGGCAGATTCTCACCCGCGGGGAAAATACCGTCCCCCTTCGTGTTGTCTGGAACGTTCAAGGAATGGGACCGATTGCGCAGGAGACGACCGTTCTTATCACCAATCCCCTTCGCGCCACCATCCTGCCGCTGGAAGGGAACCGACTTCCCGTGCAGGTGGAAAACCCGGATGGTGGATCCTTCCATGGCAGTGCCCGGCTGCAGGATATCACCGGGATCATCCCGCTGGTGCCCTCCCTGGTGGTTAATCTCGGGCCGGATCCCTCGCAGGCCACGATGCTGTTTGCGCTTAAGGCGGGGACCAGCAGCGATTACCGGGTGGGCGCCGTCATCCTGAACCGGACCGGAAAGATGGCGCTCGACGTGCCGGCCGCGCAGTTCCACCGCGTCGATTCGTTTTCAAGATACGCGGTCGGGTCCAGCCCTTCCACGTACCGGATTCTTCCCGATGGAGATGCGAAGGTAGCCTCAACCCAATCCATCCGAATCGCGGCGCCGCCCGCGGGCGCCCCTGCGCCCGGGATGGAAAGCCTTGAGATCAGCTACCGGTTCGATCCGGGCTGGAAGTTCGTGCGCCTGGCGCCTCAATCCGATGATATCTCGGTAATTCGGGGGCAGCCGCGCGCCTTCGGGCTATGGATCTACGGGAACGGAAAAGGAATGGATCCCCGTATTCGTTTCACTGATAGAACCGGGCAAACCTTCCAGCCCGGCTCCGACCCGATCACCTGGAAGGGCTGGCGCTACGTCGAATTTCCCATGAACGGACAGAACTCCGGCCATTGGGGCGGCGCCAACGACGGCAAAATCCACTATCCAATCCACTGGGATTCCCTCTTCCTGCTCGACAACGGCAGCCGGGACGCCGTCCAGGGCGCCGTCTATATTAGCGCCCCGACCTTGAGCTGGTGATCCGGCCCGCGCTCCGATTAGATCAGGAACATGATCTCATACTCCCCGCCGAGGGTTATGTCCGGCAAATCTGGCTGGAATTGAGACGTTGGTCGGCATGAATCGGAATCACCGGACTAACACGCGTCTTAATGTATGAATTGGTATGCTAACAGCATACAAAGTGATATGATAAATCAAGCGTAAAATGTACGACAGCGACCGAAGAAATGGTCCACACAAGTTTTGCGTAGAGGAGTAGAGATGAGGACACCGCAGGTTTCCGTGGCGCCGGGCTTGGAGCGGGCCGCGCACCAACTCGCTGAGGCAAATGGTAACGCCGACCCGGCGGTTTCCGTGGTCTACTGGGTTCCGGCGCCGGATGAAATCAGGCTCGTCGTGGTTGACTCCACTGTAGCGCCTGAGCCCGCTGGGGAGCGGCTGGCGCCGTTCTACTTTGGCGCCGATCCCGTGGGCGGTATAGACTATCGGTCCGCGATCATATTGATTTCCCCGGAAGATGATCAACACGCGCCACTGCCGCCCGAATGGGGTTCGTGGAACGCCGCGCGGCCAATCTGGAGGCGCTCGTAAATGAGTCTGGATTGGCGCACGGCCTATCTGCGCCAAGCGCAATCTGACTACGATATTTACCTCCAACTGCTCACTGCCGGGGCGCCTCGCTGCCATCAGCTCCACTATTTGCAGATGGCCACTGAGAAGCTAGGAAAGAGCTATCTCTGTCCCGCCAGCGGGGACCCGCCCGCCAGAATTCACGACGCATTCGTGAAATTCGTCAAGGTGTCGCGAGCGCGAGATGATCTTCGGCGCATCGGCGCTTTCGCTCGCAGGGCTCAGTACGAGGCTTTTATCAATAGCCTGCTCTCCAAAGCGAAAGAGGTAGAAGATCTCTCTCCCGAAGGTCCCGATCACCCGAACCCGGAATATCCCTGGAAGGCGGGCGGCATCGTCTTTTCACCCCTGGAATACGTGTTTCCCACGCTCGACCCGAAGCGTGATCCGAGGATGTTAAAGCTCCTGCAATTCGTTGAGAATTGTTTCAGACTAGCGTCACTTTGATGGCAATCCTCTGTATCACGTGAAGTGGGTGGAAGAAGACGACCGTTGGACGCCGGGAGAATACCGCGGATGCCGAAGATTGCGCGCTGAACTAGCAGGATATCGAGTGAGAATACACTATGCCCACTGGCGGCGCTGCACACCGATGGCGCTACTTCGCTGGCGCGACTCTGATCGCAGCCGCGATTTGGGCGGTGGTTTCCAGAACTGCCATTCCAGCGACCGCGCGTGCGCCGGCAAACGCGGAAACCGCGGGCGCGCGAACCGCCTCCAGTGCGCGAACCATTACGGGGAAACGAATGAGGACGAAGACCGGCGGTGAGGCGCGGCTCCCGGAGTTGAGCGGCGGGCTGAAGGGATTTATTTCCATGACGGTCCCCGGCCGCCGGATGCCTACCGGGTGAGCTTTTACGCCTCGGTGTGGCCGCTGCTGGATCGGCCGATTGCCGGGTTTCAGATAGGCCTGCCATCGACGCGGTTATCCACCCGCCGCAGGACGCGGCCTGGATGCACGCCCGGCTCTGATGAGCGGGGGCGCCATGGAGATTAATACAGTTCCGTACTTCACCAGCCGGGACGGGGGCGGTGCGACGGCTCTCGAATTACGTATTCGTGGTACCGGTTTGTGGATCAGCCGGCGCTTCAGCATCTAAGGCCCAGCCGGCAGGCGAAAGAGCGGCTGCAGCGCATCGCAGAGCAGATTCATGCCGGTGGCCAATTACCCGGAACTATATCCCTCGCCCCAGCAGCGGCCAACTCGCCACACTCGACTCCGTTCTTGTCGTACGCCCACCGCGGGGATTGGAGCGGGGATTCGTTCCCATTGTCACCCGGCAGGAGATTGTAAGATGAAGGGGATACCGGGCCCTCGCGGATCCTCAACGGGGGACCTTATCAGATTTAAGCGCCCCGCGGGTCAGCACACCAACTGGCGTCCAAAAATACGACGGGAGAGCGTTAAGTTTGGTATAATAATTGGCAAGCTAATCGACATGCTAAATCATATGGTCATCGATACGGATTGTTTTCCAGCGGGGTTCATTTCTGAATCAATGCCCGCTGTAGTAACCGAAAGGAAAAAGCAAAAATGGCTAAACAACCTGGTCTTGACAATCGGCACCGCGATAAGAGCGGGCAGATTCGAGAGAAGAATAGCAACACTCGCATAGACACCCTGCGAAAAACTTACGGTGAAGACTTCGCACCCGGCATTCGTGGCGACGCGCACCTGGGGACGCTGCTCGATCGTACCGGGAGTACGTCTCTGTCCGAGTACCTGCGGAAAGAGAAGAAATAGGCGATCGCCGGCTGAACAAGCCCGCCAACTACTCCGAACGTACCACCGCCTATTCCCATGTATTATTCTTGAAACGCAGGCTTGAGGCGTTCTCCGAGACAGCGCGCTTGATCTGTTCGGAAACGCCTTCCTGAAACTCGGCGGAGATTTCCACGGTGACCCTCACACTGGCCTGGTAGTCGCTGGCAAGAACGCTGATAA
>DASRZA010000231.1:0-3614 GCA_035686845.1 Armatimonadota bacterium | reverse complement strand
CCGAATGGCGCCATCGAGACGGAAACACAATTCCGTTTTCGATCCACGCGCCAACCGCCGGATGGCCAGTTCTCCCCCGTTATCGGGGGCTGGGGGGGCATAATCGCCGAAGGGATTCGGCTCCTACAATTGGGCGCCGACGGTATCGGACTGGAGGAGGGTCTCAACACGCTGCCGGATAGTGTCTCGAATCTCCCGAACCCGCTCAATCGGCTGGCCTTTCGGGTCTGGAAGCGGCCAATCATCTCTTCGAAGACCAGGTACGTAGGGGCATTCATCCCCACATCCCATGGTGATGAGAAGCTCGGCGTCTTCAGCCAACTCCGGTGTCAGCCGCCGGGGCTTTGATGTTGACAGGTCGATTCCGACTTCTTTCATGACCGTCACGACTTCGGGATGAACGCTCATGGCGGGATCGGTTCCGGCCGAGAACGCCTGCGCCGGGGCCGGGTCTGCGAGAGCATTGAAGAATGCGGCGGCCATCTGGGAACGTCCGGCGTTATGGACACAGGCGAAGATCACTTTTTTCATGATTTACCCCCGAGAAGGGCCGGGCGCCGGTCCTGGCTCATCCTGCACAGCAGACGTTTGCCTCGTCCTCGCAGCATCCGGCCGCGGCCGGTTCATCCGTGGAGGCGCCCATCCGGCCGCCGGTATGATCCTCGTCGTCGAGCATGTCATCCAGCAGAAAGTAGACCTCCCAGCCATTGCCATCCGGGTCGTGCGCCCAGATTTTATCCCGCCGGGCGTAACAGCAGAGGGTGTCGCCTTCATCGAAGGTCGCGAGACCGGCGTCAACAAGGCGTTTGCGAGCGGCGTCCACCTGCTCCGGCGCGGCGACCTGGATGCCGAGATGATTCAGGGAACCGGTCCCGTTCGTGGGAGGGTTTTCCTGAAGAGCCAGCTTGAGCGCCGGATCGGCGAGATCGAAATTGGCATAGCCGGCGCGCCGCTTATGGGCGGGCACACCGAAGAACGCTTCGTAGAACGCGACCGAGCGTGGGATGTCGGCGACGTTCAGTGAGATATGGGTTTTGAGCTGTCGACTGTTTTCAGTATTCCCGGTCATTGGTATTTCCTCTCATTACAACTCTCTACGTCATTTCTAAAAACATGTAAATGTTAGCGGGATGCGGGCGCGATGTCAAGAGGAGATATTTTCCATCCGTGGAAGGCTCAGTTGGAACGGAAGACTCCTGGGTCCGCATCCCGATGGCCTTGGACAGCAATTCCTTAATGTTGGCGTCGCGGCGTGGCTGCTGCTCTATGAAGCACGGCGGCAGAGCGGGGCGGCGGGGATCGGGTAATGGGTGCTGGGCGCGCGGTGTGCAGTCCTTCGATCTCATCGTCGTCCGGTGGGATCGTCGGCGACACGGACAAGGAGTTTGCCGAAGTTTTTGCCTTCGAAGAGGCCGATGAATGCTTCGGGAGCGCTTTCCAGGCCATCCACGATGTCCTCGCGGTACTTCATTCGACCCTCTTTCAGCCAGTGGGTGACCTCCGCTAGGAACTCATTCTCGCGGTGGGCGTAGTCGCTGACGAGGAATCCCTGGATTTGGGCGCGCTTCACGAGCAGAGGCGCCAGGTTGGGACCGGGCGGTGGTACGGGCGCGTTATATTGCGAGATGAGGCCCACGAGAGGAATGCGGGCGCCTTTATTGATCTGCTGGAGAACAGCTTCTAAGATCTCACCCGCGACATTATCATAATAGACGTCGATGCCGGCGGGACAGGCTT
The DNA here is from genome assembly GCA_035686845.1 of Armatimonadota bacterium. Classification (GTDB taxonomy): domain Bacteria; phylum Armatimonadota; class DASRZA01; order DASRZA01; family DASRZA01; genus DASRZA01. Next base: position 1,877 of record DASRZA010000231.1, on the reverse strand, counting down.
CCCGGAGCGCCGTGTCGAGGTGGCCCTTCTTGTAGTTGATGCACGCGTCGAAGCCGAGCTCTTCGGTGACATAGTCGCACTTTTTATCGCTGCCGGCCAGTCCGACCGCCCGGCAGCCCTTGATCTTCGCGATCTGCCCCACTACCGAGCCAACGGCGCCGGACGCGGCCGAAACAACGACAGTCTCACCCGCCTGCGGCCGGCCGACATCGAGCAGCGCCATGTAGGCAGTCATCCCTGGCATACCGAGAACACCGAGCGCATAGGAAAGGGGCGCGTCAGCGGGATCGAGCTTGCGGAGGCCGCTGCCATCCGAAACGGCGTAAGACTGCCAGCCATTGTAACCGAGCACGAAATCTCCCTCCGAGAACCTGGGATTATTCGACCGGACAACCTGGCTCACCGTTCCGCCCCCCATGACTTCGCCCAATGGTGTCGGCGCGGTGTAAGACTCGCGGCCGCTCATCCGCCCGCGCATGTAGGGATCGAGCGAGAGGTAGATCGTCCGGCATAAGATCTCCCCGTCTCCCGGCTCCGGCGCCGGAGCTTGCTCCAGTTGGAAATCAGCCGCGGTCGGCTTCCCGGTGGGATGGTTCTTCAATAACACTCGCGTATTCATTCTATCGTTCATAACAAGGCCTCCTTCGAAGGATCGTCGAGTAGGTCCGCATCCGCCGTCGCTCGTCCTGTGTCATGACTATAGTGTACCCGCGGGTTCTCCTGCGTATTTGCGTCGCCGTGATCCGACACTTCAGCGGCGTTGAGCGGGTACATACCAGGCTTATTTGTGAAGGAGGCAAAGGCGATGAGTAAGCAGCGCTGCGTACCGATTGTTATCGCTGCGGATAATGAGCCGTTTCGTGTTAGAGTGGCAAGAGAGATACGGGTGTGTGGGATCGAACCGGCCGTTGTGGGTGACGCCGGCGCTCTATGGCGGGTCCCAGCCGCGGTTGTGGACGAGGGCATTGTCGTTCTGGAGACCAACGATGATGTGGCGAGACTGGTTCAAATCGTGAATGATCTCTACCGCCTGGACGAAGCTGGCGCAGGCCCTCCACTACTCCGCCCGCGATGAGGACACCGCGGAAGCCGCGCGCTACGCTATCAGAATCAATCCGGAGGGCGCGCGAGCCCACATGGTTAACCGGAGCAATCTCGCAGGGTCTCAAATACCGGGACCGGACGCGGGCCGCTGTCAGGATAGGAGCCGAGGATTCGAACTCGATGAAGCAGCAATCGGACATCTCCGCGTTTTCCCTGGTAAATCCGACGGATACTCACCTCGCGGTATTACTCCTTCTCGCGACGCCGGGCCTTATGATGGCGTGCTCGACCACAGCCGCTTCGCTGGCGAATCCGCCCCGATCGACGGTTCGGGATGGCGCCAGGCTGAATCTTTCGCCGCCGCCGCGAGAGTGGGGACCTTCCATGAATAATCGCCCGGTCAATCCTGCGATTGAGGTGGCCGCCACACGCCCCGGTCCGGCGCATTTTACGAGTGAGGTTCACGCTGCCGATGGCGCCTGGGGGAGAATGATTCGCCTGGTGAACGGCCAATGGTTATCGGTGGCCACAGGTTTTCAGACCCGGGAGACACATGCGCTGCGAATGAAAATCAGCGCCGATAACGCTCGCACCTGGAAGCCGCTCTCGGCGGTGATTGAACCGGGGCGCAAGATGGATAATGGCGAGTTGATTCAGCTTCCGAATCGCAGCGTGCTCCTGACCGGCCGGTCGTTGATCGATGGTGAATCGTACCATCTTCCGGTTTATCAAAGCGTTGATGACGGCGCTCACTGGACGTTGCTAAGCATGATTGATGAAAATGATCATGTGGTCCACGATAATAAGCCACCGCAGGGGCTCTGGGAACCCCA
>DASRZA010000230.1:0-5949 GCA_035686845.1 Armatimonadota bacterium | reverse complement strand
TCCTGGTCCTCCACCGACCAGAACTCCATCCCATGCCGCGTCGCGTACGCCGCATGACGCTCCCGCGTCAACTGCAAGAACGGAACCTGGTCCCCACTCGCCTGCTGTATCAATATCGCGTTTTTTTTCATCGGAGGGCTCGTTTCACCACAGAGTTCAAAGAGCAAAAACAAGAGAGAGCACAGAGGTAAAAAAAAAGAGATTCAACGCAGAGGCGCAGGGAAAAAACAAGAGAGCGCGTGGAGGAAGAGCTGAGAGGAGAGAGTCTCCGGACTCAATGTAGAACGAGAGGAGAAACAGAAATCTGGCGCCAGCCGCTGTCGGATCCGTCTTCCAGGTTCGCCGCTCTTGCTTCTTCTGCGTCATTCTGCGTTCCTCTGCGGATGGCGCCTTTGATTCTCAGTTTTTTGCCTCAGCTTTTCTCCGCGTTCCCCCTTTCCCCTCTCCGCGTCTCCGCGTCGAATCTTTTCTCAGTCTTTCTTTTCCTCAGCTTTTCTCCGTGTTCTCTCTTTTTCTTCCTCTGTGGACTCTGTGGTAAAACAAACCCTACCGTTTCCACTCGGCGGGGTCTCGATAGTAAGGCGTGTCGGCGACCTTTTGGAGCAGCGTGTCCCATTGGGCGGCGATGCAGTCCCAATCCAACTGTTCTGCGAACTCCCGGCCCCGCTTCGCCATCTGCCGCCGGCGCTCGGGGTCGCGATAGAGCCGCTCCAGGATCTGCACCAGGTCATCCTCATCCGGGTAGGCTATCTCAACGTTGCCCTGGCACGCGGTGCTCCAATGCGCCACCCGTATTCGTTCGCCCCGGTCCATCGCCAGCTCCCGGCTCGCCGATGAATCCGTCACCACGACCGGCACGCCGGCGGCCATCGCCTCTAAAATAGGCATCCCGAATCCCTCGCCATTGGAGGGAAGCACAAAGACATCCATCGAGTTATAAATGCTGTTCATCTCCTCGTCCGAGATGCCCTTGATGGAGGTTGCCCGGTACGAGATGGCGCACTGCTCTTTGATGCCGTACCGCTCGATCAGCTCGGGAAGATCCCATCCGGCGTCGCGGGGAGCGGTGTGAAGATAGAGAAAGGCGTCCGGTTTATCCCGGCAGAACCGGGCGAACGCCTTGATGAGCACAGGGATCTGCTTGCGCGGCTGGTTGCGCCCAACAAAGCCAACTACAAACTCCGGTTCTGAAGGATGAAGGATGAAGGATGAAGGATGAAGAGAACCGCTTGCCGACCGCTCCCCCTCGCGAGGACCGTCTGATCCCTCCACACTTATCCCACTTCCGAGAATCTCGGCCTCTCCGTCTCTCCTTCCGAACGTCTCATCGTGCAGCGGCCGGTAGACGCCGGTGTCAACGCCGAGGTAGATCATCTCGACCGGTTTGTCTGGCACAGCCTCTGCCATCAACTCCTGACCGTAATAGGCGCAGGCGACATTGATTTCGGTGCGCTGAAGGACCGGAACACAGGATCTCATTATCGGCCCCGAATCCAGCGGGTAATAACCGACCCAGTGCGTTTCGCGCATCTCGTACAGGGCCGTCAGCCAGAGGTACCTCCAAACGTCACCAAAAATGACCGTGACCTGCGGCAGAAACCGTTCAAGAGCGCGAACCATCGCGTTCGCGTCGGAGTTATCAGGGGCAGAGACCTCGATGGGATAGGGATATTCCACCGGATCGTACGCTTCGCCCTGAAACCCGGCGCCGCGGGCTAAGATTTCATAGCGGCTGGTGCCGTTGAGGCGTTTGAGCAGATGCCGGCCCACCGTGCCCATGCCCGTGGTGCAGGTGGGGCTATCAGAAACCCACATCAGTCGTATCATTAACACCTCCTCATTTAGGCGACCGCGACCGTCGGGCCCGGTTGCGCAGTGCCCCGCGCCATCGGGCGCGGGAAAGGGACGTCGGCCTTCAATTGAGTCTCAGTTAGCACCGCGAGATAGAGTGCGACGACCGTCGGCTAGCCGACCATCGCTCAGGCCTCCAGAGACCTTTTCGCTGTTCGGGCGCCCGAGCACCTTCACACGCCCAACAGCCGGCCCGATGCTCCCCAAAGCGAATGTGCGATGCTAACATACATTAAGGGCGTCGAGAGCGCTCCCATTTTCCGGGGCGCGTTCGCTGGCCGTAAGATCGAGGTAAAAGAGTGTCCACGGCGCGGCGATAACGACCGCCAGCAGTGATACAATCGTTAACATACCCGAAGTTGCAATCCCCGAAATTACCACCGGCGTAGCACCTCCGCGCGCCCAAATTGCAGACGGTATCGCGTTAATGGCTGCCGCGACGCTTCCGACACATATGGCGCTTAGGCCGCCGACCCCAATCGTCACAGCGCCGAGCTCGAGGCTCTTCCTTCCGCCGAGGCGGGCTGCGCGCACCGCCCGCCGGATGGCTGCGCCGGGCGCCACTCCATCGACAACAACTGGAGGCACCCCAGTGAGAAACAGCAAAAGCAGACCAATGGACAGGAGCGCCGCGACCGCCGGGGCGCTAAGAGAGGCCGCCAACAGCCAAAGTGAAACCGCGCTCGCTCGCGGTCGCATGAAGCTCGGGCCTGTGCCGATCATCACCAGGGTGGCCACGGCAGAAATCACTATAAACCCAACATTAAACCCGCGGGCGTAACGCGCTTGGGCGGCCTGATCACGAAGAGCCTCCGGTGGTCGTTCGATCGGGCGGTGCCTCGCCGCAGCGACAATACTAGCCGTAGCAATCTGATTGCGTGTCAATCCCCACCAGGCGAGGATCACGATCGTCAGTACCAGGAGGTTTGGCGCCCAAAACACCGACGAGCCCGAGACGCCGAAGCCGAATAACCCGTCCCCGACGACCGCCTCCGCGAAAAGGGCTGCGGCGCCAGCCGGAAGGCTGTTAAGGGAACAGGTCCGAAGGATCTTCCCACGGTGGCGCGCTAAAAGGCGGATGGCGTCCTTCTCGATTGCCCCTGCCCCGCGTGGCGCCCTTGGTGGCTCGCCGTTCGCGACGTGCGGTACGTCAGCGGGGAACTCGGGCATTTTACGATGATCGTTCATGTCAGGACCTCCGATTCATAAAGCTGTCCATTGTTACGATTCGGCCGCCGGTGATGGCGCCTCGCGAGCAGCGGATCCATCTTTTGGATGGGGCGCACGCCAGGGGGTGGCCGAGGATGAACAAAAGGCGCGGAACGGCGGCTCTCGTACGTCCGCCGCGCTGCCCCGTTGGACAAAAACCTTATCTCAGTACGCATGTCGCCCGGTTGGCGTCGCGACGGTGATAGGCGCGCCAACCGGGGCCCCTGATTTCTGGATGATATCCCCCACGTGCCAACAGGTCTTCAGGCACCCAAGTACATCACCGTTGTCGCCCGACGAGCAGCAAATCAATTCGCAAACGCGTACATTTGCGTAACACTTGATCCATTCGTACCAGGGAGTCGATTTCATGCAATCCCTGTCGAGTTTCGCATTACATGCGGTGCAGTTTACGCGGGGTCCGCTGCACGGGTCAGAATCCCCAGTTGGCGGGGGCATGCCCCTTCCACCAACGCGGGTGCCAGTGGCGATACCATCCAGCGTGTAAAGCCCCCCCGAAGTGTAGGTCATGCCCTCGTCAGCGACCTGGGCTCCCGTCCACCTCCACGGCGTTTCAGCGGTACCGCTCGTGTAACGCCCGACCCTGAACCGGTCGTAAATGTTATTGGAGAGCACGTTTCCACTGACATCGGTGATCACGCCGGCGGCGTTGCGATTGTCGAAGTGATGGAACTCACCGCCGCGCCGAACGATGGCTTTTCCGTGTAGGTAAAGCGCCGTTGTCGTCCACGTCGCCCCGGTCAGATCCGACTGCTGTTCCACCAGCTCCCCGGCCGAGCAGGCCACTCCGCACGGATACCAGGTCCAGACGCCGCCGGCGTAATCTTTCTTCCACCGCCGGCCTCCGTCTGCCCCATATCCATATTCATACGCCAGGACCTGATTCCCGCCTCCATAATCCCTGGTGATGCTGATAAGCTGCTTCGAGTCGTTATACGCCAGACGCCGGGTATAACCCGGTCCTGGGAAGCTGGCTAATGTGCCGTCATCATTCCAGGTATAGATATCGGTCGTGTTCGTAACGGTATCCACCACCTGGCTCAACCGGCCTGCTGTGTCATAAGAATACGTGCCGTTCTGCTGGGCCACGCCGTTGGTGACGACGTAGGCTGACGTGCGCGCTCCGCTCCCGTCGTATTGGTAGCTCCCGGAATAAGGCGAGAGACCTGTCCGGACTTCACTGGTAAGGTTGCCCACATAGTCATAAAGGTACGTGGTCACGTCCCCACCTGGCTGCTCGGTCACCTGCCACATCCGCCCCGCGGAGTCGTAAGTCACGCCATAGCTGATGATAATAGATCCGTTTGACACCAACCGGTGAACGATGGAGTTAACCCTGCGAGCATTATCATATCCATATTCTACCCGCGTCCCATTCGGATAAGAGGCGGTCGCAACATCGCCATCGAGTGTGTAAGTATACTGCGCGGTTCCACTGCCATCTCCGACGGCGGTGAGCTGGCGGGCGGCGTTAAACGCGTACTGAACCGTCCGGCCGCTAACGTCCGTCTGCTGGGTGATGGCGCCCCTGGCGTCATAAACGGCGGATGTACTGCCTCGTGGGTCGGTCATGGCCGTTCGGCGGCCCCAATCGTCATAGCTGTAGTTCCGTGTGCCAGTGCCATCGACGCTCTGGATCATCCGGTTCTCCACGTCGTAAGAAAATGATACGCTCGGGGCGCCGGTGGTGGGGTACTCGATCAGGGTCACTCTACCCCACTCGTCATACGAATAGTTCGTGATACGACCCAGCGCATCCGTCTCCTGCGTGATCTGCCCTATCAGGTTAAATACCCGGTTGGTGATCTTGCCCGCCGGGTCAGTGATCCTTATGACGTTTCCATACGCATCCGGGTCAAATTGAGTGACGCGGTTTAAGGGGTCGGTCATCTGGGTGACGAACCCGGTCGAGTCAGGAGCATATTGCCACAGCTTGTTGTTCTTATCGGTCAAACTGGTCATATTCCCCGTAGAGTTATAATTCATGACCGTCTGTTTGCCGGCCGAGTCCGTCTGGGTGAGCACCCGATCATACGTCCCGTAGCTCGCCTGGTTCTGATTGCCGAGTGGGTCTGTACTTGAGGTTTTATTGCCGTTGGAATCAAAAACGTGCTGCCAGGTCGCTCCCGAAGGTGTTTGTTCGGAGGTCCGGTTGTAGTAAGAATCGTAACCATAGTTAGAGGCCTGCTGCAGCGCATTCGCCTTCGTGCGAAGTATCCCGTAACTGTCAAAACCGTGTTGAACGGTATTTCCACTTGGATCGACCCACCCACTGGTGGATGAGACGCCGGTGGGTTCCGCCTGGGTGTTTACGTAGCTGTTGCTCCAGCCATGCAGCGCCGGGTCGGTGGTCCCGGTGAGTACGCCGCCGCTCGCGTAGCTGTACTGCCACGTCTTCCCCAGTTTATCCTGCGCCGATACCAGGTTGCTGCTGGCATCATAACCAAAGTTCGTAGTATAGACGACACCGCTCAAGGCCGGGTCGGACACTCCCGAGAGCCTGCCCGATCCGTCATAAGAGAGCTGCCACTCCCGGTTGAGGGGATCGGTTATCAGCGTGAGCTGCGAGCCGGAATACCCCAGCTCGAGTGTTCGCCCGGTGGCGTCGGTGATCAGCGTGAGCAGCGCCCCGGAGTACGAAAATGAAATGGTATTGCCGTTGAGGTCGACGATTGAGGTCAATACCCCGGCCGACGTGAAGTTGTAGATAACTCCGCCTTTGCGGGCGAGTGTCCAGGTCTGGTCATAATTCTGGGTGAGGTTGTCATACACGCCGGTGGGAGCGCCGTAATAGCCCGGCTCTACGCAATAGTATTGGTTCTCCGCTCCATCCCCTTCCACCACAATCGGATAGTCCTGGTTGGTCGT
>DASRZA010000229.1:0-3488 GCA_035686845.1 Armatimonadota bacterium | reverse complement strand
CGCCTCCGGTTGGGCAAAGATCGGATATATCATGATCTTCCTGCACGATCACGAGGCGGCCGCCGCAGCGCTGGAGGAGGCGCTGCGGCTAAAGCCCGACTATGCCGATGCGCGTCTGCGCTATGCGTTGGCCCTGGAGCTTCGAGGGGACGCTGAACGCGCCATCTCGGAGTACCGCTCAGGAATTGCCATGGCCGATCCAATTGCGAAAGACCCGTTCTGGGCGGCACGGTTTGCGCAGCTCCTTCTCGACCGCGGCGAAACCAGGGAAGCTGAACAGGCAGCCCGTGAGGCTCTGAAGACTGCGCCCGATGATATCCAGCTGCAGCAACTCCTGGCGTGCCTGCTCGACAAACGCCGCCGGTGGCGTGAGGCGATCCAGGTATTGAGGGCGATCCTGGCTCGAGAGACCGACGACCACTGGACCCTCTACGCGCTCGGACGGGCCTATTTTGGATCCCGAAACTGGCGGGGCGCCAGGGAGTGCTACGAAAAGGCGTCGAAACTGCGGCCGGACAGCGCTACAGCCTTTGACGCGCTAGCCTCGGTACTGTGGCAGGTGGGAGAGTTGGACGCCGCCGCGGCAGCCTTCCGCCGGGCCATTTCGTTGTCCCCAAAAGACCCCTACGCCCGGTTGAGGCTCGCTGAACTGCTCGGTCAGCGATACCGGAAATCCCACCTGGCCTCGCACCTGCAAGCGGCCCGCAGCGAGTTAGCAGAGGCGATGGCCCTCGCGCCGGACGCCGACGCGGTGCTCGTGACACGGGCGAACATCGAATGGTACGCAGGGAACCGGGAACGAAGCATCCAACTGCTCGAGCAAGGGGCGAAGCGCCGTCCGGACTTGCTGGAGTACCACGCCCGAATCATGTGGCGCTCATTACGTATGGGCAGATTCAGGCGGGCGTGGTCTGCGGCGCGCCAGCTTTTCCGCTCAGCTGAGTGGCCGTGGGACCGGAACGCTGTGTGGAATGAGCTTCCACGGCCGCCGTCCCCCGGGCCTGGCGCGGAGTCGCCTCCGGCCCGCGAGCCCGGTCTGGGCCTCTCCGACGGCGGGCCCGTCGCCCCCAACCATGACAGCCCAACCTAGGATTCATTCAGGCGCCCGCGGCAAGCAAACTGTCGCGGTCCCTCGCGGCAGCGTTGTGAACCCTGCGACAGCGCCGGTGCTGAGGCGGCCATGTCCGACGCCAGCGGGGACTCCCATACTGGGCCTATCACCGGTGGGGGGACGATCGTGCCGCTTCACGGGCGAGGCCGCCGTTGGAGTGGAACAGGGACCCATCGCGGCTGTGGGCGCGACTATCGTCATGGTCGCAACAACCTGTTACAATGATTGGCAGAGTAACATCAAGCCGTGGATGAAGTCCTGCGCCGCGGGCATGCCGAACCGCGCATCAAATCCGCCGGGCCCCTTCGGAAACAACCCCAACGGCCCAAACCTTAACAACGGATGGGGGTCATTCTAAGGCGGCGCCGCTGCAAGGAAATCGTGACAGATTCAGGCAGCAGCATTAGCGGCCGATCCGTCACGATGCCAGTGGCTCGGAGATAACGTGTCAGATAGCGCGGACGACCTGCTTCGCGCCGCGAAGGCGTGCGCAAAGTCGGGAAACCACGAGGAAAGCATCTCGCTCTACCGGCAGTACGTTGAACTGCGGCCCCGGGACCCGTTTGGGTGGAGCTGTCTCGCGTATCAACTCCTGGCACTCCGCGATGGGGACGGTGCCATCGCGGCGCTCAGGGAGGCGCTACGGCTCAAGCCGGACTACGCTTCTGCACACGCGCTCTATGGATTCGCGTTGGAGCGAAAAGGAGAAGTATCGGCTGCCATCGCAGAGTACCGGGCCGCGATAGAGGCGGACCTCGTGAATGTCCACGCGTTCGAGAACCTGGCGCGCCTTCATCTCGGCCGGGGAGAGCTAAAGGAAGCGGAGCGTGTCGCTCGCGAGGGGCGGAGATCGTGGCCCGAAGCTCTTGAGATGCGAAGGGCGCTGGCGGATATCCTTGTCAAACGCAAACGGTGGCGTGAGGCGAGCGCCGAATACGAGGCGATAGCGGCAAAGTGTCCCGACGATCACGACGTCCTGGTGCGGCTGGGATGGGTACGGGAAAGGGCGGGCGACTTTCAGGCGGCAAGAACCAATTATGAGCGTGCGCTCGCACTGCGGCCGGAGGCGCCGGAGACTCTCGTATCGCTCAGCGGTATTCTGCGACGCCTGGGAAAGCTCGACGAAGCCGAAGCAGCTGCTCGGCACGCGATTTCGCTGTCCCCCGGCTATGTGACCGCCCGTGTCCGGCTCGCTTCTCTACTCTGCCGGCATTGGAGAAGTTCCCGCGTGGAAGGGTACCTGCAGGCAGCGCGAAGCGAGATTGAGGAGGCGATGGCTCTCGCGCCCGACGCCGACGCGGTGCTCCTGACATGGGCGAACATCGAATGGTACGCAGGGAACTGGGAAAGAAGCCTTGAGTTGCTCGAGCAGGGCGCGCGGCGCCGCCCGGAATTAGCCTGCTACCATGGCGCCATTATACTCCGGTCCCTCCGGCAGGGAATGTTCGGGCGGGCATGGAAGGCAAGGCGGGAGTTTCTGCGAGTACCGAGCGGGGATCGGGATTGGAATTTCCCGTGGGCGGGGCTGCAAGCGGACGCTCCTCGCGCTTCCGCTGGCGAATCCTCCTCCGGACTCGATTCCGCAGCTGAGATTCCCGACGGCGACGCAAATGCCCCCGGCGGCCCCGGTTGACGGAGAATACCTCTCAACTGGGGGTGTATCACAAAAAGGACGCTCAAATAGGCAAAAACCATTGGGGGGCACGAGCACCGGCAGCAAGGGACAAGCGTGCGGCTACATGGGTTACGTCCGTATACCGGCAGCGGCTTCCATCGCTCCGAATCGTCCGACGGCATAACGCAAATATCGACCAGCGGCCAGATGCGAAGAAGAACGTGCTCAGCACCTTCGTTTTCGATGCGTACGGCGCCGAGCTGTCGGGCGGTGCTACGGGTGAGCCGTGGGGCTTCGGCGCGCAGGCAGGATACTTCACGGACAACGAGACCGGACTGATCCCTGTACGCACCGTTACTACGATCCCAACGCTGGAAGGTGGCTGAACCGGGACCCGATTGGCTACCGCGGTGGAATGAACCTCTACGCGTATTTGTTGAACGCTCCGGATAGGGGGATCGATCCGAGCGGGGAGGATTTTCCGCCGTGGGCGCTGAATTTCGGGAGAGTCCTCTTCCCCACTATAAACGTGTGCCTTGCGGGACTAGGGATCGTTCACGACTCCACGCCTGATGATCCTCCCCCATCCGTTCAGGTCTGTGAGGCACCCGCCCCTTCACCAGTTACAGGCGCAAATCTGGGGCAAGCAATACCTCCGAGTATGGATCCGGGCAATGGCGTCATCGCCGCCACGCCCGCGGAGGGGTCAACCTGCGAGTTAGCCGTCGAGGCTGGCGGCGGAGTGGCGCTGGGACCCATCGC
>DASRZA010000228.1:0-26026 GCA_035686845.1 Armatimonadota bacterium | reverse complement strand
AATTAAGGAGGAGCTTGAGGAGTTGAAGGAGACACCCTCAACATCTGCCTCCGGAACAACCCCCTCGATTCTCAAGGTAGATTAGGAGATGTTTGGTCCGGCCGCGAGTGAGCCTGTTAGGAACGTGCTCTCGGATCTCTCGCTGCAAGTTTGTTGTTTGTCGGGGGAAAAGCTGGAATGAGGGCAGGGAGGCCTGGGGGAGTGTCAGGGATCTCCTCCACTCGGGCAGTGAAGCGGACCGCGGCGCGAGGCCCCCGGGTCGCCGCCTACATAGCGCTGGCCATGCGCACGGACGCTACGTTGCTCAGCGCGGATCGTCCCGATTTCGAGCCGGCTGCCCGGGGAGAGTTCTGCGCAGTGCAGTTTATCGGCTAGTCGCGGACGGAGGACGGGGAGGTTGCAGTGTGGCCCCGACGCGCTGTGAAACGATGAGCGCGGAGGGTAAGAGGCTGATGAGCGTAAAAGGGGATCTGGATCCGGAGGTGGAAGCCGCGCTGCGAGACCGGGCCGCCCGGCAAGGACTGACCCTGGAATTGTTGATAAAGCATCTGGCTGAGATGGAAGCGCGTACGGTGATGACGCCGCTGACGCGGGAAGAACGTTTGGAGCTTTCCGAGAAATTGATGGGCTGTATGCCGCATGTTGCGTACACGAGCGAAGACTTCATCCGCGAAAAGCGGGAAGAGGCGCGGAGAGAAGATCCTGATTTGTACCCTGACGAACCCGAGATCTTATGAACACCGTGGGCGGGATGGTCAGCGGGGCAATCGCCGAAGGGATTCGGCTCCTACAACCGGCCGGGTTATCGCTGCTGCGTAAATCGCCGAAGGGATTCGGCTCCTACAACGGTGCCCCGGTCGCGTATTCTCCGGTCGCATTCGGGAGATGCGGAATCGCCCACAAGGCGATCCACCGGCTTCCCTCAACCCGGGCCGTGAACGCCCGGGCTCATTTCCCGGTTCTCCGGTACAGCGCGCCGTTCCCCGGTGACCGAGGTCCCGTCACTGGCGCCCGAGCGTGGAACCGGCGCAGCATTTCTCGGATCGCAGTGAGGCGGGTGAAGTTGGCGCTGCCATCGGTATTGAGTGTAGGACAGAGGAACCCGCCCTCGTCATGCTCGTTCCATGCATAGATGACGACCGTTTGCGCCGGACACTGCTTCCGGTGGACAGCAGCCCACCGCATGGCATCCTCGACGTGCGCCGCCAGCTCGACAGGGGTCGGCATGACGAAGTAATCACCGAGGCCAACTCCAGGTTTCTGATACTTTTCCCAGGAGACCGGATGCTCGACGCGGGGCCGCCGATCCCAGCCCGCCATGGCGATAGGAACTACCTGCGCGCCGGTGGCCGCGCACTGATCCCAGAAAGCATGGGCGCTACGAGCGAGTTCGGCGTACGGCAGAGCATGGCCATTCCCGTGTGATGCCACATAGGAGCTTATAGCATTGGCGCCGATGGCATCCATCACCATCTTCCCGTGCGAGGGGTCGAAGTCCATGACCACGATGTAGGGATCGCCCTCACCGCGTGCCTTTGCGGCCGACCGGAGGCCATCGAAGAGGCGCCTGGCCTTAACCGGCCCGCCCCAGGCATGCATTGAGGCGTCACTGACATCGAAGATGTAGAGGAGCGGTCTGCCGCCAGGCGCCTTCTGATAGCCGGGCTCCGCCATCAGGTCCAGAACGCGCTCCATGCCCGTGGGAAATGCGCTGGCATTACCAAAGATGGGAGGCGACGCAATGGCGCAGAAGTTGACGTCTCGCCGGTGGTGGCTGGACAGATAGAGAGACAGACCCTGGCTCATAGGGCTATCCGGAGCGTAGAGGAGAAACGCCCAATAGTCCAGGCCACCGGCCTTTGCGTAGGCAATCTCGCGGTCCACGATCTTCTGCGTATAGCCATCGATCCTGACTTCGTTATCGGATACGACTTTTGCAAAGAACGGCAGCCGGTAGTGATACTGCCGGGGCCCGAGTGAGATCTCCATTTCGTGGACCGGGCCATCGCTGGCGCCGGCTTCCACCCGGGACCAGGGCGTATGCCAGGCGTCCCACCGAATGGCGCCGATGATGGGGCGAGACCGCGTGGCCTGGAGCGTTATCATCCCCGCGCCGTCCAGCCGCCAGGTCTGCGACGTCGTGCCGGCCCATTCCAGCCATTCGTCACTCTCGGATCGGAAGACCCCGACGTTGAACCCCAGCCGGGCGCCGGGTCGGGCCTGGATGCCGGCGGCCTGCAGCGGAATCACCCACGACCCAATCCACTGGTTCCCTTCCACCCGGGCGGTGAAGTGGACCGCGGCGCCGAGCCGCCGGGCGGCTGCTTCCGGGGCGCCGGCGTCGGTGGCGCTGCGAAGGACGCCGGCGGCAAAACCATGCAGCACGAAGATCGGACCGGCCTTCTTCCCACTGCGGTCCTGAAAGCAGACCTCCGCGCCATCGTTGGCGCCCCAGACCGTGCCCGTCTTGAGCGCTCCCGCGTCTTTCACCGGCGCCGTCAGCGTTACGTAGAGCGTGTCGCCGAAATGAGCCAGCCGTACCTGGCACGGGGCGCCGGCGGCGGGAGTCCGGTCAGGAGTCTCCTTCAGCGTCAGCGCAGCCCAGTTCTTAGCCGGCGACATGGGGTCTGCCGGCGCCGCGATGGATGGTACGACAACGGGCTTTTGATACCGGAGTCCCACTCGCTCCGGCGGTACCGTCGCCGGCGGCGGCATCACCGTGCTGTGAACGGGCCAGGACGCCCGGTCTGGACTCTTGTACAGGCCAATCTTATCGAACGGGATCGGCTTGAAACCCATCTTCAGCGCCGGCGAATCGGGGCGAAGCCGGAAGTCGCCGTGGGCCGCGTCCACAAACCGGGGATCTTCGTTCACCAGGTTGTCCTGCAGCGTCACGGCCGGCCGGGCCTTTCCTTCCATGGCGTCCCACTGCCCGTGCCAGCAGATGTTGTGCAGCACCTTGATATCGCGGGGCGCCATGGGATCTTCGTTCAGAATATTCACGAGCTGGGGATAGCGAGTGCTCCAGGGTGGCGTCTTGTAGGGCATGTCGTTCAGCTTCCGCATCAGTCCAGCCTCGCCGGGCGCTGCCCATCCCAGGCCCCGCGCATCGATCGCCAGCACGCGCCCGCAGTCCACGAAAACGCTGTTCTCGATGGTGTTGTCGCGGCCGCCGCCAATCAGGATCGCGGTCGGCACGTGATAGAGCACGTTCCCATAGAGGTCTGCCGACGAGAACTGGTCGTCCAGGTAGATTCCCACGCAGCCCCGGCCCTGGAAGCCGTAGACGTGGTGGATGTAGTTGTACCGGATCTGGTTGCCTCGCATGGTCCAATCCCGACCGGCATAGATGACGCCGGCGTCGTTGGACTGCCAGCAGAGGCTGTGCATCTCGTTGTATTCAATCACCTGATCGTTGCCGCTGAAGCCGATCCCCATGTGCGGCGCCCGGTCAATCAGGTTATGAGTGGCCCGGTTGCCGTCACCGGAGAGGGTGATACCGGGCTTATACACCGGATTCCACTGGCTGTAATCGTGGATGTAGTTGTTGTCCGCCGCGAGATTGCCCGGCGTGAGGGTCTTGCGGTCCCCGCCATCCAGCGTGATCCCGCCATCTCCGATCTGGTAGATATCGCAGCCTTCCACGCTGCTCCTCGTGCTGGAAGTCACGTGTACTCCCCATCCGCCGCCGTTGCAAATCGCGCAGGCGATCAGGTGATTGCCCTGGCCCCCGGTCACCGTCACAGCCGCGTCCCGGAAACCCTCCATAGTCAGCCCTCGCAGGGTCACAAATGAGGCGCCGTTCAGATTGAAGAGCGAGGGGATTACCGAAACCATCGCCTGCCCCCTGGCGATGGGAGAAGGCGGCCAGAAGTAGAGGATGCCGCGATCCCGGTCAAGATACCATTCCCCCGGCTCATCCAGCTCAGAGAGGATGTTGTAGGCGTAGAACCACTGGCCTTTACGGTATCCAAAGGAGGAATCGGGCGGCTCCAGCGTGATGATATGCTTCGTCGTGTCGATGGAGGCCACTTTTTCGCGCTGGTCGGCCCAATCCCAGAACCAGTAGCCTTCCAGCATAATATTCTTTTCGCCGACCCACCGATCCGGCCGGCTGCCCTGGTAGACGATCATGCCTTCCTTGCAGCCTTTCGTCCCCCGCACGTTGACGGGCGTCGGGCCGGCTACGTCCATGATGGGAGCGAAACCTTTATTCGGCCACCGCGCCAGCGTCATGGGGCGTTCGTTGTAGAAAAGCTGCAGCCCGGCTTCGGAATCACCCCAGTTAGGGGCGCTCTTCATCACGCCATAGTCGGTGATGCCCTGCGCCCGGAGGTTGGTCTGAACGACGTGCGCGCGGGCGGCCGGGTCCAACCGATCCAGAACCGCCCGGTCCGTAACGGGCCGCCATTCTTTCAACATCCTGCCGCCCAGGATCCGGACAGTGGCGCCCGGATGCGCCCGGTAGACGACCGGCGCCGCGGCCGTCCCCGAATCCTCCGCGGTCAGCGAAAGCGGACCGGACATTTCGTAGACGCCCTTGCGGATGTCCACCATCACACCCCCGACCGGCAAACCGCCGGCAGCCTTCAGTTTGCGAATAGCGTCCCGCGCGCCCGCCACCGTCGCCAGTGGACCATCCGTGTGGGCCGCATTCGGCGCTGCCCGCCGACCCGACCAGGTATCCCGGCCAGCCGGGGAGATCGTCAGCGTCAGAGGGGCGGCGGCGGCCGCCGAGGCCAGGCCAACCACGAGCAGTCCTGCAATCGCCATTTCAATAATCCGTGCCATCGAGGTATTTCCTCCCGGATAACGCCTTCGATGGCGAGCATTCGAATCCCTGCGGAGAAGGGGGGGAAAGGATGAAGGATGAAGGATGAAGGATGAGTCAAGCCAGCGCGATACCCGGCCCCGAAGTCCTGAAGGGACGACCGAGTTTCAGACCCGTCGCAGTCCCCCATACCCGTCGGAACCCGGTGCAAATCCGCCGGTCGTAGCGTCAAACGACCGCGACGCAAAACCCATGCCCTGTTGACCCGGAACGTTGTAGAGGCGCCCAACACGAATGCCATACCCCACCATCCCTCTGAAGACCCGGTGAAAGTGGTAAGGGGAGAAAACCGCGGCCAATGTCTCGAGCGCCAGCTCATCATCCAGATGCTGCTGGGTGGCGCCAGTCGCCCCGTTTTCGCCGGAAGGCCCGATGACAACACACCCGCGCGCGGCGTCTCGCGGCGCGGCCCGTTGCTCCCGAACGGGGGTCTGCGCAGCGGCGGCCGGGTCGCGGGGCGCCGCATGGCGTTCCCCAGGGCCGGAGCGATACGGCTCCTGGCATACCTGCCATGACCGGTTCCGCAGATGGGAGCGCCGTGGGATCTGGAAGAAGCTGCTGGGCACTATCATCGCGGTGCGGGACGGCCACGGGGAGGTGGGCTGGGAAGACACTGCGCTGGATGGCAGCTACATCAAGGCGCATCCAGACGCAGCCGGCGCCAGACACACCCCTGCCAAGGCAGACGCGGAGATGGCAAAAAGGGGGAGCCTAACGGGCAGACAGACAGCAGGAAGCTGACGGTTACTGTGGTGCTGGACGCTCAGGCGTCTGGGAAAGAGGCGCTCGGCTACAGCCGAGGAGGGCTGACCAGCAAGATCAGTGTGTGCTGTGACAGCAAGGGACGACCGCTCTCGCTACTGCCGGGCAAGAGCACCAGGAACGACAGCACGGTCATGGAGATGTCAGTAGACGCCATCCGTGTACCTCGTCGGGGCAGAGGCCGCCCGAAGAAGCGGCCCAGGAGCATGAATCTGGATAAGGGTTACAGCTACCCCAAGTGCCGCAAGGCGCTGCGAAAGCGAGGGAGCTCAGCCAACATCCCCGAGCGAGCGGCTTTCGTCCGTGCCACTTCCCATTGCTAAGCTTGCTGACGGGAAACTGGACTTCAATGAAGGATGTCGCCTTCGTCATTCCGCAGCGTCCTCCACGGCCGGATGCCGCCCGGGGGATTCCAGCAGCCGGCGTGTGGCGGCCAGTTCAGCCTCTAACTGCGCCGGATCCGGCAGCACCGTGCGATACTCAGCCGCGAGGACGGTGTTGATCAGCCGGTTCATGGCGTAGTGCGCCACGGCCACATTCGGCTCGGAGCAGAGGATCAGTCCTACAGGTGGGTTCTCCTCCGGCAGAGTCAGGTGCTCGAAAGCGTAGTTGACGTAAAGGTTCATCTGCCCGACGTCGGCATGATCCAGCTTCCCGGTCTTCAGATCAATGATTACCAGGCACCGCAAGCGCCGGTGGAAGAAGAGCAGGTCCATCCGGTACCAGTCGTCGCCGACCCGGATGCGCTTTTGCCGGGCGACGAAGGTGAAATCGCTGCCCAGCTCCAGAAGGAAACTCTCCAGATGCTGAATAAGCGCCTCCTCCAACTCAGCCTCGGAGTACTCATCTCTGAGGCCCAGGAACTCCAGCACGTACGGGTTCTTGATCTCCTCCTCCGGCGTCATGGCGTCTTCCGGCTTCGCCGGCGCGCCCTTTGTCAACATGGCAGCTTTGTTTCTGGAAAGGGCCGTGCGCTCATAAAACATCGAATTGATCTGTCGGTTCAATTGGCGCAGTGACCAGCCGCCGCGGCGCGCCTCCTCTTCATAGAAACGGCGGGCGTGCTCGTCCCGCAACGAGAGGAGTCGCACGTAGTGCGACCAGGAGAGAGGGAAAGCCGCGGCCAGAGCGCTCAGGTACGCGATCATATCACCCGGCTGGGTCACCAAAGATTCCGCAGACAGTGTCTGCGGAATCTGCATGAGCGTGCTGGATTCGCCAGATGGCATCTGGCGAATCGGCCACGCCAGGTAAAACTGGCGCATCTGTTCCAGATTACGCTGCCCGAATCCACGGCCAAACCGCGCGGTGAGCTCGCCCGAAAGACGTGCAATTACGCGCTCCCCATAGCCGGCACGCTCCTCTCCCCCCTGCTCGAACTCGACCAGACGCCTGCCGATCTCCCAGTACGTCGCGGTGAGAATAGCGTTAATGGTTCGCGCGGCCTGGCGTCGTGCCTCATCCAAAAGCGAAGCGATGCCCGCGTGAAGATCATCGAACGCTCCATTCCCGTTCACCGGCGCCAGGTCGTGAATCATGCCGAAGTTATCTCCATTCGCGCTCTATTCGAACAGCGACAGCGTCTGAGAGCGCTTCCGCCTTACCCAGCTTCTCCGCTATATAACCCCAGAGCCCGTTCGGCGTATGCTCCGATCCGCCGTTGAAGGCGACCAGCCGCACTATCCTCGGGGGACCCGGGCTGTAGCCGCACTCCCCGAGGACCCGCGGCCGCAGATTTCGGAATCGACGGAGTCGATCTCCGAGAGCTTCGAGACCGTATCGGTTTTAGACCGATCGAAGACGGATTTTCGCGGTTTCAGAGCATCGTGAAGTGTCTCCATGAAGTTATGCTCCAGACCGGGACGGGGCCCTCTCCGGAGGCCGCCGTTCGGAACGATCCACGAGTTCAAGTGGTGAGATTGGATGATGACCCGGCATGAGACCCTGTTTCGCCGCAGAAACGTGCAAACCCTGCATGGTTAAAGAGGACGGAGGACGAAGGAAAGACTCGCCACCGAGACGCCAAGGTCCACAAAGAACCGCGGAGATTGCGTTAAGAGAGGACTTATGAACGGAAGGTGTATGTTTTTGAACCCTCGCAGGAGGGTTTGGCGCGTGCAGAGCGGGATTACGAAACTCGACTTTGAGCGTATCGACAACTCGCAGGAGGGTTTGGCGCGTGCAGAGACCGGTTTCAACCGGTGTTGTATCGGCGTGCGGACGAACAACCGGTTGTGCGCTAACACGCCAGTTACAGTCCCCGCGCCCCACGCCGCGTGTATCCTCCCCCGTCTCCCACACACCCACACACTCACCCTCCCACACACCCACACACTCCCACACCCACACTCCCACACACTCACTCTCCGACACACCCACACACTCCCACACACTCACTCCCACACACTCACTCTCCGACACACCCACACTCCCACACACTCACCGAAGCCTGGCGATAACCACTCGATTTCTGGCCGTCAGCAGTACCTTTCCGTCTCGGAGGATCTGGGCGATACCGGGCCGTGTGCGCACTTCATAGCGCCGGCCGTGGATGGGCAGATTACGGATGGTGATGGTTCGTGTCTGTACGCCGTTCAGCCGTACCATTCCGCCCTCCTCCGCGTCGCAGATGCTCTCAATGCCGACCAGGTCCAGGAGCGCTCCCCAGGTATAATGCGGATCGTGGTTCTGCGTCCCATCGGTGCTCAAATAATTCTCTCCGCAGACCCCGGATCGAGTCCAGTTGCGCATGAAGAGCCGCACGCTCTTGTCCGCAAAGCTGCTTTGCTCCGCGGCTGTGGCGAAGCGCAGAAGCCCCTGGAACACCAGGTAGTTCACCGGGCCCCAGATATCCCCGCGCCAGTACTCCTGCTGATGGTAATCCGGATCGTCATACGCCAGCGTAGGGAGCACCCACGTTCCCCAGAACTTCTTCGGGTCCGTGAGCGCCGCCATCACCCGCTTCGCCCTGGCCGCGTCGGGAACGCCGGCGATGAGAGGATAAAAGTTCATCGGCGTGATGCGTGTGAGGAAGGGCGCCGAAGTCTTCCCAACCTGCACCACTGCCACCGAAAGCGTGAGAGACGCGCCGCCCTCGTGCTGAAAATATTCAACCACCACGGGCGCCGGCCGCCCGGCCACGAGCTTTACTTCCGCGGTTCGTTCGGTGGCAGGATGCACCACCCAATCGTCGAGGATCCGCTTGCCATCGACATAAAGCCGTACGCCATCATCGGCCATCGTGGTGAACCGGTAGGTACCCGATTCCGGCGGAGTGAGCGCGCCCGTCCAGCGGGCGCTCCAGTGGACGGCGGCTACGCCAGGCGCCGGGCTGGCTTGATTCCAGTCGAAGTCGATGGCGCCATCATGCCGCCGGACCACCGGATTGTGAAGGTTCTCATCGCTGTAGAACACGGCGTCGAAGCCGGCGCCAAATGCGGCCGGGCTGACCGGTACGAATGTCGCCGATTTCCAGAGCCGGCTGCAGTAGAGTCCCAGCTTATCATTCCAGAGCAGGTCATTGATGCGCTGGTTCATCTTCCTGTGCTCGGCCTGAAAAGCCTTTGCATCGGCCTTGCGGCCAAGCGCAGCCGCAAGATCAGCCAGGTATTCCGCGTCCATCGACCAGAGAGAGCTCAGATCTACGGCATCCGCGTCCATGTGTGATCCCACCATCCGGGTTCCGGAAAAATGAAGGTTGTCATCCCAGCCGGTCTCGTATTGGGCATTCTGCCACACGCCTGTGGCGCTGCCCCACTCCAGAAGGCCGTTGTGGTTGCCATCTCGGGCGCCGGGCCACCAGTTATGCCACTTCACCAGCTTCGGGTAGACCTCGGCGAGGAAGCGTTTGTCCGGCCAGCGCTGGTACATCTTCCATACGCACAGGGCGCCCACCGGCGGCTGAGACCGGTCATCGCTGGCCCCGGCCTGCCAGTGCGCAAAATTAGGAACCAGCCCTTGCGGAGTCTCGTAAGAGAGGATGGCGCGAACGGTGTTCTCGGCCGTCTGCGGGTCATCCAGGCAGGCCAGATTCGCCGTGAAGAAACTGTCCCAGCAGAAGTACGGGTCGTTGTTGGGGTTGCCGCCGGCCCAGGCGCGGCTCACAGAGTGGGCCAGCCGATGGTTGTCGGAGCTGTAGATGCGGCTGTTGTTGACGTTGTCGGCGATGGCGCCCACGAAGTCTCCCCAGTCGCCGGAAGCGACGGGCCGGCGCGCCGTGTAGCGCTTCGCAGCCTCTCGCAGCACCCGATCCACCTGGCTAATGTCAGGCAGCGGTCCCACTCCCGCGACAAACCGGACTGGCATCCCCGGCGCAATCGAGACCACCACCTCGGCGCCGCTGGATCGAACCGGCGGTGGACTGGTCAGAAGCCTCCACTTCACCATTTGAGCGGCGCCAGTCTTCCCGGCGACTTCCGCCTGGCCTGCAGCGCCATCCGACGCGCCGGTGAAGTGGCTGGTCCATCCGGGCCAACCGGCGCTCAAACGCAGCGGTAGTTGCACCGGCTGATTGCTGGAGAGCCGGGCAACGGCGGCGCTGCCAACGCGGCCCCACTCGAACATAATGCGCGCCCCGTTCAGCGTGAACTGCTGCCGGTTATACGAGCCATCCGCCGCCGCTGCCCCGGCCACATAGGGACCACCCGTGTCCACCACGAACGCAGCCCCATCATCTACGATGAAGGCAATCCCGTCCGGCGCCGTGACGAGATAATTGCCAATAATCACGGAGCCGGCTGCGCGGCCTGCAGGTGGCGCTGCCAGAATACCCAAAAGGATTACCACAGCCGGTCCGGCGTCCCGGACAATTCTGCTCAGACGCATCCTATCTCTCCTGGGCGAAGCATTCGCCGCAGCGGTTGCAGGCGCCGGATTTGTTCTGCGAATGCTTTGCCCCGACTCCGGCGCGTACATCGACGTGGCCCGACGCACTGGTACGCGCCGGGCCACCTTCGTATAACCCATCTTGATCGAGCGCCCCAAACGCTTCGGAAAAACCCTTGATCCCGGCTTACGCTCCCGCGCTCTTTTTTTCCGCCCCTTTTGCACCGACGGTTTCAGTTGGGACCGGGCCGTTGGGGGCGCCCGGTATCTTTGATTCCAGAGGAGCGTCGGCCACCATCGGAGCGATGGGAGGGGTTTGCTGGTTCTGCACAACGGCGGTCAGATCGGCCAGCGTTTTGGCGTCGACCGTCTTACCGGTGAACCGCTGAACAAGCGGAGCGATCATGTCCACCATACTTTCGAGTGGGGTTCCGTTTCCATTATGGCCGGCGCCATTGGTCAGCGGGCCGGTGAAACCCTCCATCAGCGACCGGGCGCCCATGCCCTTTGCCATGCTCTGAAGCATCGTGGCCGCCATCTCCGGTGAGCCGAAGAGAGTCATCTTGCTGGACGAGAGCGCCCGGCCTATGGCCTCAGCCATGGCGATCTGGACGTCTTTATCCGCGCTGATCCGGAGCTTCTGGATCTCCAACTCGATGCCAGCCTGCGCAAACTTCTGCCGGTTCTCAAGCTCCTGCGCTTCCACGTTGACCTCGGCGCCGTGCACGTTCACTCGTTCCCGCTCCACCTGAACCGGAACCATCTGCACCGCCGTCTCGCCCTCGGCGACCAGCTTCCGGCTTTCCGCCTCAGCCTGGGCCAACTGCAGCCGGGCTGACGCCTGCTTCGCCGCCGATTCCTGCTCTGCTTCAGCCTGCTTCACCCTCGTGTAGGCCTGGACCTCGGCCGAGGTCTGCTGAGCGATCTTGTCCTGCTCAATACCCTGCTTTGCGGCGATCAGTTTCTTCTGCGCTTCGCGGTCGGCCTCGGCAAGCTGTTCTACCGTGGTCACCTGCTGCTTCGCTCGCTCACGCTCCACCTCAGCCAGCAGCGCCGCTTCTTCCGCTTTAGCCCGGGCCGTTTCCTGTTCGGCGATAGCAATCTGCCGGGCACGGTCGGCCAGCGCCACCGCCCGCTCCTGCTCCACCTGGGCCGTCTTGACGCTCTGGTCCCGCTCGGCGGTTGCAATCTGAAGCGAGCGATCCCTTTGAATCTCCGCGGCCTTCACCGCCAGCTCCTGCGCCACCTGCGCCACCTGCACCGCCTGGTCACGCGAAATCTCGGCTTCCTGCACCGCTTTCTGCTGAGAAACCTGGGCTGTGGCGATTGCCTGGGACCGGCTGATCTCAGCCTCCTGCGCCTCCTGCTCCTTGGCCGCTTTCACCTTGGCGATCTGCGCCATTTGAGACGCTTCCGCCTCAGCCTTCTTCCGTTCCAGCTCCAGCACGAACTGCCGGGTCTCAACGTCCTTCTCGGTGCGCTGCCGCTCAGCGTCTCGATCCAGCTTGTTGCGCTCCACAGCCGCCGCAGCGGTGATTTCAGTAATCTTCTTCTTGCCCTGCGCGTCGAAGACGTTGTTATCCGAAAGCTCTTTCGGGTCCGTCTGATCCAGCTCCGAGATCGTGACCGATTCGAGCAGCAGGCCGTTGGCCTCCAGATCCGCCCGGACGTGCTCCTTCACCTTCTCGGCGAATTCATCCCGCTTGGTGTGAATCTCGAAAAGATCCATTTGCGACGCAATCGCTCGCAGCGCGGATACCAGTTTCTCGCTCACGAGCGCTTCGATGGTCTCAGCGTTCACGGAGCTCTCACCGAGTGACCGGGACGCCATCAGGATATGGTCATCATCCGGCTGCACCTTAATATAGAACTGCGCCAGCACGTCGGCCCTAAGATTATCTCTGGTGATCAGGGCATTGCGGCCCTTGGGATTCACTCCCAGTTTCATCGTTTGCAGATTCACTTCCAGCGTACGATGAAACATGGGAAGCACTATCGCCGCGCCATCCATCACTACCCTGGCGCCGCCCAACCCGGTTCGCACGAACGCCTGGTTTGCGGTCGCCTTCCGGTACAGGGTGAACATGTGGAGCGCGACGCCGAGGAGAAAGATAACCGCTCCGACGACACCTACGATTAACTTTTCTATCCAGCTAAGCTGGGGTGCAGCGATAGAAGCCACCATCAAGGCTACACCAAGCAGTAATGCTCCGATTCCCATTGCAGTTTCCTCTCACCTTCACATCAAAACAAATATAGATCAAACATCAGTTACAGGGTACGTAAACGCCTCTTTCTGTCCGGCGGCCTGGCTTCAACCTGGCTCTTCACGCGCTAAAACTTGTGCTTATCGATTCGAGGGTTCAAAACCCATACACACGCTCACCCTCTCACACACTCACCCTCTCCCCGTCCTCCATCTTCGACCTTCATGGCGTCAACAAGCAGGTACTTTTTCTCGGGATCGAGCCCGATCACCAGTACCTCGGCGCCCTTTTCAGCTCCTGCGCTTCCCGAACGAATCCGGGCGGGTTCCACGTGCAGCGTATGGAACTGGTCGAAGACGTGGATCCGGCCGCCGGTTTCAGACACCGGATAGACCACCGTGCCGGTAAGCCCAACGAGGTCCTCTCGATGAATGGCGTATGTCTCGTCCTCGACCATGAACCGGGCAAAGAGCTCACCGAGCAGTTTGGTAAAAAGTATCGCGCCCACGATGGCGACAGCTAAGGCCGGAAGGATAAACCGGTCCGGCGCCTTGAAATCCGCCTGGAACGCCTGGGTGGCGATGATTCCGGCCAGTCCCCAGCCGATCATCAGGCTGCCAATGAGAATAGTCAACGGCGCCCGGCCGAATCCGAAGAACCCCAGAATTCCGTATCCGACGTGCAGATGCGCTTCGAACTCGCGGCCGGTCTGGGCGTTATAGATCCTAACCCCGGCCTGTACGCCGTGCGGACCAGGTGTTACAGGTCCGGAGCGCGCGGCGCTTGGCGATGCCGCGCTGTGGGCAGCCGCTCCATGGGTCGCAGCGCCGTGACCTGCCGGCGCGCTGCGAACGGGCATGCCTCGCGGCGCCGAGTGCGCAGCCGGCGCATGGCCGCCGCCGATTTTGAGAGAGTGCCCGGCGTGTGACAACGTGTGCCCCGCGCCAGCATTGTGTCCGTCATGGGAATGACTCCCATGACGCCCTCCGAGGCTCGATACGAGCAGGATCCCGGTTGCGAGGCCAAACGGGAGCCAGTAGATTACGTAGTACCATTCCAACCATGGAGTGTGCATTCGTCCCGTCCTTATCGATGACAAATGGTTTCGTACACTTAGTCCGGCACCGGAGCGGGATTCCCTCGATTTAGACCATCAAACGGTCATCTCAATTCTTCCCCGCAGCGTCTCCCGGATCATTTCATCAGGCAGATTCTTATGAATTTCAACGTGACCTATGCCATGAGCGAGAATAAACCGGTTGAGGCCGTTCTCGAATTTCTTATCCAGCCTCATCGCTTCCATCACTCTGGCAAGCTCCGTGTTCTGGGCGCTCACCGGCAGCCCGGCAGCCACCAGCGCCGCTTCAACACGGCGGGCGTCCGCTGCAGGCCAGAGTCCAAGCCGGACGGATAGATCTCCGGCGCAAGCCATACCAATGGCAATCGCTTCACCGTGGGCATAATTAAAGTGAGCCGCCAACTCAATGGCGTGACCAAAGGTATGGCCATAGTTCAAGAGAGCGCGCCGGCCGCCTGTGTCTCGCTCATCCTCTCCGACGATCCGAGCCTTGATTCGACATGATGACTCCACGTAATCTTCGAGCACAGCCGGGTCCACGGCTAACGCTTGCGGCATTGTTTGTTCGATCCGGTGGAAGAAGACCGCGTCTTCAATCACCCCATGTTTGACGACCTCCGCAAGTCCAGACCGCAACTCTCGCGAAGGAAGCGTCGAGAGCGTTGACATATCCGCAACCACTATTCGCGGTTGATGAAAGGCGCCCACCAGATTCTTGGCCGAAGGATGATTGATGGCGGTTTTGCCGCCAACGCTGGCGTCAACCTGGGCAAGAAGGGTTGTGGGAACCTGGACCCATGGGATACCTCGCTTGTAACAGGCGGCCGTAAAGCCGCTCAGATCGCCAATCACACCGCCGCCGAATGCCACGATGGCGGCGCCATCGCCCTCATCAAAAGCGGCGATCCGGTCGAGCAGCATTGAAAAGCAACGCAGGCTCTTCGTCTCCTCACCGGGCGGAAGAACCACGAGCTCTGTCCGGTGGCCAGGCAGATTATGCCACCCGTCCAGCGTCTCAGCCTGCGCCGCGGCCACCGATTCATCCGTTACTATCAACAGAGGCGCCTCTGACAGGCCGGCTGTTTTTAGGAGCGCCGGCGCCTTCTCAGACAGCCGGGCGCCAATCACAATCGGATAGCTGCGATCTCCCAGCTCTACCCAGATCTCAGACATAGAATAAACGCCGGCCGCTGCCGGAATTGGACGGCAAAGTTAACATCGATTGGCCCGTAGACGTAACCGCGTTCTGGTACTTCCCTCCGATTGAATGCAGCTCCTGATAGATTTTGTAACCTACGAACGCCAGCGCAGCCGCAATGCAGATCACGAGCAGAATGGAACCGTAGACCTTCAGGATCCGCTCACTCTTTTCGCTGGTCTGTTCCCTCGGCGCGCCTTTCAGACGCTCCATCGCTTCATGGTCACCGGGATTATAAACTTTGGGTTTCGGCATGGTCTTTTCTCGCTTATCGTTCAAATCAAAACTGTTTTCATCAGACAGAAAGGGTTATCCTTCTACTTTCCTGAATCCTGAATTTTTCTCCCGTCTCTCCGAAAATCCAGAATGCGGGATTCTGTTTCTTTCAAGAAGAACATATATATAAGAGTAGTGATAATGATAGTAGGTCTGTGAATCATGTGAACGAACGACCGGCTCCGCACGGACATTGTGAATGGCCGGGGAGTTCCTCCGGTTGAATAGCCGGCCGGCTATTCACACTGATTCACACTTGACGACATGTCGGAGAGAATCTGAAAGTTGTCCACATCTCACTGCCACTCTTTCCCATCATGAATCACAGTTTATTCACATCGCGACGCGCGACGCTTCGGCCGGATGACGCCGGCAAGGATTTACAGATAAAAAAAGAACACGAAGGACACGAAGGTCCCACGAAGGGCGCGAAGGAAACCGAAGAGGAAAAGAGACGCCTTCGCAACCGGGCAGCGATGCGCCGCACTGGCCCGAGACGCGATGCGCAACACCCAATACCTAAGTTGGGATCAGCGCGGAACCGGAGGCGCTGCGGTACGTTCCTGTACATAGCGCTCGCCGGCGCAGCCGCCTCCACAATGGCTCTCGCTGCCTGCCTGCTTATTTGAGCGCGAGGATCTTCTGATGTCGCCTTTCGGTATTCCACGCGCGGCCGGTCGCGCCATTTTCCTGCAGGCGTTTGTCTGCCTCTTCTGCCTGGCGCCTTCACAGGGCGCAGCAGCCGCCTCGGCCGCGGGATATCGCAAGCTGGCGGATAACGCCGTTTCCAGCAAGCAGTTCGGTAAGGCGGCCGTCTACTATCGCGAGGAGGCGAATCTTTACCGGCAAAAAGGCGACGCCGCTGCAGCGGTGGTGGAGGAGGGAAAGGCGGCGCGCTGGTCCACCGATATTCAACTCTTTGCGGATGCGCCACCCAATCCGAAGGCCGCAGCGGCGCTGGATACTCACGCCAAGTTTGAACCCGCGTATGGCTGCTATCTGGGCGCTTACGTCGCGAACGACGACAGCCTGGATGGCGGCCCGGATTCGATGGGCAACGTTATTTATGCAAAGCGGGCTGAGATTCTGGGCCGGCTTATCCATAAACCGCTGGCAACGTCCTGGGACTACTGCAATTATGGAAATCCCTTCCCCCGTACGTGGGCTCAAGCCCTGCTGAGTGACGGCATCGCTCCCCGCATCGCCCTCGAGCCCAACGACGGTCTCTCTGAGATCAAGGATGATTCTTATCTCGAACAGTTTGCCCGTGACGCCGCTTCCTGCGGCGGCCCCATCTTTCTTCGTTTCGCCGGCGAGATGAACGGCGACTGGACCGCCTGGCATAACGACCCCTCGCTCTACAAAGCTAAATTCAGGCTCGTTCATGACGTAATGGCGCGACTGGCGCCCAACGTGGCGATGATCTGGTGTGTCAACCAGGTCCCCGAGTACAACATGGACGACTATTACCCGGGCGACGCGTACGTGGACTGGGTGGGAGTGAACTTCTACTCGGTGCTGCATCATGACAACGACCCGGCGCGGCCGGCGGGATTCGAGAACCCTGCAAGCCTGCTGGAGTACGTGTATCACAAATACGCCGCCCGCAAGCCTATCGCCATCTGCGAATATGGCGCCTCGCACCGGGACAAGTTGGATCTGAGCAAAGACGAATCCGTCGTGGCCGCAAATAAGCTGGCGGAGCTCTTTTCAGCGCTGCCGCGGGAGTTTCCGCGGGTCAAGATGGTCGGGCTCTACGACTGCGATAATCTTACCGCGCGGCATATCCAGCCGGGCCGGGCGCTTAACGACTACAGCGTCACCGACAGCCCCGTTGTCCTTTCGGCTCTAACTCGCGCCGTCGCCCCGGACTATTATTTGACTCACGTGGTCACCGGAACGGAGAAGCATTATCCGACTTACGTTGAGCCTGTCACCGCGGGTATGACTTTTTCAGGACCGGTTTCTCTCACTGCATGGGTGAAGAGTTACGAGGATTCGCCAACAATTATCTACCGGATAGATGGAAAAGACGCCGCTCGTGTGACGGGTCCGGGTGAATGCCGGGCCGTTATCGACACGTCGAAGTATGGCGCCGGCCGGCATCAGTTGAGCGTCCTGGCGATGGATTCGAGTGGGCAGCGCGCGGGTGGATTGGAGGTGCCGGTAATCTTTGCGCCGGCTTCAAAGCCAGCGACAAAGCCAGCGGCGCGTCCGGCTTCCCGACCGTCTAGGGCCCCTCATGGCGCTCCGAAGCCCCACACAACACCGGCCGCGGCTGCGCCGGAAAGCGGGCTGCTGGACCGGATCCCGAGCACGTACCTGGGTCTCGCCTTCTTAGCGCTTGCCCTGCTCGTTCTTGTGTCCAAAATCTGGCAGATACTGCATCCTGAATCAAAGCCGCGAAAAAGATAACGCCGGTTCGCCCCGGTTATGGGGGCAGGCGAAATCGCCGAAAGGATTCGGCTCCTACATGCGGTGACCGGAGCGGAAATCGCCGAAGGGATTCGGCTCCTACATGCGGTGACCGGAGCCGCGAAAGCGAAGATAACGACAGTGAGACGGAATCGACCCGCTCATATTAAGTTGAGAACCGTCGAAGTGTTGGCGGTGATTTTGAGCGCCGTTCTTCTCATCGCCGGCGCCGGTCGGAGTGTCACCGGCGCTGATTACCGGCGGATGGCGGACAGCGCCGTCGCTCGCGGCGACTACGCCGATGCCTCCAGAGATTACCACCTGGAGGCGCAGATTTACCGGAGTCATGGTGACCTGCAGGGGGCTGCAGTGGAAGAAGAGAAAGCCGCCCGCTGGTCCACTCATATTCAAATGTTTGTGGATGCGCCGCCCGATCGATCCGCCCAGCTCGCATTCTACACCGGCAAGAAGTTCGAGCCGGTCTACGGATGTTATCTTGGCGCCTACGTGGCGGGTGATAACAGCCTGGGCGGTGGCGGCGAATATGGTAATGCCATCTATGCCAACCGGGCTGCCGCGCTGGGCGAAAGGATTGGTAAGCCGCTGGCGACGTCGTGGGATTACGCGAATTACGGCCGCCCGTTCCCGCTCCGGTGGGCGCAGGCGCTTCTGAATGATGGCATCGCTCCCCGCATCGCCCTGGAACCGAACAACGGTCTTTCGCGGGTTCGGGACGACGCCTATTTGGAACAGTTCGCCCGTGACGCCGCTTCCTGCGGCGGCCCCATCTTTCTTCGCTTCGCCGGCGAGATGAACGGCGACTGGACCGCCTGGCATAATGACCCCTCGCTCTACAAAGCTAAGTTCAGGCTCGTCCATGACGTAATGGCGCGACTGGCGCCCAACGTGGCGATGATCTGGTGTGTCAACCAGGTCCCCGAGTACAACATGGACGACTATTATCCGGGCGACGCGTACGTGGACTGGGTGGGAGTGAACTTCTATTCGGTGCTGCATCATGACAACGACCCTGCGCGGCCGGCGGGATTCGAGAACCCTGCAAGCCTGCTGGAGTACGTGTATCACAAATACGCCGCCCGCAAGCCTATCGCTATCTGCGAATATGGCGCCTCGCATCGGGAGCGGCTGGACCCGGCGGTGGATTATTCGGTTTTAGCGGCGGACAAGTTAACGGAGCTCTTTTCAGCGCTGCCGCGGGAGTTTCCACGTGTTAAGATGGTCGGAATCTTCGATAACGATAATCTGAATGGCGCCGACGTGATGCCCGGCCGGGCGCTGAATGATTACAGCGTCACCGATAGCGACGTGATGCTCGCCGCGCTTACCCGGTGCGTTGCGCCCGATTACTTCCTGCCCGCGGTGGAGACGGGCGTGCAGCAGGCGCTTCCCACGTGGACCCGACCACTCACGGTGGGCGCGCACCTCAGCGGCGTCGAACATCTGAGCGCCTGGGTAAAGACCTACGAAGACGCTCCGCTGCTGATCTATCGCCTGGACGGCCGTGAGGTCGCACGGGTCCGCGGCCCGGGTGAATGCCGCGCCGACCTCGACACCTCTCTCTACGCCCCCGGAAAGCATATTCTCAGCCTCCAGGTTCTCGATTCCCACGGCCGCACGGCGGGGACGGAGGTGGTTGCGGTGACGTTGGCTTGACTCATCCTTCATCCTTTTTGGCCCCTTCAACTTCATAAACCGCGTACCCGTTCGGGTCGGTGGCGGCGCCGCTTTGCGGATAGATGGGATTCAATAGGCCCTCGTCGATGGCGTTATGGTAAAGCGTGATCCAGTGGGAGAGGGGGCCGTGGTAATTCAATGAGGACCAGTCAGCGGTGGACGGATTGGCATGGGGCAGACCGTAGGTTCCGACCAGCCCATACGGACTGCCGACCCGGATCAACACGTCGGTGATTCCGGCCTTCCGGAGCGCGGCTGCCAGCTCATGCGCAGTGCGCATCTTAGAATAGCGCAGCTTCTCCTGCTCGTAGCCATCGGCCCAGAGCGTGTCGCGATGTATATAATAGCTGCGCGGTTCGCTGATCAGCGCGACGCGAGCGTTGGCCGGCAGATTGATATTCACCCATTCGGAGACGAGCCAGAGGTCGGGCAGCCGCTGCGAAAGGTAATCGTCCCGGCTGATAGCGCCCACGTCAACCAGCGCCGCCGAAGGACCGGGGCCCCAGACAGCGAGCTGGCCGGAGACCCACACCGACCAGCCGAAAGACGTGAGAACTATCATCGCGGCGAGCGTCATGGCGAACCATGCGGCCGGCCTGGTATCAGGGCCTCCCGGTTCGGAGGCGCGGCCGGACGTTAATAGAGGCGAAAGCGCCAGAGCGCAGGCGGGCGTGAGGAGGGGCAGCGCCGGAATAAGGTATCGCACCTGCTGCATCAGCAGGTACCATTCAATGAAAAATGCGCCGAAGAGCAGCGCCAGCGCAGCGGCGGCCGGCTTCCATTCGCCCCTGATAAAGTTCAGACCGATCAACAGGAGATATGCCAGGCCAATACTCCCGCGGAGCACGCCGAAGCCCGCGCTCCCACCTGGCTCGTAATAATACTGAGGCACGGCGATAAGGTGCCACGGCGCGGTTAAAAAGTCCAGCGGCCCACGTCCACTCCCGAGGGCGTGCCCGGCGCCATAGCCGATCTGGAGATGGCGGTAAAACCGCTCGGCTTCCCGGCTCCAATTGCGCCCGCCAAAGAGGGAATAGTAATAGGGAAAGACCGGGTTGCCGGTCCAGATCAACGCCCGGGCGTACCACGGTGAGGCGACGATAGCGGCGGCAAGCCCGGCGATTCCCGTCTGCTGGAGCACGCTGCGCAGGCGCGATCGGGCAGCGCCCATGCCAGGGCCACCCTGCCTCCAGACGGTAGCGGCGCCAGCAATCAGCAGCAGAGGAACGAATGCGAGGGCCGTATATTTCACCCCTAACGCAAGCCCCTGGCATATTCCCGCCAGCACGAGCCAGCGCTCGCCCGGCCTGCGGTCGAAGGCGCGGACACAGGCCAGAAACGCCAGCGTCTGAAAGAGAGCGAACGCGAGGTCGTCGTAGCCGCTGCCCGCCTCCCACGCCACAACCGGAGTCATCCAGAAAACCAGAGCTCCGATGATCGCGGCCGCGCGGCCGTATCGGCGGCACAAGGAACCGCACGCGCACGCCGCAAGCAGGCCAAAGACGAAATGGACCGTCCGGGCCGCCTGCGCGCCGGCCGCCAGCATCACCAGGTACAGCATTTCAATAACCTGCGGAAAGTTCGAGTGCAGGATATAGGGGTCGTACCGGATGGCGCCCCAGCGAAGGTAGAGGGCGGGAAGCGCCAGGTGATAGGCCAGCGCGTCGTAATCCGCGCCGGCGGGCGGCGCGAGCGCGCCGATGAAGAGGGCGATAGCCTCAATCCCCCCCAAGACCAGCGCCGTGAGCAGCCAGAGATTGGCGCCCCAGCCCGGCCGCCGGCCGATTGAGCGAACGAGACGCACGACAAATCTTCCGGCGCGTGAGAGAAGACGTCCGGCCGCGCCGACGAGTGCGAACGCGCCGCGTGCGCATATAAGGCCGATTGCGGCGAGCGTCCCGAAAAGCGGCGCCGGGCGCAGAGCGCCGGCCATGCCAACGCCAAAGGTGATCAAGGCGACGGCGCCCAGACCCAGCGCCAGGCTAAAGATCAGCCGGTCCGAATCACCGGCGTCGGGCGGCAGCAGCCGCAGCCGCCGCACGATCCGGTCACCAACGGCGGCCGCGATCAGAAGAAAAGCGCTAAGAATGAAGATGGACCATAAGGTCTGCAGCAAGGAGCGTGATCCCGGTGAGTCTAGACGCCAGCCTGGTGCAGCTCAGTTCAAGTCCGCCAGATCAGTTCTGGTGTTGGTCGCCCCCATTTTAGAGGGATTCAGGGGCCGGCGACCAACCCCGATGGTCTTACGCGGAAGTGTACCAGGATAGCTGTATCTTACCAGATCATACCAGAGTCACCGCCCGCCGCGCTCGTATAAGCCGGCCGGGGCGCCTGCGTCAATCGGGAACCTGCTACAATACTGGAAGAGTTTCAAGAGGAGGATGCAGATGGTTGAAGCGCGTCTCAAACAGGCCGGGCTGGGCGACATCTTTGAGCGGGTGGTGGCGGGCGAACGTCTAGGGTACGAGGACGCCGTGCGATTATACCGATCCCCCGACCTGAATGCGCTCGGGTACATGGCAAATCTCGTCCGCGAGCGAAAGAATGGCGACCGCGCGTATTTTGTGCGCAATCAGCATATCAACTACACCGACGTCTGCAACAAATTCTGCAAGTTTTGCTCGTTTTACGCCGGCCCCCGGGATAGTCGGGGCTACACCCTCACCCCTGAAGACGTGCAGGCGCGAGTCCATCGCGCTCGCGATTTTCCCGTGACCGAAATTCACATGGTGGGCGGCATCAACCCGGCCCTACCTTATAGTTATTACCTCGACATCGTGCGGGCTGCCAAGACCGCCCGGCCGGAGGCGCACGTCAAGGCGTTCACCATGGTCGAGATGGCGCAGATTGTAAAGTGCGCCCGGAAACCGGTTGACGAAGTCTTTGCGGACCTGAGGGCCGCCGGTCTTGACTCGATGCCTGGCGGCGGCGCAGAGGTGCTGAGCGACCGGATTCACGGCGAGCTCTTCCCCCTCAAGCAAGATGGTCGCGAGTGGCTGGAAATGGCGCGGGCGGCGCACCGCGCCGGACTGCGATCCAACGCCACCATGCTCTATGGTCATCTTGAAACTCCGGAGGAGCGGGCGGAGCACATGGTGCGGCTGCGGGAGCTTCAGGACGAAACCGGCGGCTTTCTGACGTTTATACCGCTCTCATTTCACCCCGAAAACACCGAGCTGGATCATCTTCCGCCAACCACCGGCCTCGAAGACCTCCGGCAGCTTGCAGTGGCCCGGCTGATGCTCGATAATTTTGAGCATATCAAGTCATTTTGGATTATGATCACCCCGGAAGTTGCTCAGGCGTCCCTCTGGTACGGCGCGGATGACGTGGACGGCACCATTGTAGAGTATGAGATTACGCGGCCGGAAGACGGATCCACGCGTCAGCAGTTGACCCGGCAGGACCTGATCCAGCTTATCGTGGAAGCCGGGCGCCGTCCGGTGGAACGGGACAATCTCTATAACGTGCTGGAGACGCCTTCGCTTGCAGCCTGACTCCGCCGCTTCTGTTTCACCACCGCGCTTCACCGCTCATGTATCAGAGGTTTCATGTCACTCCGGATAGCCGCCGAAAAGATTGAGCAGGGGCGGCGGCTGAATGAGCGTGACGCCGCGGCGCTCTTGGCCTCCCATAATCTCGCCGAGCTGGGTCTGCTCGCCGAGCAGGCCCGGCTTGCTCATAATCCTGAGCCCCTGGCAGCATACGCCATCGGCGGATCAATTCCTGTGGCAAGTCGCGGCCTATCCCCTCGCCCCTCTAAAATGGGGGAGTCCTCGCCCGGTAGCCCCCCGCCCCCCGATAACAGGGGAGTCTTCGCCCCCCGCTCCTCTAAAATGGGGGAGTCCGCGCCCGGTAGTCCTTCGGGAATCGGGATCCGGTACGATGAGATCGAGGATCTTGCGCGTCGTCTTGAGGGCTGGGGCGCCACGGATCTCGCGCTTTACGGAGCGCTGGATTCCGAGCCGGTTTTAAGCGAATGGGTGGCGCTGCTGGCCGCAATCCACGCTGCCGGCGGCGTGGAACGGCCGGTGTGGCGGCTGGCGGCGGCGGAAGTGGAACGACTGGCGGCGCAAGAAGAGCTTCCGCTGGACACGGTGATCGGCCGGCTTCGTGACGCCGGCCTGGAAATGATCGCCGGTGAGCCGGTTGGCCCGGTTCCAGCCGTTTCTCCGCACCCTCGTCTGGCGCTGCACCGTGCGGCGCACGCAGCCGGTATCGTTTCCACCGCGGGTCCGCCGGAAGGCGCCTCTGATGCCGGTGGCGTTATCGCTCACCTCGCCGCCATCCGCGAGCTGCAGGAGAGCACGGGTGGTTTTGTCGCCTATGTCTCGGGCCCGGTGGGGCGGCGCGGCCGGGGTGATGTTCTCGTCCCGGATCACAGCGGCGGAGTTCCCGTCTCATCCTTTCACTATCTCCGTTCCCTTGCCGCCGCTCGCTGCTTCCTGGATAACGTGGCTCACGTTCAGGCCGCGTGGGAGGCGCAGGGCGCCAAAATCGGCGAAGTCGCGCTGCGGTTCGGCGCCGATGATCTGGGTTCGACCGGCATTTGCGGTCTTCAGGCCGCCTTGCCGCCATCGCTTCTCATGCCGGTCAACGAGATGGAACGACTCATTCGCGATAGCGGGTTCACGCCCCGGCTTCGGGATGGGCGCTATAAGCCGATTTCGACAGAGCGGATCGCGGGTCGTGTGAGCGTCTGGGGTAGTGAGCTGCGCGTCGTTCCGCAATTCGGAGCGGACTCCGCTCCGTCGGAATCATAAGATTATCTAAAGCGATTTACTATTGGAGGTCAGGATGTCAGAGCAGGACCGTCCCAGCCCGCTGGGCCGGAAATCGGTGCCGGGTATCAAAGATATCATTGGGATCGCCAGCGGCAAGGGCGGCGTGGGCAAATCCACAGTCTCGGTGAATCTCGCCTGCGCGCTCCAGCAGCAGGGGGCGAGAGTCGGGCTGCTGGACGCCGACATGTATGGCCCCAGTATCCCGATGATGATGAACGCGTTTGAGGAGTTAGAGGGCAACGCGGAGACCAAGAAGCTGATCCCGATCAATCGATACGGGGTGCAGCTCATCTCCATCGGATTCCTGAATCCGGGCGGCGACCCGATTATATGGCGCGGCCCGATCGTTTCGCGCGCCTTGCAGCAGTTGATCAATGATCCGGAATGGGGAGAACTGGATTATCTGTTGGTCGATCTTCCGCCGGGCACCGGCGACGCGCCGCTCACCCTGGCGCAGGCGGTTCCCTTGAGCGGCGTCGTGATTGTGTTTACCCCCCAGGACGTGGCGCTCAACATTGCATCTAAATCGCTCGCCATGTTCCAACGGCCGCCGTTTGAAGTGCCGATTCTCGGCATGGTCGAGAATATGAGCGGATTTATCTGCCCACACTGTCACCATGAAACGGCAATTTTTGGAGATTCGCATGGAGGCGAGGCTGCCAAAGATTTTGGGGTGGCGCTGCTGGGGAAGGTGCCGCTGAGCCCTAATATCGCCGAATCCGGGGACCTTGGAAAGCCGATTGTAGTGGCCGCGCCCGATTCGCCGCAGGGCCAGGCGTTCAAAGCGATCGGCGTCGAAGTGGCCGCGCGGATCAAGGCGTTGAAAGCCGCCGCCGTGGAGAAGAAGCCGGGCGCGTTCGTGGGTCTCGAGCGGCTCTTTTCGCCCCGCAAGAAGACGCTCACTCCCGCCACCGGACTCACGGCCACCGCAACCGCCGCTCAGATTACCCTCCGCTGGACGGCGGCGGCCGGCGCTGCCGGGTATAACGTGAAGCGATCCAGCGCTCCCGGCGGTCCCTACGCGACCATCGGCTCAAACATCACCTCAAACAGCTTCGTCGACGCCTCCGTCGCGGCCGATACGACCTACTTCTATGTTGTCAGCGCCGTGGGCGCCGCCGGTGAGAGCGCCAATTCCGAAGAGGCTCGCGCCGCGCTCACGCAGCCCCGGTGAATAGCGGCCGCTTCTTGAACTTGAACATGCGGAGAGACCATGCCAGAGGGAGTCGTCGCGGCCGTAATCGCAGCCGGTAAATGGAAGGGCGAGGCGCCGCCCGGTACCTGGCGAGCGCTGACTCCCCTCGCCGGACGACCGATGCTCGCCTACGTGCTGGACGCGCTCTCCGCGTCAAACACCGTGAACGAGATGGTGGTGATCGGCCCCTCTGAGTTTTCAGAACCGTTCCCGCAGGTCACGCTGCTCGATCCCACCCAAACGCTCACCGGCAACGTTCTCGTCGCGGCCCGGGCGGCCCGGGGCAAGGGCCGGGTGCTGCTGGTGGGGAGTGACATCCCGCTTCTCACACCGGCCGCGGTGGACGATTTTGTGACAGCGTGCCCGGCCGACCGGGCCTTCTGCTATTCCATCATCGAGAAGTCCGTCGTGATGGAGCGCTACCCGGACATGAAGCGGACATTTGTGCGGCTGAGCGATGGGACGTACACCGGCGGCAACCTGATTCTGGCCGATCCCGAATTCCTGATTGAGCGTGACGCGGTCATCGAGGGGATTTATGCGAATCGGAAGCGGCCCCTGGCGCTGGCAGGCTCACTCGGTTGGGAAGTATCATTGCGATTGGCGCTGACAGCCCTGCTGCGTCTCCCGCTCCTGGACGTCCCCCGCGCCGAGCGCCTGGTGGGGCGCACGCTCGGCGGTACCGTCGCCGGCGTCCCCACCCTCCACGCCGCCATCGGCGCCGACCTCGACTCGGTAGACGAGATCCCGCAGTTTGAGGC
>DASRZA010000227.1:0-12761 GCA_035686845.1 Armatimonadota bacterium | reverse complement strand
TCGAGACCTGCGCCAGCGCCTCACCCGGTTCCAGAGCCTCGTACGCGGCCGCGGCCGCGTTGACCAGCGGCGCGGCTGCCACCGAAGGGGCGCACGCGCGGGGTACAACGGTGTCCCGGTATCGCTGAAGCATTGAAAGCGTCCGGTTCAAAAGGTTTCCAACGTCATTGGCAAGATCGGCGTTGTATCGCTCCACGATTCGGTCCGGACTGAATTCCGCATCAGCGCCGGGCGGCAGATCGCGTACCAGGAAGTAACGCAGCGCGTCCACAGCGATGGATAGCTTTTCCGGAGGAATCTCCGCCACCTCCTGCAGGCTGCGAACCAACTCGTCCGGCCGAAGCCCGGTCACCGTGAGCGATGCGCTGCCGTCTTCATGCCACTTGCTTATTTGCTGGGCAATCCGACTCTTGCTCATCTTCTGCCCATCCACCAGCAGCCAACCGTGCGCGAGTATCTGACGCGGCA
Source organism: Armatimonadota bacterium (assembly GCA_035686845.1). Taxonomy (GTDB): domain Bacteria; phylum Armatimonadota; class DASRZA01; order DASRZA01; family DASRZA01; genus DASRZA01. The sequence goes on along the minus strand of DASRZA010000227.1, from coordinate 12,293 downwards.
GCGCCAGGCCGGCGCCTATCAGCGTCGCCGGCCAAAGAGTGGCGTGGAATCGGACCAGGATATCTTTCCCGACCACGTGAAGCGAGGCCGGCCATAGCCGCTCGAACCGTTCAGGATCGTCTGGGTAGCCGCAGGCGGCGATATAGTTGACGAGGGCGTCGAACCAGACATACACCACGTGTTCCGGATCACCCGGAACCGGTATTCCCCATCCGTTGTTGGTCCGGCTGATACACATGTCGCGGAGACCGTCCCGTATGAACCGAACCACTTCGTTCCGGCTGCTCTCAGGCTGCACAAAATCCGGCTGCCGCTCGTAGAGTTCCAGCAGCCGGTCGGTGTACTTCGAGAGCGCGAAGAAGTAGGCGTCTCGTGCGGCGCGTTCCACCGGACGACCGCACTCGGGACACTTGCCATCCGGCGCGTCGAGGATGAAGGTCTCATCGTGGACGCAGTACCAGCCTTCATAGCGTCCTTTGTAGATGTCGCCTCTCTCCTGCAGCGTGGTGAATAGCCGCGTCACCGCTCGAACGTGATCCTCGTCCACCGTTCGAATGAACCGATCATAGGAAATGTCGAGTCCATTCCAGGCTGTTTTATAGGCGAGGCTCATCTCGTCCACAAACTGGCGCGGCGTGAGACCGCGATCCTGCCCTGCCCGCATCACCTTCTCGCCATTTTCATCGGTGCCGGTTAGGAAGAAGACGCCTCTCCCTCGCGACCGGTGATAGCGCGCCAGCACGTCCGTCAGGACGGTGGTATACGCCGTTCCGAGATGGGGATAGTAGTTGATGTAATAGATTGGTGACGTGATGGTATAGGTTTTGTTTTCAGCGATCATCGAATCTCCCGCCGCCCTTCTTCCACTGTTTATTTGCCATCAGTAGTCAACCTCAGCCGCAGGTCCCGGAGCTGTTCAGGGGTAGCCGGCGAGGGCGCCTGCATCATCAGATCGGCGCCGGTAGATGTCTTTGGAAAGGCAATAACGTCGCGAATATTATCCGTGCCCGAGAGCATCATCACGATCCGATCCATTCCGAACGCAATTCCTCCGTGCGGCGGCGCCCCGAACTCCAGCGCCTGAAGCAGGAATCCGAATCGATCCCGCGCCTGCTCAGGACTGAAGCCAAGCACCTGGAACACCTTCAACTGGACGTCGGCGTTATGGATCCGGATACTTCCACCGCCAAGCTCCTGGCCATTCAGCACCATGTCGTATTGCTTGGAACGAATCCGCGCCAGCGGATGCTGCGGACTGCCAGGACCAAGCGGCGCGTCGGCGCCCATCTCCAGCATCCGCAATCCCTCCTCCAGCAGCGGCAAATCCTCGTCGTGCGGCGCCGAAACCGGATTGTGAGTGAAGGTGAAGCGTCCCTGATCCGATTCAAACTCAAAGGCCGGGAAGTCCACCACCCATAGGAAGTTCTGCTTTCCTTCCGGAATGAGGCGCTTTTGCTGCGCCTGGTCTTGCCGCATCCGCCCTAACACGTCGGAGACTGTGCGCCAATTTCCGGCGACGATGAGCGCAAGATCGTCCTCTCCCGCCTCCAAACGCTCAAATATTCTTTCGGCCTCGCCCGGGCCAAGATACTTCGCGATCGGCGACTTAAAACCCTCTAGAGTGCGTTGAATCCAGACAAGACCCGTCGCCCCGAATGACTTTGCCTGCAGCTCCAGATCATCGACCATCTTACGCGAATACGCGCCGCCGCCTGGCACGCAAATTCCGCGAACAACCCCCCCGGCCGCAGCGGTCGACGCGAACACTCTAAAGCTGCTGGAAGCGGCAAGATCCGTGAGGTCCTTTAGTTCCAGACCATATCGAGTGTCCGGCGCGTCCGATCCAAAGCGGTCCATCGCCTCCCGATAACTCATCCGCGGCAGCGGCAGCGGCGCCTCGATGCCGAAGGCGCCAAAGAGCTCGGCTATCAGACGTTCCATGACACCGAGTACGTCGCTCTGATCCACGAACGACATTTCCGCGTCGATCTGGGTAAACTCGGGCTGGCGGTTGGCGCGAAGATCTTCATCACGGAAACATCGCGCGATCTGAAAGTACTTCTCGATCCCTCCCACCATCAGAATCTGCTTGAGAAGCTGCGGGGACTGCGGCAGCGCGTAGAACTCGCCTGGCAGCATCCGGCTGGGGACAAGGAAATCCCGCGCTCCTTCCGGCGTACTCTTCATCAAAATGGGAGTCTCAACTTCCCAGAAGCCTTCGGCGTCGAGGAAGTCGCGAACGATCTTATTCGCGCGGCGGCGCAGGTCGAGTCGCTCCTGCATCTCCGGCCGTCTCAGATCCAGGTATCGATACTGCAGCCGTACCTGATCACCCGGCTCGTCACCTTCAACAATCTGAAAGGGAAGTGGCCGGCAGCTGTTCAGGATCTTGATCGAAGCGGCGCGAACCTCAACCGTCCCCGTGGTAATGGCGGGATTATCGGTGCCCTCCGGCCGCCGGGCGACGACACCCTCGATTTCCAGCACGTATTCGTTTCGAGCCTGACGAGCGGCTGCGTGAGCGTCGGGCGCCTCTTCGGGATTGAAGACGCATTGAACAACGCCGGTGCGGTCGCGCAGATCAATAAAAACCAGCCCGCCAAAATCGCGGCTGCGCTGCGCCCAACCGCGCAGGAGAACCTGCTCGCCTACGTCGCCCATGCCCAGCAGACCGCATGAGGCCCGCTGCTTCGATTGCTCCACTCGTCCATCCTTTCTCTAAGTTATGGCGCCTACTGGATGATATGGTACTGCAAGGTTACAGAAGCGCCAACATTCAACCGGCCCGGTTCAACGGGTGTTGCGGCCCCGGCGTAACTCGCCATCGCCCGCATTGGCAGGGGAGGCGGCGGGCCCCCGGCGCCACCCTCGATCACCGAAGCCAGCGGTCCCAGATGAACACCGAGCGCGTCCGCCAGCGCCTGCGCCTTCAATGCGGCGGTATGCGCCGCCTTCTTCAGCGCCTCGGTCCGGAACGACGTGTCATCCTTGAGGGTAAAATCGACTCCATCAAGCCGATTGGCGCCGGCGCCAAGTCCGGCGTCTACGACGGCGCCCACCCGGCTGATATCATTGACCGTTACCTGGACGGTGTTCGAAGCGTTGAATCCCCGGATCTTCGGCGGGGCGTTCGGCGTGCCGTTGGTGTATTGCGGTTCAAGGCTGAGGCCGGTCGTCTGAATGTCGTTACTCGCAACGCCGGTCTGCTTGATGGCGGCGATCACCGCTGCCATAGCCGTCGCCTCAGCATCGCTCGCTCGTGCGGCCGTCGGCGCTTCCGCTTCGACCCCCAGGCGGACCAGCGCCTGGTCGGGCGCCGCTTTCACCTGGGCGTCCGCAGAAACGGTGAGCAGGTTTCTCCCGGGCTGCGCTCCCCTGCGTACCGGAATTTGCTGCGCCTCAGCCGGCAATGCCAGCCCTGCAGCCAATGCAATCGCGGTGGATAGAATCACCGCATGGCCGGCCGCCAGCAACCGGCGCCCGCTGCCCGATGGCTTTGAAATGAACTGTAGATTGAGCATTATATCCTCCGTGCCGAGCGCCGCCGATTGCAAAGTATTGAAGACAGAACGCGGAATCGGCAGACTAAAAGCGCTAAAGTAGGTCTCTGAAACAAACAGAAGAACGGCGGGGATGGCGTCAAACAGCCATCCCCGCCGTTCTATAGTTCCCGTCAGACCCGATCGTTAATACGCCTGAAGCGCTAATAAGAGAAACCACCGGAACGCATCGCCCCGGTGATTGACTTAACGGGCTGCCCGGACGCCGCGATCGCCACAGCTTCCGCTCACAGCATACAGGTAGATGCCAGCGACAAGGCTGAAGACAATCATGACAAAGCGCCAGGTGATCACAAAGTTCAGACCCGGAGCGAACATGCTCTGGTAGAGCAATCCCGGAATCGTGAGAAGATAGAACGCAGACAGCCATGCGTGTCGGATAAACCAGGCGTTCATGGCGCTCCGGCGCATCTGTAGAAGACCAACGCCCGCATAAATGGCCATAATGCACATCAATGCCGGCAAGAGTACGTCTATCGACGTGAGGCTGTTCAACTGCGGATGAAACAGGACGTTGAAATGTTCGAAGATTCGCCCATCCCAAAACGCCGCCGCCAGCTCTAAGATCGCAATGACTGTAATAACAGTCGGACGTGCGGTACGAGCCTTGGGCTGACTCGTTCCGGGCGCCCGGCGTAACTCTAACATAGTGAAGTTCCTTTCATCCGACCGGCCATGAAACTGACCGGCCTGCGAGAATCCTGAAGAGGCGGTGAGCTGTCGCCCATCCCTCCGCCGGGAGACTGTTTACAACATTAATCGCCGATAAGACTATTCTATCCTACTGACTCTACACTTAGACATCGGTTCCGCAGATTCCTTCTGAATTCCAGATTCCATTTTCTTACATCGCGCGGCCACTTCCGCAGCTCCCAGCGAGCATTGGTCCCGCGCCTCAGTCTTCCTGAGTTTGCCTGCAGGTGACCACGTACCGCCGTTTGGCGCCAGGCATACAAGTAATGAGGGTGAGTCGTTTGGGGCCCTTCTGGCGTAGAACGTCAAGGTCGGTCGGCATAACGATCTGATGATGAACCACGCGGTATTGTACCAGATGCTCATGAGTTTGAAGCAGGACAAGATCGCCCGGCTGCAGCTTATCCAGATCGCGAAACGGAGAACCGTCAATATTCAAATGTCCGATGATGGCGCAATTACCGGCGCCCGGCCCGGCTGTTTCGGGAAAGTGAGCGGGACCTCGGGCGAGCTGACTGTCGGAAACGCCTTGCACGACGATCTGATCCACCCAGATCTTAGGGATTACGAGCCGCGCGACGATCGACGAGGAGTCTCCGCCCGCCGTTTTTGAGGCAGAGGGAAGCCGCCGCCATTCCTGGTGGAGATAGACCTGGCTGACTTTGCCATAGACCCAGAGTGATGGGTAAAAAAGCACCATCACCGCGCCCGCAAACATCATCAGCGAGCCCGAATGTCGTTTCATGCTATGCCTGGGGCCGGCGACGCCGAGTTAAAGAGGGTGGCGGGTACCGGCGAAAATAGTCGGGCCGGGCAGCGAAGCAGACGTGTTATCGACACGTCGTCCGAGCGCCCGACCCAGGATTCCTTTTTACTATCGGCCGCGAGCGCGACGTCGAACTGCAAAGCCCGCGCTTAGCAGCATCGAGCCGGCTGCAATGACGCTGAGCGGATCGCCGCCCCCCTTGGGGAGCGTCCCCGTGGGTGTGGTCGCCGTGGTGGTAGTCACGGTCTCCGAGGATCCCGCTGTGCCATTCATCCCCGAGGCTGCGCCGGGATAACCGGACATACCACCGGGATAGCCACCCATGCTGCCCGGATAGCCACCGCCGCCCATACCGGGGTAACCTGGATAGCCGCCCTGTGCGAACGCCGCTGAAGTCGCGAGGGCAATGGTACCCGCGACACCCAGGCAAATCAGACTCTTCCGAATGCTCATCTTGCTTCACCTCCTCGAAACTGCAAGTGTGGGCTGTCTACAAGCCCGGGATTTCGGGGGTCACGTACCTCGCCCCCACGTCCGCCAGGGGCAGATGCCCCGGCGCCCAGCCGGCCTCCGTTGCCTTTGGCTTCGAAGAAACCGCCGGACAGTCTTTCCGATATGAGCAGCTCCCGCATACCCTGCCGGGCCGGGCCTCAAAGCTTGTGTCCCGCTCGATCCGATCACCCAGATCAGCCGCAGAACGCGCCACCCGCTCAATTTCATCGGAAGTCTTACTTACCGATACCTTTACATTATGCCGTAAGTAGTAACGAGATGCAGCCATCGGCGTTCGGTTTTGCATTTCCTTTACCGCGGCCAGGTAGAGCCCGAGCTGCAAATCCTGCTCCAGAGCGTCTTGCGGCGGAATCTCACGGTCAAGCTTATAGTCAAGAATCTCAAGCTCACCCTCATCCGTAAGGTCGACTCGATCTATCTTGCCGGCAAACCGGTGCGCTCCCAGCTCAAGCTCGAACCGCTGCTCTAACATTACCGGCCTCTGGATAGTACCCTTTTGCGCTTCATAGTATCCCCGCAGCACCTGCAGTCCATCCTGGTACGCAGGTTCGTTGATGATCTCGGGATTCGCGCGCGCCCCCCACGCTTCGGAATACGCCTCTGCGATGCGCTGAAACTCAGGAACGCCATACTCCGAATAGAGATAGTATCGCCGCAGCGCCGCGTGGATTTTTTTGGGAAGCTGCAGGTTCTTCCGCGGGGCGCGTGGACGGCGCTCCACGTAGGAGTATCGATATTGCAGCGGGCAGGACTGGTATGTCCGGATCAACGAATAGGATAGGTTCAACGTGCACTCCGTTTCCTAAACTACGTAATAACCAGTTCCCCGGGCGCTAAAACATTTCCTTCACGCGCAGGCTCTCACCGAAGCGAACGTCCTGGCACAGCCGCTCGAACAATATCACCTTTTACTATTATACGCTAAACCTGGTAATACTGTTCGAGGTTAGGGGCGGGAACTCCTTCACGAAGGGACGGCGGGACGGCGCGAGGCGCGGGCCGCGACCACTCCTATCTAAGACGGCGCGGTGGCCGCGCCGGTGGATCCGCCTGGCGGGGAAGTGGTGGGCTGCCGCGCCGCGGGGGTGTCGAGAAAGTACCGCGGGTTCGACACGACGATTCCCGATTCGCTCCTCAACGCCAGCTTTACCAGCAGGCCAGCGTGGTTGTGGAGCAGCTTGTCCCACCACTTCGGCGCTACGAACTCGGGTACGACCACGGTGATAATACAGCCAGGTTTATGTACCCGCAGCGCCCGGATATACCGGATCAGCGGCCCTTGAAGTTGACGATAGGGTGATTCCATGATGAGAAGTGGAACGTCAGGCGCCACCTTTTCCCATTTCTGCCGGAGCGGCTCGGTATCCTCCGCGACAAGCTCGATATGCAGCGCCTGCACTTCACGGCTGATGCGGCGGGCGTAGTTAAGGCCCTCCATGGTTCCCCTATGGACGCTAGGAATCAGAACGACCGCGGTATGCGGAATGGGACCCCGGGTTCGGGTCACCGCCGGATCCAGACCTGGAGCGATACGATAACGGCGGGTGTCACAGACCACCACTCCGCGCTCATTCAGCAGCGCGAGCTTGACCAGCAGTTCGGTTTTTCGCCGCAGCGGCCATGCCAGCCCTCCCAGCGGAAGCTCTTCGGGAAGCACCAGCGAGACGAGAACGTTCTGCTCATCGCGAAGGGTCCGAATCCGGTTTACAATCGCCGAGCGCCAGTTCGGGCTTGTGCGGTCGATGAACGTGGCGGCGCCCTCCACCGTTAGCGGCGCTGTTTCGTCGCCGCGATCGGTCCATTGAAGCGCTTCCACAGTTCCACCGCGCTGCGCGGTGATTGTCCGGGCATATTCGATGGCGCCCATCACTGAGTTGTTCAGCTCGTGAGCTGGCACGAGCGCAATGTGCGTCCGGGTGTCTTCCGGCGCAGCGTATTTCTCCAGGCTGAGCCTGCTGGCGACAAACGCATAATGCTTACCGATCCGGTGCAGTAGATAGGTGAATGACGGAATCAGAATCAGCACCACCCAGGCGCCCTCGCGGAACTTTACCACGGCGAAATTGATCGCCACAAAGCCGGTTATCGCCGCCCCAATGCCATTCATCGCCGCCCGGACCCGCCAGCCCTTGGTTTTCAGGGTCTTCCAGCGGTTCACCATTCCGTACTGGGATAGAGTGAACGCCGTGTAAACGCCGATGGCGTAAAGGGGAATGAGGTGATCGGTGTTTCCCTTGAAGGCAAGCAGAATCACCGAAGTGATCACCCCGAGGATAATGATCCCATTGGAAAAGACCAGCTTGTCGCCGAGTGTCATGAACTGCCGGGGAAGATAACGGTCGGCGGCCACCATGGCGCCAAGACGGGGAAATCCCGTGAAACTTGTATTGGCCGCGAGCACCAGCACGGCGAAGGTGGAAATCTGGATGCACCAGTAAAACCAACTGTGTCCCACTGTCGCATGGGCGATCTGAGAAATAACGGTCTCCCCGGTGGCGGATGGCACAATATGTCCCTTAGCCGCGAGACGCTGCGCCAGCCACGTGACCCCGATAAGCATACTGCCCAGAAACGCGGCCAACCACCACATAGTGACCTGGGCATTATGAGACTTTGGCGCTTTGAATGCAGCGGTGCTGTTGCTAATTGCCTCCAATCCGGTCAGCGCGGTGCAGCCATTGGCAAACGAGTGAAGAATCAGCGAGACAACCCCGATAAACGCGAGGGTCTCAGTGCTTTGTTTAAGGTGAGACGTGGGCGCGAGGCTGAGATGAGCGAATCCTCCTCCAAAGTACAATTCCCATAGACCAGCGCCGATGAGTGACAAGATGCTGAAGATAAAGATATAAACGGGCAGAGCGAAGAATCGGCCCGACTCTCTCACCCCACGCAGATTCATCAGAACAATGAACCATAGGGCGACTATGCAGAGCCCCAGACGCACGGCTAAGGTGTTGAAAGCCGGTTCAACCGTCATCATCGCTGAAAGGATTGCGTCGATTCCGGCAGCCACGCTCACAGCGACGGTCATGATGTAATCGGTCATCAGCGAGACGGCGGCGACCTGCGCCGCGATGACCCCAATGTTGTCACTGGCGACGTTATAGGCGCCGCCGCCCTTGGGATAGGCGGCGATCGTCTGGTTGTAGGAAGCCGTCACGATGATCAGCAAGGTGAAGATCGCGAGCGCCAGCCAGATACTGACCTGAAACCAGACGGCGCCGGCCACCGCCAGGGCGATCATCATTTCCTGGGTCGCGTAAGCCACCGACGAGAGCGCGTCCGAGGAAAAGACCGGCAGAGCTACAGCCTTCGGCAGCGTCTCGTCTTCCAGGCGATGTGTAGCGAGTGGTTTGCCGAGGACCAATTCACGAAGAGTGGCGGGCATCAGGGCGCCTCCGGAATGAGCATTAGAACCGCGCTTACTGGATTATCTCCGGCGCGCGCTGTATGGCGGGATCCGAGAAAATGTCGGATTCATCGGTGCTCCGCGTGGAGAACTCCGAGATGATGGCGCCCTCGTCGCCGGCCTGGAACCAGTGGGGCGTGTTGGGCGCCAGTGTGTACTGATCGCCGGGCCGGAGAACAATCTCTTTCTTCACGTGGTAATGCGGGCCAGGCGGATTTGCCTGGATGGGTCCGGTGGCTTCGCCGGGAACGTAGAGATAGACTGTTCCCCATCGACAGCGAAAGGTCTCCTCTTTGCCGGGATTGGATTCATCAATGGGCGGGTGAAGATGCTCCGGGCAGGTCTGGCGCGGGAACAGCGCGAGTTCTTTGGCGCAGCAGCGATCGGTATTCACGTAGGTGATGACTTCCAGCCCCTCACGCTCCAGATCACCCAGACCAAAATCGGCGACCTCGATCGACGCCGCTTCATCGCCCCTTAGGACGATTCCCGCCCGTTGGAACTGTTCGATCGCCCGCTTCCGGGCGGATTCATACGCTGTTTGAGAAATCGCCATTCACTGAACTCCAGTCCTCTCGATGCGCCACCATTAAGACCCGATGGCTCCCAATGGCTGTAACGGTGTCAGTATAAATAGGGGATGCGGCAAAATCAACCGGAGCCATGACGCCGCGTCCGGGTGCTCAGCGGCGAATTATGCTAAGATCCGACGGGTGAGAGTCAATATTTTTCGACCGTGGACAATACTATTCCTTGCGAGCGCGCTCGCCGGTCTTATGGCCGGCTGCAGTCCGGGTGGGCTGTTCGGCGCCAAACCGCGAACCGCGGCGCGAGACAAGACCGCAGGCGGCAAAGCGGGGAGATCGAGCGTCGATAGGGTGCTTAGCGGGTTGGGCGCAGCCCAGATGCACGTCCAGTTGAAGCAGGCTACGTTCACCGGGAGAAACCGGCGAGGTTTTGTCGTCTGGAAGCTTTACACACCGCTTTTGGAGGCCTCGCCTGGTCCCCAAACGGTGAGAATGCGGCGCGTGGTGGGCACGCTCTACAAGGATGGCGCTGCGAGGATGCTCGTTCATGCGCCTGACGCAACCATTGATTATAAGAAGTCAACCCTGATTCTGTCGCAGGGTGTAACCGGACAGGGCCTGACGCAGCCGGAACATTTTGCCGCCGACCGGGTGGAATGGCAGTGGGAGCAGCCGGACGGGCTAAGCGCCACCGGGCACGTGCGATTCCAGCGCGGCGCCACGATTGTGACTGCCGGCAGTCTCGTGGGTGACGTGGCGCTGAAATCGGGCCGGCTGACCGACCATCCAACCGTGATCAGCCCGATCCCGGGAGTATGATCGGCGCCGCGCGCGACGGGCTTGAGTTACGAGCCGGGAAGATAGGAATACAACTTTTGTTTCAGTTCAACAAGGAACGTCCGCAATTCTCGAAGGCGCGAATCGGGATCTGGATTCTCATCGCGGCTGTAAGTGGGCTGGCTTCGGCGTCATCGCTCTCTCCGCCTGTCAGCCACGACATCACACTCCATGCGTCAATGATCGTTATTACCGCGAAGCAGATTGTCGCCACCGGCTCGCCTCTGCTTTCATCCGACCAGGGGAGCGTCGCCGCCAACGAGTTTACCGTCTCGCTTGATCCGGAGGGTCACGCGACGCAGGCCTCCGCGAAAGGAGGCGTTCGATTTACCCTCTCCACGAAAATGGGCGCCTGGCGGACGGCGAGCGGAACTTGCGATGACGCCATTCTCTATCCGCAGGAGAGGCGCACCGTGCTGCTGGGAGGATTGACCGGAATGCTGCAAGGTCCGGGCGCCTCACCGATTAGCCTGCGCGGCGCAAGCCGGGCAGATCTCTTCGGCACGGTGGGCGGGAAATTGGCCCGTTTTGTGGTTCAGGGTCCCAGCGTTGTCACAACACGAACTTGAAACGGTCTAATTGTCTGTTCACCGCTTTGCCGTGAGCCAATCCGGTGGGTTGAAATCTGCCCTCGCTCTTCTCGAATCTATTAATCTTGAATATGATATTCTCTTCATGTCGTGACCATGACCGGGCCAATAGGCGCGGGCGCCCCCTTTTGGCGCTTGTAGTCATTGCGCTATTGGGCGTGCCGGGCCTGGCCCGAGCGCTCGCTGAGCAGTTCGACAATTTCGCCTTGCAGGCCGATAAGGTCTCGGGCCAGCCGGACGCGAACGGCCGCTGGCAAACACTCTGGACCGGCCATGCCGTGATGACCGCCGACGTGCCGGTTTCCGGTAAGCCTGCCAATCATTACGAGGTCCACGCGAACCGGATTACCCTTTCGGGGAGCGGGGCCACCGTGCTTGCGGCTACGGCAGAGGGCGACGTGCGGCTAACATCGCGGACACCCGTGCCGGCGGTGAGGGACGCGCCGGCGGGAGAGCGAGTTCTGGTGGTAACCGGTCAGCGCGCGAGTTTTGACGCACGAACGAAAAAGGTGGATGTAACCGGATCACCACGGATGGAGCTTTCGGATCCGCAGCTTGTGCGCCCGGCGATTCTCTCGGGCGCGGCGCTGATTCACGTGGACCTTTCCTCGCAGTCGTTCGACATCACGGGCGCCGCACCGCAGCAGGTGACCGCCAGTATTGAGCTTGCCCCGACGCCGGGATCGACGCCGGCTCCCCGGTCCACCCCGCCGCCCGCACGAACAGGAGCAGGTCAGTGAATCTTTTTGATACGAGCCCGATGGGGGCTGCGCTGTGAGAGAAATTCAGGCGCGCGGGCTTGTGAAGAGCTATCGAGGCCGCAAAGTGGTGGATGGTGTTGACCTGGATGTCAAGCAGGGAGAGGTGGTCGGTCTGCTGGGCCCGAATGGCGCCGGAAAGACGACTACCTTCTACATGATTGTTGGCCTCGTGAAGCCGGCGGCGGGGCATGTTTTTCTGGACGAGCAGGAGATTACGGCTGACCCTATGTACCGCCGGGCGTCGAAGGGGCTGGGATACCTGCCGCAGGAGCCGTCGATATTTCGCAAGCTCAGCGTCGAGGAAAACCTGATGCTTGTCCTGCAGCTTCGAGGGCTCACGGAGCGTGAGCAGAAGAGCCGGATGGAGCAGCTTTTGGAAGAGTTTCAGATTGGCGACCGGCGACGAAGCAAGGGATACGAACTCTCGGGAGGAGAGCGGCGCCGGGTGGAGATAGCGCGGGCGCTGGCGTCCTCCCCCTCGTTTATTCTGCTGGATGAACCGTTCACGGGGATCGATCCAAAGCAGGTGGAAGGCATTCAGCAGATCGTACATCGTCTCTGTGAAAACAAGATTGGCATCCTGATTACCGATCACGCGGTGCGCGAGACGTTAGCGATTACCCATCGCGCCTATATT
>DASRZA010000226.1:0-5010 GCA_035686845.1 Armatimonadota bacterium | reverse complement strand
CCACGTGGAGACGGTTCGCCAGGAGTTGGAAGAGCGGTTCCCTTCGCTGCACCTTGTGGGCCGCAATGGGATGCATAAGTATAACAACCAGGACCACGCGATGATGACGGCCATGCTCACGGTGCAGAACATCTTAGCCGGCTCAAGGGTCTACGATGTGTGGAAGGTCAATCAGGACGCGGAGTACCTGGAGTCGGCTTCCGGCTCACTCCGGGCCGTACCAATGGAGGACGGAGGACGGAGGACGAAGGACCGAGGATAGGCCCCTCTTCCCGTTTCGGTGAGAGGCCGGGGAGACATCAAGCGCCCGAGTACAGGCACCTCTCCCCTGCGAGGGGAGAGGCCGGGAGAGAGGTTAAAACGCTGAAGTTACAATCCCGCGCCTCGCGCCCCGCGCCTTCACACTTATCGAGCTCCTGGTAGTTATAGCGATTATCGCTGTTCTGGCGGCAATCCTTTTGCCCGTATTTGCAAGGGTGCGGGAGCAGGCCCGGCGCGCTTCATGCGCGAGCAATCTCAAGCAGCTTGGCCTGGCGGTTCTGATGTACGTGCAGGATTACGACGAAAGGTTTCCCTGCGGGGACAACTGGCATGGTGATAACCCCGCTGTCGACGCTCAGTATTACTGCGGCACGACTTTCATGCTGCGCTCTTACATCAAGTCCGAGCGGATATGGCGCTGCCCCGATGACAGCAATTGGGACAGCAGCAGCGAAAAACTGGACTACCGCGCAAGCTGCGGCCTGATGTTCGACCACTGGTATGATTGGCATTTTTGGGACGCCAATAATGGCGATCCCGGTACCGGTCAGGACACCACGGTCAGTGTCGCTCAAAACGCGTCGCTGTCTCTTCCGAATGATGGGGTAAACGGCACGCCATTCTGCAACAACGGATACCCCGGCGGCCGGAGCGGTGTCAGCCTCGCTGCGGTTCGTACACCGGCTGAGAAGGGCATGATCCTGGATCAGCAAAGCTGGCACGAGGGATTGGCTCAGAACCAGATCGCTGTCAATAATATCGCGGTGGATGGCGCAAGGCGAAACGTCTGCTACGTCGACGGCCACGTCAAGTTCGATCCTATCACCGCGTACGCTCCGACCGCTTCAACCGGGACCAACGAACCCACGCGCTAAGGCTGATCCTCCCCCTTACCCCGCGCTTCGCGCCCGCCTCTTGTACCTTCTCCCCACCCTCCGTCCTCCGTCCGCGCCTCGCTCCTCGGAGCGAATCTTGACTTACGAAACTTTTCCTATCTCACAAAACCACCGTTCCCGCCGCTTACAATTAGGGAGCATCAGCGTATCGCATCAGTTCAAGATCCCGATCTCCGCGAGCCGTCGCTCCTATCACCGGCTCTTCGGATTGCTCTCCCTTCTACGTCTCTCTCTTCACCGTCCGTTCGTTTTCACTTTTTCTTTTCCCAGGTTTCACTCTTTTTTTTGCTCCGTGAGCTCCACGCCTCCGTGGTGAGGTACCTGGTGAATCGAATTTCCGTCTCAAACCGTCTCATTTGAGCACAATGGCTCCTCTCAAAACACTGGACTCACTCTCATGTCAAGCATGTCCAACGCCATCGATCGCCGCAAAACGAAGGCAAATCACGCCATACTGTCTCATCTCGCCGTCGAACCTCCCGCGCCCCGCGCCCGCGCTTTTGATTCATCCTTCATCCTTCATCCTTTCAGAGTCCTCCGTCCCCCTTGAAGGGATCGCGGACACGGGAGGCGAAGACTAAAACGGGAATGGCGGCCGGCTTTTTATCCTGAATCGTGCGGCGCTCGCCCCTGGAAACCAATATGTCTGAGAATTCATTGATTGATTCGTTGGTTGAGATGTCGCATACGCTCGGTGAACCGGCGCGGGAGTACGCCATGCTGGGCGAGGGCAACACCTCGGCACGGGTGGACGCCGAGACCTTTCTGGTGAAGGCGAGCGGCTTCCGGCTGCAGGATATTGGGCCGGAAGGTTTCGTGCGGATGCGGTTCGACCGGTGCCGGGAGCTGCTCGATCAAACCGGGCTTTCCGACTCGGATGTTAAGGCCGGTCTTCAGGCTGCCCGTCTGGATCAAGCCGGATCGCTGATGCCCTCGGTGGAGGCGGCGCTGCACGCCATCCTGCTGGAAACACCGGGCGTCAATTTCGTCGGTCACGCTCACCCGGTCGCCGCGAACGCCATCCTCTGCTCGGTAAGGGCGAAAGAGGCGTTTGCCGGACGGCTCTTCCCCGATGAGATTGTATGCTGCGGAATCGCGCCCTGCCTGGTCGATTATATCGATCCGGGTCTGCCCCTCGCCCGGGGAGTGCGGGACGCCGTGAATGATTTCTTCGCTTTGTATGAGGAACGTCCCAAGGTCATCTGCCTGATTAACCATGGCGTTTTTACGCTCGGCAAGAGCGCGAAAGACGTGATCGCGACGATGGATATGTTTGTGAAGGTGTGCAAGATTCTACACGGGACGTTCGCACTTGGGGGGCCGAACTTTTTGACCCCGGACAACGTACGCCGGATCCATACGCGCCCCGACGAGCATTATCGACAGGCCCAGCTCGGGATCAGGAGCGCCTCCGGCACGACGTGAATCGCCGTCAGAATGCCGCCAATCCACGGATACTGGGGAGGGAGCCGGCTATACTCAGAATCGTTGCGGCGCCGCCGCGAAGTTTATAAATCAGAGTTCAAAACGGGGAGAGAGAGGCGATGAGCGACGTAATCCAGCAGTACCGGAAGGCGGAGGATCCCATTCCATCCAGGATGACGGCGTGGCAGGTCTACGGCGCGGGGATGGAAAATGTGGGGCGAGAGGGCAAGCCGGAGGAGATCGGGGTGCCGGAACCCGGGCCGGACGAGCTCCTGGTTCGGATTGACGCCAACGGCCTCTGCTTTAGTGACATCAAGATTATCAAGCTCGGCGAGGAACACCCGCGGCTGAAAGGACGTGACCTCCGCCGGCAGCCGATTATCCTGGGCCACGAGACGGCGATGACGGTCGTCAAGGTCGGCGCCAATATCCGGGACGCGTATCACGTGGGTGACCGGTTTATTATCCAGGCCGACGTGCTCTACAAGGGCCAGGGGATGGCGTTCGGCTATCTTCTCCCGGGCGGGTTGGAACAGTACTGCCTGATTGGCCGGGAGATTATCGAAGGGGACGAGGGCTGTTATCTCCTTCCCGTAAAGCCTGAAACCGGCTACGTGGAGGCCGCGCTGACAGAGCCGTGGGCCTGCGTCGAGGCCTCTTACCGGGTCAGCCACCGTTCCAACGTGAAAGACGGCGGTGTCGCGGTGCTTATGATTGCGCCTGGCGAGGATCTCGCCGATTATACGTATGATGGGCTGGGCCGGCCGTGCAAGGTCTTAGCGACCGACCACGGGCAGAACTACGCCTACGACGCCCGTCAAAGCGCCCAGGAGATGGGCATTGAATGGCTGTCTGTTCCAGCGGCGCCGGATTGGGAGGCGCTATCCGAGGAACATACCGGCGGCGCCGGTTTCGACGACGTAATTGCGCTCGGGACGCCCGATCCCGATCTTTTCGAGCGAGTCGCACGGCTGATCGCTAAAGATGGCGTGATGGCGGTTCTTTCTGAGAAGCCACTTTCTCGACCAGTTTCCATTGACGTGGGGCGCATTCATTACGAGAACATCACCTATATCGGTTCGACCAATCGAAATGTTGTCTCCGCGTACCGGGGTTGGCGCGGCGCTGATCTCACAAAGGGCGGGGTGGTCTGGCTGATTGGCGCCGGTGGCCCGATGGGGCAGATGCACCTGCAGCGCGCCCTCGAGAAGCCGGATGGGCCGAGCGTGGTGGTGGCGACCGACCTGGATCTGGGCCGTCTCGAAACCCTGCGAGACCGGTTCTCAGGAGCTGCGGAGAAACGGAACATCGCCCTCCACCTGTTCAACCCGAACGCCATGGAAAAAGGCGCCTTCGAGGAGAAGATTGCTGAGATTACGGGGGGACGCGGTTTTGATGAGATCGTCGTGCTTGTACCGGTTCCAGCCGTCATCGCCGACGCTTCGCGGCATCTCGCCGCTCATGGAGGAATGAATATCTTCGCTGGAGTCGGCATTGGAACAATGGCCGCCATTGATCTCAGCGGAACTTGGCGCCAGGGCGCCCGGTTCTGGGGAAGCAGCGGCTCGACCATCGCGGATCTCCGGGTGATGCTGGAGAAAACCGAAGCGAAAGAGGTCGTCCCTAACAACTCGGTGGCGGCGATTGGTGGAATGAAGGCGGCTCGGGAGGGCCTGATGGGTCTGGCGGCGGCGCGTTTTCCGGGCAAGACGGTGATCTTTCCCCAGATTCCGGACCTCCCGCTGACCGCTCTGACCGACCTTCATGACGTTTTACCAAACGTGGCGGCCCGGTTGAAAGACGGCAAGTTCTGGTGCAAAGAGGCGGAAGAAGAGCTGCTGCGCACGTACATGGGGAAGGACGCGACGGCCGATGCGGCTTAAAGACCAGGTAGCGACTGTCGCAGCTATTGGACCTATAAACCCACCTGCTAACCCTGAGCCCATGCGGCTTAAAGGTCAGATGGCGATTGTCACCGGCGCCGCCCGCGGGCTGGGCGAGGCGCTCTCGGATCGACTTCTTCGCGAGGGCTGCTCGGTGGCGCTGATCGACGTGAACCGGGATGCCGTTGCCGCCACCGCGGACCGGCTGGGAAAAGAACACGGCCGCCCGACGATGGGTATGGCCGTCGACATCACGGATGAGACCGCAGTTCAGCAGGCGGTTCAGCAGGTCAAAGATCGCTGGGGTGGCGTGCATCTGTTAGTGAGCAACGCCGGAATTCTGGACTCGGCGTTTATTGCGGACTTCCCCGTGGACCGATGGCGGCGGATTATCGACGTGAACCTGGTGGGCTATTTTATCTGCGCCCGGGCGGTGGCGCCGGTGATGGTCGAGCAGCGCCGCGGGACGATCATACA
The DNA here is from genome assembly GCA_035686845.1 of Armatimonadota bacterium. Classification (GTDB taxonomy): domain Bacteria; phylum Armatimonadota; class DASRZA01; order DASRZA01; family DASRZA01; genus DASRZA01. The sequence continues at coordinate 68 of DASRZA010000226.1, read as the reverse complement.
GATTAACTCCAAGTCGGGGAAGACCGGCAGCCTCTGGAACTCGGCGTATGCGGCGAGCAAGTTCGGCG
>DASRZA010000225.1:0-2601 GCA_035686845.1 Armatimonadota bacterium | reverse complement strand
GGCGCCGAGGCGATCTCGCCAATGGCCCGGTCGCCACCGGTTGGGATGACCGCGTGCGTCGGGAGATATGGCGCCAGGTGCGCCTGCACTCCTATCGGTCCCATTCCAGGTCCGCCCCCGCCGTGCGGGATACAGAAGGTTTTATGAAGATTCAAGTGGCAGACATCGGCGCCAAAATCGCCCGGCCGGCAGATTCCTACCTGGGCATTCATATTCGCGCCATCCATGTAGACCTGGCCTCCGCAGCGATGAACGATGTCGCAGATTTCGGTGATCCGCTCCTCAAAGACACCATGAGTCGAGGGGTAGGTCACCATCAGCGCCGCCAGCGTATTGCGGTGCTCCTCGGCGCGCTGCCGGAGATCCTCCACGTCGATATTGCCATGTTCATCGCAGACAATCACCACAATCTTCATTCCCGCCATCGCGGCGCTGGCCGGGTTGGTGCCGTGCGCCGACTCTGGAATCAGGCAGACATTGCGCTGCTGCTCGCCCCGATCGTGATGAAACTTCCGGATTACCAGAAGCCCTGCGTACTCGCCCTGTGAACCGGCGTTTGGCTGGAGAGAGACAGCGTCAAAACCGGTAATCTCCGCAAGCATCGTCTCCAACCGGCGGCGCAGCTCATGATACCCCTCCGCCTGGTCCAGCGGCGCAAATGGATGCATCCGGCCAAACTCGGGCCATGTCACCGGCGCCATTTCAACGGCTGCGTTCAGCTTCATCGTGCAGGAACCGAGCGGAATCATCGAATTGGCGAGCGAGACGTCTTTCTCCCGCAGCCGGTTCAGATACCGCATGAACTCCGTCTCAGACCGGTAGCGGCTGAAAACCGGGTGAGTCAGAAAGCCCGATTTTCGCGCCAGGTTCGCAGGAAAAGCCGTGTCAACACCTTTTTCCAGTTTGGCCGCGTCCGCACTCGACGCTCCTCCGGGCGCAAATAGCTGCAAAAGGTCATCCAGATCCTGGATCGTTGATGTTTCGTCTAACGAAATTCCCAGCGCGCCGTCCAGCACCCGGAGATTCATTTGTTTTGCCCGTGCGCGGGCCGCGATCTCGTCGCGGCGGTCGTTCGTCACCGGAATTGTCAGCGTATCGAAGAAAGGATCCTGACCGAGTTGGTGTCCAAGCCGGCGTAGGCCTGCGCAGAGAGTCGCCGCGTTCCGGTGAGTGCGCTCGGCGATCTCCCTGATTCCCTCGGGGCCATGATAGACGGCGTACATGCTCGCCACGACAGCAAGCAGCACCTGCGCGGTGCAGATGTTGCTGGTGGCCCGGTCGCGGCGGATATGCTGCTCGCGCGTCTGGAGTGCGAGTCGCAGTCCCGGGCGGCCATCAGTGTCGCGCGAGACGCCCACAATGCGCCCCGGAATCTGCCGCCGGAATCGATCTCGCGTCGCCAGGTAGGCGGCGTGCGGTCCGCCATAGCCCAGGGGAACGCCAAACCGCTGCGTATTGCCGACCACAATGTCGGCGTCCATTTCACCCGGTGGTTTGAGCAGCGCGAGAGCTAAGATATCGGCGGCCACTACGGCCAGAGCGCCGGCATGGTGAGCCTTCTCAATGAAATCCGTGTAGTCGTAAATGGCGCCATCTGTCGCCGGATACTGGAGCAGCGCCCCAAAGATCGGGCGATCGAAGGAGAACCCGCGATGGTCCCCTACGATGACTTCAATCCCTCGCGGCTCCGCCCGCGCCTCCACGATTGCAATTGTCGTTGGGTGGCATCGCTCCGAAACAAAGAAAGCCCTGCCCTCGCCACCGGAAATCGCCAGGCACATCGACATCGCCTCGGCCGCCGCCGTGCCCTCATCCAGCAGGGATGCGTTCGCGATCTCCATCCCGGTCAGGTCCGCCACCATCGTCTGGAAGTTCAGGAGCGCTTCGAGCCGGCCCTGCGAGATCTCAGATTGGTACGGGGTGTAGGGCGTGTACCAACCAGGGTTCTCCAGCAGATTACGCTGCAGAACCGGTGGCGTAAAGCAGTCTGAATAACCCATTCCGATAAACGACTTGAAAACCTGGTTGCGGGCTGCGAGCGCCCGCAGATCCGCAAGCGCCTCACCCTCGGTGCGGCCCGATCCGCAGGCTGGCAGCGACAATTTGCTCTTCGGCCGGATTCCGGCGGGAATGGTCTGATCGATCAGCTCCGCGAGCGAATCCAGCTTCAGGAATTCCAGCATTTCCCGAATTTCAGCCGGGCGAGGGCCAATATGGCGAAGTACAAACGAATCGGTGGAACGGATGCTCAGGCTGTCGATCACTCTTTTTTCCTCGTATGTTTAGTGGACGGGACGGCGCACGAACGGCGTGCTTCGGTCGAAAGGCTAACGCGCCCGGCCCGATACCAGTATACGAGGCAAATTCCGCGGCGTCCCCGGGGCCCTGCTGCAGCCTAAAAACGAACACGAAGGGCACTAAGGTCCCTCGAACGGCACGAAGAGAACCGAAGAGGAAAAAGGGAGGCCTCCGCAGCCGGGCCGCGGCCGCGCCTTCATGCCCCGCGGGGGGCCGGCCGAGGAACGCGGAAGGGAGCGAAGACGATCATGTTCACCGGCCATGGTTTACTCCTTCTCAGTCGCGAGCGCGGCGTCCAACACG
>DASRZA010000224.1:0-13618 GCA_035686845.1 Armatimonadota bacterium | reverse complement strand
GCGCCGCACCATGGCGCGTATCAAAAAGGCTCAACGCTTCTCATCACCGGCGGGCGGGGTCGGGAAGATGGTCCGGCGGCCGTGGAGTTGAAGCAGAGCAGCGCGATCAGAGGTTTTACGATGGTCTGGCCCGAGGAAACGTCGGACAACATCGTCCCCTATCCCTGGGCGATTCATGGCGTTGGAATGTATAACACGGTCGAAGACGTCACCTTTATCAACGCCTACCAGGGAATCAAAATCGGCCAACCTTTCAGCGAGATCCACCTCATCCGGAACGTCTTTGGCTGTGTGCTTCGCCGCGGTATCTTCATCGACACCACATCCGATATCGGCCGCATCGAAAATGTCCATTTCAATCCGGACCAATGGCAGCGGAGCGGTCATCCTTCGTATATACAGGGCAAGGGTGACGTCGCGCGGTACATGCAGGACAACCTGGAAGCCTTTATCTTTGGCCGGACTGACTGGGAGTACGTTTTGAACACCTTTGTCTACGCGGCGAAGATAGCGTACCACTTCATAGCCACACCGTCCGGGACCTGTAACGGCCAGTTTTCGGGAATTGGCGCGGATGGCTGCCGGACCTGCGTGCAGATCGATAAGATCCAGCCGATTGGAATCCAGGTGACCAACGGCGAGTTCACCAGCTTCGTCGGCGACCCTAATACGGCGATATTGACGTCGCCCGGGGCCAATGGCGCCGCGCAGTTTGTCAACTGCAACTTCTGGGCCAATACCGGGCACGTGGCGTGGATGCAGGGGGATACGGAAGTCACGATGTCGAGCTGCCATATCGTCAACGTCGCCAAAGGCGGCGCGATTCTGGCCGATGCCGGAAAGCTGATTGTTCAGGGCTGCAATTTCAGCCAGGCAGGACCGGCGATTATAATTGGAGCGGGCGTAAAGTCTGCCGTGATCATGGGGAACCTCCAGACCGGTGGAGTGCAGATCCAGAACGGAATCGGCGCTCATGCTCACATCGGACTGAATGAGACCGCGCCGTGACTGAAGCTGTCGCCGAATCCCTCGCGCTCTATCGCGAGCTGGGACGCCGCGTTCGAGCCGAGGCGGCGACACCCGATTTGAGCCAACTGCTCCTGGACATTGCAAGGCTCTGTCTGGAGTACCTCTCGGGTGCAGCGCGGGTCCCACTCATCTCGCAGGTTATTGGTAAGGAGTACTTTGCGTTCGAGATTGCTCCGAGACGCTCGCGGCCGTTAAACGCCGCGCTCTTCGAGGAAACCACCGAAACACTCCAGCGATTCCTTGATAGTCTCTCCAGCGATTCCCTCTCCGATTTCGGTGCTGAACAGATCACCCGTGCCTGTTACACATTGGTAATGAGCTTCTGCTGTATGGTCGACTTGCAGGGTCCCGGAGATCAGAAAACACCCGGAACATTCTTCGAACTCGTGGTTTGTCACCTGTTCGCGAGGCGATTCGGCGTTCTGCCGAGGAAACGGCTTGAGGTGTTGAATCTCGACATGACCGCGGCGCTTCCCACGGACCTGATTTTCGACCTCGGCAAGGATCAACCGAAGTTTCACGTGCCAGTAAAGATCTCGACTCGGGAGAGAGTTGTACAGGTCTGGGCTCATCAGCGCGTGCTGGATGGGATCTATGGCACAGGACGTTTCCTGGGTCTGCTGGTCTGCGTGACCGAGACGAACAGCATCAAAGGAAACAAAGTCGCTGAGACGTGCCTTCCTGATCAGTGGCGGATCTATCAAATGTTCATCGCGCAGCTGAAACGGGTGTACTACCTGGATGTTCCTCTCAAATACGCGCAACTGGCGGCAGTCTTTCCCCGAATTCACGTCAAGCCCTTTGGAGCGTTCTTCCTGGAGGCGGATAACCTGGGCCTGGATTTTTAGATTGCAGACTTCCCATTCTTCCGGAAGACCAGAAAATAGGAGTGATTTTTCCTTGCGTGTCTCTGCTCAAGCACCCGACTAACGCCGGGCCTGTTAGTTCGCATTAGCACGAAGAGGTCTTCCGTCATGAACCCCATTCCTTGCAGCTCGTTAATGATTTCAACGTGGGTGAGCCGCTGCTTGTTAGCGCAGACTTCATCCTGGCACTTGACGATGAAGATACCCTTCGGGCGGAGCACCCGATAGGCCTCACCCGCTCCCACGAAATAGAGATCCAGCACCGCTTCATGGTATTTTTTTTCGGGGTTGCTGATGCTGTTGTTCCGGTAATAGCCTTCGAAATTCTGGTGGCCGTTGTGCGCCGTGCCTCCGGGCGTGTGCATATACGGGGGATCGAATACGACGCAATCCATAGAATCGTTCTCGTAAGGAAGAGTCCGGCAGTCTACACCCCCGCGTAGATCCGACGGATGCAGCGTGTAGTCGCCCGGGTCAACGTTCCTCCAGAAAACGCCGCGTCCATAGGTGATGTCGGCGATGACGCTGCCCTTCGGTACGTAAAGCGATAAGATCTGTGGAAAAACTTCGTCGTTCGTTCCGACATGCGCCGTGAATATCAGTTCGTTCGTCGCCCTGCCATCCGGGCGTTTGCGGCCGCTCCTTGTCTCGGACGCCAGTTCGGCGCCGTTCCTTGGCACGCCGTTTGTAACCTCGCTGTCGAGTAAGGAGTCGTCGAAGAGGGTCTTCATTGGCGCGATTTCCCTTCAGGTGGTCGAATTAGTCAACCAATTGACTAAGATCAGTTTACCCGCACTGTCACCCATTTGTCAACCAGATGACTTTACGGGTAAACTGGGGTATTGGAGACTCCTGTTATGCCCTACACTACTCGCCGGATGACGGATGACGAAGTGCAAGCAGCCGATGATCTTGTATCCGCGGGCGCCGACGAAACCGACGCCGTAGCGATGGACGACGACGGCCTCACAATCAAGGAAGCCTCGCAGCGACTTGCCAGCTCTCGCGAATGGGTCTACCGGTTGATCAAGGATGGGCGCGTGCATGTCATTAAGGAAGGCGGCACCGGATACCGCAAGGGCGCCCGCGTCAGCCGCGACGATGTTGAGCGCGAACGCCGGGCGCGGGTTCAGAAGCTGGAGCGCAAACTTCAGCAGACACAGGATTCTGACGCCGGCATTTCGAGGTCGGCGTCGAGAGAAAACTGACACCGCGCCTGCTGAAGTATACCATCTTGCGGCGCCGGTTGTGAAGCCCGGAAATACACAAAAAGGCCCTGGAGCGTATGCGGCTCCAGGGCCTTCTCATTGTTTAAGGGCCTTCGTTACTGATTGTTATCGATAACGCCGACCGTCTGATCTGAAGGATGAACAGCCTGGTAACCCTTGACAGCGTAGAGGTAGATGTTCACACCCAGCTTGACCGCCTGCTCGTACTGAGCCTCCGTGACGTGCGGCGGTCCATCCAGCGAACCGAAGTACCGGTTCGGCGTGATGATCACCGCCAGGCGTCGGGAGCCCTGAAGATAGATGCCTTCGAGCGGCTTCGTCTCTCCCAGATCACCCGGCGGCACCCGGTCGATTTCATACTTCGAATGGAAGATCGGGTGTTCAGTAGTGAGCTGGACCGGCTGACCGAAGATTCGAATCATTTCGGAGCGGAAACTGTTATCGAACTCCGAGTGAGAATAGTCGCCCCAGATGGTCCCCCCGTCTTCTACGTACTGCTTCAACGCGGCCCGCTGCGCATCGGTCAACGTAAACGCCTTATGGCCGGTGAAGACAATGAGCGGCGCGTTCCGGATCTTCTGTTTAGAGGGATCGACGTACTGCTGATTGAGCCGCACCCTGACTTCGGTACGGTTGCTGATCTCACCCAGCAGCTTTGCCATATCATTGATATGCCAGTTGTAGTCGCCGGTCGTTACGGCGCCGGGCATCTCATAGTTGCCAGTCAGGTCATAGGCGCTAGCGTTGAGATTGGTGCGCCGAAGCAGACCAGGATCAGAGTCGAATCCGCTGGGTCCCTTACCACCGGCGCCAACGTCCGCAACATCCACGTTCGTGGAACCGTGCCCCTGCGGGGCAGACCCGTTACCGGAATAGCCGCCGCCACTCTCAACACCGGTATCTGAACCGGGCAAACCCGATCCGGAGCCGCCGCCGGCCGCCACGTCCATCGAGCCGGGGCCTGAGCTAACATTGCCAAGACCGCCATGATTTCCGGCGTGGGATCCGGATCCCCCTCCAGCCAGCGCGGGCGCGAAAGTGGAGAGTCCACCGCCGCCGCTTCCGACCGCGGTTCCACGTCCGGCCATTGCAATCGCAACGGCGCCTGGTCCGGCGCCATTGCCGCCAGACAGCCCGCGGGTTACCCGGCCGCGGCCCGGCTGGCCCGGGCCGTGGAATGTTCCGCTGGGCACAGCCAGCGCCGTGCCCGTGCCGCCACCGCCATTACCGGCGTAAGCGACAGCGCCCGCCATGGGCGCATTAGAATTCCCGACGCCACCGCCATAGCTGTGGCCGCCGCCTCCAGTGTTCACGGCCGGCGCGAACGTCGGCCCACCGGATCCGGATGCCGCCGATCCCCGGCCCATGGGATTTACCGCGACCGCAACGCCGCTGCCAGCGACACCGCCCCCCAGGCCAATACCCGGTTTGCGGCTGTTCGGGCCGGTCGCGTGACCACCGCCTGAGCCGCCAAAGACCGGTCCAACCCCAAAGGCTGATCCGCCCTCACCCGAGGCTTCCGCCATTCCTGTTGCCCGGGCGCTTGCGGATCGGCCGCTTCCGCGGCCATACGCCTGTCCGGTCATGCCGGCGCCGACGGCCGGCGCGAAGGTGGATCGACCGCTGCCCGAGGCCGCGGACCCCCTTCCCGTGGGACCCATCGCTATCGTAAGCGCGCCGCCCTGGCCTCTGCCGCCGAGACCCGCAGAGCCGGCGCGGTGGCTCGGGCCATGATGCATGACGCCGCCACGGGCGCCATCCACGACACCGCCCGAGAATACAGCGCCTCCTTCGCCACTTCCACGAGCGACCCCGGCCACGAGCGCCGGCGCGCTGCCGCGTCCGCCGCGCGGGCCGCCATAGACCTGGTTTTTCGTACGCGCAGGGCCAACCGCAAGGCCGCCCGAGCCATTATGTGAGGCCCGTTCTCCGCTGCCCTTACCATAGAAACCGGGGCTGGACACTCCGCCAGGGCCAGCGGCCTGGTCGGCGCCGAGAGTAATTCCAAAGGCGCCGTAAGGCACGTGGCCGCCGGCGGGGCTGCTGCCATTACCGGCGCCGCTCTTTTCGCCACCCACGAAGACCGTGCCGAACCCACCACCTTCACCTTCGCCCGTGCGAGGGGCGATAGCAACAATCTGTCCGGACCCACCATTGGTGCGACGGCCATAAGTTGAAGTATTGGTCTTATCACCCGTGATCTTCGCCATCCCGGTGTTTCCACCCTGCGTGGGAAGCTGCTGGGCGCTGCCTTTTTGCCCTGGGAAGGAGACACCACCCGACACACCGGAATCGCCCCCTGCCTCGGGCATCATGCCCGAATGACGCGCACGGGGACCATTGAACGTCGAGTGACCGGGCGCCACCAGCCCAAGACTGCCTGGAGAATTCACAGAACTTCCGGTGCTCATGGCCACCATAGTCGGCCGAGGTCCCAGGCCGGAACCTTGCTGGGGTCTTCCCAGACCGCCGGGAGAGCCAATTAAAGTATGTGGAATGCCCTGGCCCGTCATTTTTCCAGAAGCGGTAGAGGCCGCCGCCTTGGCGCCGCCAACTTCCATTCCGGCCGGTCCTGGGGCGCCGCCTCCGCTTGTGGCGGCGGCGATTGCCGATCGTTTCGGCTGCGCTGCGCCCGGTCCTGAACCGGCAGCCGGGAGTCCGGCGCTAAAGGCGGGCGCGCTCTCGCTGCCCGGAGCGGCCATTGCCATCGCTGAGGCGGCGGGGGCGCCGGCGGCGCCGGCTGCCTGCCCTCCGGCGGCGGGCGCGCTGCTCGTCGTCGGAGCAGGAGAGAGATCAGAAGCGCCGGCGCTCTTCGCCGTCTTTGCGGCCCCACCCGCAAGTGACTCGGGAGCGCCCGGCGCCGATGTGGCGCCCGATGGAAGCGCGCTGGCGTGGGCTGATGGCGCCGCCTGTGGCGATCCGGAGGCTGCCGCCGGGGCAATCGCTGCCTGTGGCGATCCGGACGCCGCCGCGGCTGCCTGGGCATTCGCTGTGGGCGCGGAGGGCGCCGACGCGCCGCCTTGCGCGCTGCTCGGCGCCGTCGCCGCCGGGGCGACATTAGACGGCGTCGCGGCGGCGTGCGTAACACTCGTGTTCAGCGGCTGGGCGCTGGTATTCTCTGTGGGCGTCGAGAGCGCCGTATTCACCGCCCTGGGTGTTTGCACCGTCGTGGCGGGCGTCTCGGGTACCGTAAATGTCTTGGCGGGGCTGGCTGTCGCCGGCGCCATCGCCGTCAACACAGGCGACTGCGGAGTCGTTGTCGTCGGCCGTACCGGCGGCGTAGTCGGTTTGACCGGAGCCGGCTTCGGCGGAACTGTCTTTACAACCGGCGTTGGCTGGACCGGCTTTCGCTGTACGATCGGTTTCGGCTGAACTTTCTGCACGGGCTTCGGCCGCTGAACCGGGCGCGTTTGCGGCGCCAATGTCCGTTTTTGAGGCTGCGCAAACGTGGGCGCAGGCGCTGTTTTCACTGGCTTGAGGACCGTCTGGGTCTTGGAAAGATCCTGGGGCCTGGTTTCGGCGGGGACGAATTTGATCTGAATTGGCGCCCGTACAGTGGCGCGCGAGATTTTACCCCCGGTGCTGCCAAAGGTTATGAACGTGAGCGCGAAGAGCCCCAGCACGTGCAGCGCAAAGGACGCGCCAACACTGCGCGTAGTCGTCCCATCCGCTTCAGTCCCTTTCAGGGACGCCAGCAAGTTTGACCGCCGGATGGGGGAATCTTCGATTTTGGGTAAGGAGAAATTAAACCCGGCATGCATCCTGCTGATCCTCCCGGAACTAGAACCATTGTAATTAGCGCCATCAATGTTTGACGCCAATCCGGCGCCAACGGCGCCGATTTCCATTTGTGTTAGAGCATCCACCGCCCGGGATGCTGCGTTGTGAAACGCCCTGCTGGCGCGAATCTCATCCCACAGAGCAGGCTCAGCGGCGAGGCGCTTTTCAAACTCATCCATCTCCTGTGACGACATCTGACCGGAGAGGTACCTCGCAACTAACGGTTCCTGTAATTGCGCCATTCAAGATTCTCCTGGCTGCGGTTTGCCACAGCCAATGCTCGTTCTTCATCCACTGAGCGCCACACGGTTCCGGCGCTTTTCAGAAGCAAGAGCGAGTACGCTGCAAAGGTAATCGGGTCTGAGGGAATCGAGCCTCATTTAATTAAGACGCGTGCTGGCGCGGTATATTGGCGCGAGCAAAGGCGCGAGGTGCGGGGCGGAGGACAGTGCGAGGGTGTGAGGATGTGAGAGTGGGGGTGTGTGAGGGTGTGGGGGTGTGGGAGGATGTGGGGGTGTGTGAGGGTGTGGGGGTGTGTGAGGGTGTGGGGGTGTGGGAGTGTGTGGGGGTGTGGGAGTGTGTGGGGGTGTGGGAGTGTGAGAAGGTGAGACCGATGACGGGGGAAGGATGGTGGATGACCTATCACGAAGTAAATATAAACGCCTGCGGCCCGCTGTTGGGTATCATCAATCTATGCCGATGGATATAACAAAACTTCGCAGCTCGATTCCGGCTCTCTCACACGTCATTTATCTGAACAGTGGCGCGTCGGCGCCGACGCCGCGCCCGGCGCTCGACGCGATCCAGAAGTTTTTAGCACGACAGGCGGAGGAGGGACCGTTTGCCCCGCGGGTTTTCGCAGAATCGCTCCAGATCGAAGCCGACACGCGCGCCGGAATCGCCAGCGCTATCGGCGCTGCGCCTGAGGAGATCACGCTCTGCAATAATACGACCGATGGGCTTAACCTCGTAGGCGCCGGCGTCAACTGGAAACCGGGCGATGAAGTTATCACCTTTGATCAGGAGCATGCTTCGGGCCTGCTGCCCTGGTTTTATCTGCGGGACCGGTTCGACATTCGCGTGCGAGTGGCAGCCATTCCCCCGGATGGCAGGGGCATCGCCGAACGACTGGAGCACGAGATAGGCGCCCGGACCCGGCTCGTTTGCGTCAGTCATGCCTCGTGGTGTACTGGACTGCGGCTTCCCATCGTTGAAATCGCCGAAGTCGCCCACCGCCGCGGCGCTGCCGTGTTGGTGGACGGCGCGCAGGGACCGGGGCATCTCGACGTGGACGTAAAAGCGCTCGGCTGCGACTTCTACGCGCTTTCAGGACAAAAGTGGTTGATGGGCCCGCATGGCGTCGGCGGGCTCTACGTTTCGTCGGAGGCCGTCTGGACTCCGCATCCGTCACGACTCGGCTGGGCTTCGGGGCCGCACGTTGACGCTGCCGGGCGGTACACGCTGTTCCCGGATGGTCGGCGGTTCGAATCCGCCACCATCAATCATGGACTGCTGGCGGGGTTTCGAGAAGTTCTCAACCTGTATCAACGGAATGAGCCGGCCGCTGTCTGGGCCAGAATCCTGGCGCTTTCCAACTTGCTTGAAGAACGACTGCGCTCCATTCCCAGCGTCTCGATCGTCAGCCCCCGCGGCCCGGAGCTTTCCACCGGGCTTCTGTCTTTCCGGGTGGACGGATTCGCCGCGAAAGACGTAGTCGATCGCCTCTGGAAGACCCATAAGATTCTCTGCCGCAACGTCGAACCCGATGCGATCCGCGCCTCCGTACATATCTTCAACACCGAGACCGAGCTTGCCGCGCTTGCGGAAGCGATCCGGTCGCTGCGATAGATTTCGCAGGCGGATGAGCATGGCTCTCACGATTTGCCGGCCAGGCGCAGGACTGCCGTGTCATGGCCCTTGAAACTACCCCGCAGCTATCTTCGCCAAATAATCGGCCGGGTCCTGCGTATTCCCAAAAAGCCGGCGCGAGGTACGAGGAATCGACTCTCAACTGAACGCGGGCTATACTTCCTTTGAGGGTTTTGTGGGCGCCGGGATAAAAAGGCTGCGCGTATGGTATTGAGCGACCGAACGATCAAAGAGGAGATTGCCGCCGGCCGGATCGTGATTGATCCGCTGGAGCCGGATTTTATTCAGCCCTCCAGTGTTGACCTGCGCGTGGATCGCAAGTTCCGGGTGTTTCGCGGCCAGCGGCATCCCTATATCGACGTCCGATCCGAAATGGATGATCTCACCGAACTGGTGGAGATCGAAGACGATGTGCCGTTTATCCTCCATCCCGGCGAGTTTGTTCTTGGAAGCACGTTGGAGCGGATCAAGCTGCCCAACGACCTGGTGGCCCGGCTGGAAGGGAAGAGCTCGCTCGGCCGGCTTGGACTACTGATTCATTCCACCGCCGGTTACGTGGACCCTGGCTGGGAAGGAAATCTGACGCTTGAGCTGAGCAATGTGGCGAACCTGCCGATCACCATCTACTATAAAATGAAGATCGGGCAGATTTCGTTTAATCAGATGACGACCCCGGTGGACCGGCCGTACGGTTCCCCGGAACTTAAAAGTCGCTATCACGGCCAGTCGGATCCCACGCCGAGCCGCTTTTTTCGAGACTTCGCCGGCGAGGATAAAGCACGTGAGTGAGACGATCGTGAGCGGGGAGACGGAAAACGGAGAGGCGCCACGGAAGGTGAAACTGGCGGCGGTCTCGTATTTGAATACCCGGCCGCTCATCGCAGCGCTGGAGAATGGCGCGGTTCCGGGGTATGAAGTTACGCGGGACGTGCCGAGCCGGCTGCCGGAGAAGGTTCAGTCCGGCGAGGCGGATTTTGGGCTGCTGCCGATGGGATATTGCGCCTGGCATCCGGAGCTGACGCTGGCGCCCGGCGTGGGGATTGCGTGCCGTGGACCTGTTCGGAGCATCCTGCTCCTGACCAGGGGCATGGTTCGTGACGCGCGGCGCATTGCGGCGACGAATACTTCTATGTCGTCGGTCGCGATGCTCAGGCTGCTGCTGAAGCATCACTTTGGAAGTGGCGCCGAGCTAACCTCTTCCGGAGAACCTGTGAGCATGATGGAAGCGGGAGACGTAGACGGGGCCCTTTTAATCGGAGATCCGGCGCTGCAGGTTGACGCCGGCCAGTATAGAACGTATGACCTGGGAGAAGAATGGTTCCGGTTTTCGGGCCTGCCGTTTGTCTTTGCAATGTGGGCCGGGCCGGACGCCGGCCTTGCCGAGCGTGTCACGCCCGATCTGGTTCAGGCCATGCGGCTCGGGCGGACGGCTATCCCGAGCCTCGCCGAAGACGCCGCGGTTGAGTTGGGTCTGCCACCGGGGTTCTGTGAGGATTATCTCACCAACTATATTATTCATGACGTGGGCGACGCCGAGATGGAAGGCTATGCGCTCTTCAAGAAGCTGCTGCGTTCGGGATCTTAGATTTCGAAAGAATGAGCGTCCGCCGCTCATCTATCACTGAAATAATCGCCCGGAAAACCGCCAAAAAGGCGAACCGCCGGAAATAGGAATTCTTATGAAACTCGGTTTTTGCACGCCCTTTAATGAGGAACGGATCAGTTTCGCCTCTTCGGCGACCTTCGATGGCATTGAGCTGGTTCTGGCGCCCGGTACGCCGCTGGACCCCGCGTCGGTCACCGATGATGAGATTCAGCAGGCCCGCGATCTGTTCGAAGAGGAGGGGGTTGAGGTTCTTACCGTCTTTCATTCCGAAGACTACGCAGCCCCAAAACAGGCGAACGCGGCGGCAGCGCGAAAACATCTGCAGCGTGCGATGGACGTGGCCGAATCCCTCAACACGCCCACAATCTGCTGTAACGCCTGGGTCGCCGGCGCCGATGACGCCGAACGGTTAAAATCTTACCGCGAGATCTTTGGCGAGTTCGCTAAAATCGCCGAAGACCGGGGTTTTCGAATCGGTATTGAAAACTGCCCGCACGGCAAACGGAATATCGCCTGGAGCCCCGCCATGTGGGAGCGGATGTTCGAGGCGGTGCCCTCCGAAGCCATCGGGCTCGAGTTCGATCCTTCGCATTTAGTCTGGGAGGGGATTGACCCGATTCTGGCTCTGCGGGAGTTTTCTTCACGCGTCTTCGCATTCCATGCCAAAGACACCGAAGTGCGGGGCGACGTGCTTCGCCGCGAAGGAATACTCGGCGACGGGTGGTGGCGCTACCGGATTCCGGGCTGGGGTGAGGTGGATTGGAAGGGCATTTTTAGCGCCCTCGCGGACGCGAACTACGATGGCGACATCATCATCGAGCACGAAGATCCGGTGTTCGCCGACGAGCGATTTGAGGAGGGCCTGAGCCTGGGACTGCGCCACCTCAGAAAGTACATGGCCTGAGATCGGGAGCCGCCTATGAAAGGACTCGCTGGAAACCTTTCCACCCAGCTGCCGCATATTCCCGAATGGCGGCATATCCTCTCGACACTGAGCAGCCGCGACACCTATCTCAACCTGTTAACGCACCTCGTCATCATCCTGTTGATCTGGCTGGGCGCGTGGCTGCTGATCCGGATCGCCCAGGCGCTGGTCCAGCGGCTGATGCAGCCGCTGCTGGAGAGCGATCTCCGGAAAAATGAATTTCACCAGGCCGCCCGGCGCCGCACGCTCATCAGCCTCTTCCTGAGCGTCGCACGATACACGCTTTCGTTTTTCGCGGTCATCGGCATTCTTGCGACCTGGAACGTCCATTTCGTCGGGCTGCTCAGCGCGGCTCTTGGAACCGCAGGTATCCTTGGAGTCGTCGTAGGATTCGGGGCCCAAAAACTTGTACGCGACGTTATCACCGGTTTTTTTATCCTTATGGAGGATCAGTACTCCGTGGGAGATACGGTGACCATCGGCGTCATCACCGGAGTGGTGGAAGAGGTGGGTATAAGAGTCACGAAGATACGGGATGACATCGGCCGGATTAACATGATGCCGAATGGCGACATCAGCCTGGTAACCAACCATTCCCGAGGTGGGCTGAGCGCCGCAGTAGACTTGAGCGTTGGGCCGGATCAGGACCTTGCGGCGGTGCGAGAAGTTGTCGCCCATTTGAGCAAGAAGTGTGAATCGAGCGATGGCGACGTCGTTAGCCCCGTAGCGGTGCAGGGAATGACGGCGCTGGATGGAACAAAGGTAACAATGCGAATTGTCGCCACCGCGGCGCCGGGCCGGCAAAAAGCCGCGGAAATGGAGCTTCGCGCCGCATTGCGAGAGGGATTCTTAGCCGCCGGAGTGAAACTGGTATAGGCGATTGCGCAAGCGCGATTCTCGCTTCAGTCGACCGGAGGTTATCACCGGGATTCCCCGGCCCGGATGGTTAAGAGGTTTATAAGAGGTCTATGATGAAATGCAGCCAGTGCGGGCATACACTTCCCCAGGGGAGCCAGTTCTGTCTCCGCTGTGGAGCGGCGACCACGCCGCCCGGTAATGCGCCGGGGTCTACTCCAACGACGATGCCAGGCTCGCGTCCCATAGGCGCGGCGCCGGGGGCTCTACCGGTCCGTCCTTCGGGCCCGCCGAAGACGCTGATCGCCATGCTCATACTGCTCGCCGCCAGCCTGATCGGGGTTACCGCGGCGGTGGTGCATGGCCGCGGCGGTTTGGCAAGCGGAACAGCGGGTTCGGCCAATGGCAGCGGCATCGCGGTCGCAACGGCGCCCAATGCGCCGCAAACCGGCCTTGCCAATGCAAACGGCGCGCGCGCGAATGGCGCGGGGCTTGCCAATGCGAGCGTCACTCCACTGGGAGGGGGCGGTCTCGCCAATGCCACGGGGCCTTCGATGAATGGGCGCGGTCTCGCGAACGCCACAGCGCCGTCTATGAATGGCCGCGGCCTCGCCAACCAGCCGGCCGGTCCACCGCCGGCCAACGCGCAGCCCATGGATGACGTCATGCCCTATCTGCGAGCGCTGGCAAGAATTGAGGCGGAGCGGCAGCAGATCAACGCCAGCTTTAATCAGCGTCTCAGCGGAATCTTTGCCGGCTATGCCGGCGGGCCACAGGGCGCCAATGCAGACGCCGTCACCACCAACATGCTAAGTCAATTGATGAGCGGCGATCTGGGCGACGGACTGGACAAAATTACGAAGGACCTCGGGCAGCTCCAACCCGCCGTGCAGGAGATGGCGGCGGATCATGTTCACCTCGTGCAGGAGGTGGATTCGCTGCAGCAGTCGCCTGGTGTGCCTCCCAGCTGCCGCGATCTGCAGGGCTACTATCGCGCCGCGATGACT
This sequence comes from Armatimonadota bacterium, assembly GCA_035686845.1. Taxonomy (GTDB): domain Bacteria; phylum Armatimonadota; class DASRZA01; order DASRZA01; family DASRZA01; genus DASRZA01. Next base: position 452 of record DASRZA010000224.1, on the reverse strand, counting down.
CCGTTTATATCACTCGCCAACGCCGAGAGCCAGAACAATCCTGTTTCGGTTTCCAACGGCCAAATGAACACTCATTCGGCCGTTTCGTCGGAAAAGATCAATAACCTCGAAAAACTCCTCCAGCAGCTCCCCGGAGCGCAGGCGGAAGAGAGCACGCGACTTACGGAAGCCGAACAGGCGCTTGACCAGGTATTCCGCAGCCACAATATCCAACCCTTCTTTGCGGTAAAAGATACCGAAGCCAACGGTGGGGGCGGAGGCGGAGGGATTATGAGCGCCCCGTACGTACCGGGCCAGTAGTTTGCGGCGCCGGTGGTGTTCTGGAATGACGACGCGATTGGCTCTTCCCCGTTATCGGGGGCCGGGGGGCCGCGCCGCCATCCCTTTTACCGGTGCTCCTCAAGCTCAATCTGCCGCGGGGCTTTTCCGAGGGGTATGGCGTAGCCGCCCCG
>DASRZA010000223.1:0-3510 GCA_035686845.1 Armatimonadota bacterium | reverse complement strand
CACAGAATGACGGATTGTGAAACGGCGATACCGGTTAACTGCTGGCAGAATCCGTCTATTGGTGGACATTCGCGCGTTCAACGCACTCTAAAGTGATGAAAGAACATCATCAGGTCCTCGACGGACGTTTGCCAGACGCGCTGCGTGGGAGGGTTAGTATGAACAGCCAGGTATCCGACATAATTCTAGCAATACTCATTTTTTCGGTGTTGATCTGGTTGTCCTCGCTGCAGGAATAAGGGGCGCCCACAGCGCGCGTGACACGTCAAATGGAAGCGGTCGCGGCGCTTGAGGGAATCCGGGAAACCACCGCTGTTCATTGGCGCCCGGATCTTCGAGGGCTAGCGACGGCGGCGTTGGGAGGGGGTGACAGGGATGCGCCAGTCAGAGTATGATGGTCGTGTGAGAGGGACTCGATGTCCCTTCCGACCTTGACCACGAACCGAGGATGAATCTTTGAGCGACGCCGCAAAACCAGCCACGACCGACCCCACGCATGATCTGCTGCGTTACGAGCCACACGCGCTGGACGTTTTCTTCAGGCCGCAAAGTGTTGCGGTGATCGGCGCGACAGAAACCGAGGGCGCCGTGGGACGGACCCTCATCCAGAATCTTATCGCCAGCCCGTTCGGAGGCGCCGTCTTCCCGGTAAATCCACGGCGTCCGCAGGTCCTGGGGATTAAAGCGTACTCAAAGGTGGGTGAGACGCCCGGTCCCGTTGACCTGGCCGTTATCGCCACGCCTGCGCCTGCGGTTCCGGGCATTATCAAGGAATGTGCGGAGAAAGGCGTCCGCGGCGCAATTATCATCTCGGCCGGGTTCAAAGAGACCGGGTCCGAGGGCGCAGAGTTGGAGCGGCAGGTTCTCAACGAGGCTCGCGCCGGAGGCCTCCGGGTCATCGGACCGAACTGCCTGGGAGTGATGAGTCCGGTGACGGGGTTAAACGCCACGTTCGCCCAGACCATCGCCCGCCCCGGCAGCGTAGCCCTGGTGAGCCAGAGCGGCGCTCTCTGCACGGCCATTCTGGATTGGAGCCTGCGCGAGATGGTCGGGTTCAGCGCGTTCGTCTCTATCGGCTCCATGTTGGACGTGGGCTGGGGCGATCTCATCGATTACCTGGGCAATGACCCCCACACCAAAAGTATCGTCCTCTACGTCGAGTCTATCGGTGACGCGCGGGCCTTTCTTTCGGCGGCCCGGGAAGTGGCGCTTACGAAGCCGATCATCGTCATCAAGGCGGGTCGGACAGCGCTCGGCGCGAAGGCTGCGGCATCCCATACCGGTTCCCTGACGGGCAGCGATGAAGTTCTCGAGACGGCTTTCCGGAGATGCGGCGTCCTCCGCGTGGATAATATCTCGGACCTTTTCTACATGGCCGGGATTCTGGCCTCCCAGCCTCGACCGCGGGGTCCGCGACTCGCTATCCTGACCAACGCGGGGGGGCCGGGCGTGCTGGCCACGGACGGCCTGATCCGGGGAGGCGGGGAGCTTGCGGCGCTTTCTGAAGAGACGCTGAAGACACTCAACGAGCTGCTTCCCGCGCACTGGAGTCACTCCAACCCGATCGATATTCTGGGCGACGCGGGTGAGGACAGGTATGCGAAGGCGCTCGAGGCTGTGGCCAACGACTCCGGCAGCGACGGATTGCTGGTGATCCTGACGCCGCAGGCCATGACCCAACCGACACGAACGGCGGAAGCGATGCGGCCCCACGCTCACACCGACGGCAAGCCAATCCTCGCAAGCTGGATGGGCGGACCGGCAGTCGCGGCGGGACAGGCGGTTCTGAGCAGCGTCGGAATCCCGAACTTTCCTTTCCCCGACACCGCCGCAAGGATGTTCAATTATTTGTGGCAGTACAGTGACAACCTTCACGGATTGTACGAGACACCGAGCCTCCTGGAGGAATCCACCGGGGCGGCGTCTCGGGATGAAGTAAGTCATGCGATCGAAGCCGCGCGGCAAGCGGGACGAACACTCCTCACCGAGCTGGAAGCCAAGCAGATCCTGCGGGCTTACGGCATCCCGACGGTTCCCACGTCGATTGCCGCGAGTGAAGACGACGCGATCGATATTGCCAAAAAAACGGGTTTCCCGGTGGTGCTCAAACTCCACTCCGAGACGATCACTCACAAGACCGACGTTGGAGGCGTGCAGCTCAACCTCAAGGACGCCGATGCGGTCCGGAGCGCGTTCCGTGCGATTCAGAAGAGCGTCGCTGAAAAGGCCGGCGCGGAGCATTTCCAGGGTGTCACGGTACAGCCGATGGTTCGACTCGAGGGTTATGAGCTGATCCTGGGCAGCAGTATCGATCCGCAGTTCGGCCCGGTGATTCTGTTTGGAATGGGCGGGCAGCTCGTCGAAGTGCTGCAAGACCGGGCGCTCGCGCTGCCTCCGCTCAACACGACGCTGGCCCGGCGCACAATCGAGCAGACACGCATCTACAAAGCGCTGCAGGGAGTTCGTGGTCGCAAACCGGTGGATCTGCCTGCCTTAGAATCCCTGCTCGTTCGGTTCAGCCACCTCGTGGTAGAACAGCCCGCGATACAGGAGATCGATATCAATCCGCTCCTGGCTTCGGGAGACGGTCTGCTCGCCCTCGATGCCCGGATCGTACTTCAACCGGCCGGCGTCACCGACAGAGACCTTCCGCAACTGGCGATTCGCCCCTATCCGGCGCAGTACATCCAGCAGTCAACACTGCGAGATGGCACACCGGTGACGCTGCGCCCGATCCGGCCGGAGGATGAGCCGTTAGTGGTGAGTTTTCACCAGGCGCTCTCCGATCGCAGTGTCTATCTCCGGTATTTTCAGCCGCTGCGGCTGAGCCAGCGGATTGCGCACGACCGGCTGATCCGGATCTGCTTCAATGATTACGATCGGGAGATCGCGCTGGTCGTCTTGCGACAATCTGGCGAGAAACCCGAGATTCTCGCCATCGGCCGCCTGAGCAAGCTGCCGCACACCGACCGCGCCGAATTCGCCATGTTGGTAAGGGACCAGCAGCAGAGACAGGGGCTCGGAACGATGCTTTTGCGGCAGCTCGTCCAGATTGGGAAGCAAGAAGGCGTGCGAGAAATCAGGGCCTCTATCTTAGCCGACAACATTGGGATGCAGCGAATCTGCGAGACTCTCGGGTTCGAGCTTCAGCGCCAACCGGGTGACACGCTCGTTTCGGCCCGGCTCTCCCTGGCGTGAAAGACGTTTCCGCCCGGTAAATCAGAGTGCTTGTGCACGGCATGCTGGTATCCGGCGCCCCGGCCGGGTGATCAGTTACCGCAATCTCGCTCTGCTCAGTAACAGAAATTGGCGCTCACTCCCCGATAGTCGGAACCGTGGGTCTACACGGGGCGCGCTCCGGGCGGAACCGTGGGTCTACACAGGCCGCGTTCCGGGCGAAGCCGCCGTCGCCGTATTTTGCTGAGCGTAGCGGGCGAGGGCCTGGAGATTCTCCAACGGCGTGTCGCGAGGCGCCTCGCAGCCGGCTCCAACGATATAGCGGTCCCCGGC
>DASRZA010000222.1:0-5906 GCA_035686845.1 Armatimonadota bacterium | reverse complement strand
GCATCCGGTAATCGGCCTCGTCCGATTCGGCAAGGATCAGCAGCCCGTCAGCGCCCACGCCCAAATGGCGGTCACAGATTCGGATTGACAACGATCGTAGGTCCACGCTCGGCAAATGACGCGCTTCCGCGACCACGAAATCATTGCCCACACCCTGCATTTTCTCAAAGGGGAAGTTCAAAGGCATTGAGGCCACCTGGTTCGGAAGTCAGGAGGACTCCGAACTTCGAGTAGAGCGCCCGATCCCTGGTTCATAGCGGCTCGATATAGCCGGACGCGCTCCGGCAGATAGCGTTGAACCACGCGCCATCCGGGGAGACCATGGGCAGCCACCAGCCCGTCGGCCGCCGATTGTTGGATTCGAGCGAGTGTACCACCAGGTAGGCCCGGCGGGCGAGTTCGATGCGCTCCAATTCGGCATGCGATTCGATCCCAAGGCGGGTCGCCTGCGCCTGCCGGTAAGACTCGCTCGAGCGCGCAACGGACGCCTCGCGCTTCAATCGATTCTGGCGGGCTTTCAAATCGTTACGGTGTTCCCGGAGCTGCGCCATCCGGCCATCAATGGCTTGGAATTCTGAGTCGGGATCCCGGCCAGTGTGGAAAGAAGACCCGGCTTCAGCCAGCCGTCTCCGACGAAACTCGCCTAACTGCTTTTGAAGGTGATCGATCTCGATCCCTGCGCGATAATGTTCCTCCCGGAGACGCTTCGCCTCTCGCGCGTGTTCCGGCGCCGATCCGTTGGCCGCCCGGATCACGCCCCGGGCATTCAGATAGTCGTGGAGCCGCCCCGGCCACGGACCTCCTCGATTCGCCAGGAAGTGGAGCAGGTCAACGGGGCGTCGGAGCTGGCCCAGCTCTAACAGCAGCGACTCCTGCTCATCCATGACCATGCGCCACCGCTCGGAAAACCGGCGGGCTGAGATCTCTCGCTCCCCAAACGCCTCAGCGTAATGGTCCGGCAGGCAGAAACCGGCGCGCACCTCAGCGAGCGCGTCCCACGCGCTGTGGCGCACGCGGAGAATAGGATTCACGTCGTGAACGACGCCGTGACGCCGCATTTCTTCGAGCATCTGACGAGTCCGGCGTGTGTAGGCGGAAGCGCCCTCGTGAAATACAAAGATAAACTCCGCGGCTAAGATCGCAATCCAGGTCACCGCCTTGCCGACCAGGCTGATGTCATTTCCGTATCGCTCGTTAAGAACCGCGGCCAGCGCAGAGACGCTCTCGACCCGGCTGACAGTTGGAATGAACTGGGCGGACCGGCCCTCCACGTGAACGCCTTCATCGGTGATTCGCAGCACGCCGCGGCCGATTTCGGGAGTGACCACGTCGAAAGGGATCGCGCCGGCGCCGAATCGATCGAGGCCATAGATTTCTGACCCGTGGACGGCGTTATTATAGGCGGTGGCGCAGATATCGCGGGAGTCGGGATTCAGGAACAGATCAACGATCCGGAATCGCGGGCGGCTGGCGGTCTCCCCGTTGAAGCGGGATTCGGCGAGTGAATGTGAGACTTCGAAGCCGCCGAGATCCTCGCCGCCAGCAAGCGCGTACATTTGCGGAAGCAGCGCCTGGTAAAGGTCCGAAAGAGAGCCGTCCGGATTGGCGCCGGCCGCGGCGTCGATGAACGCCCGAACCTGCGAAGCCACCGCCTCGGCCTGTTCGGGCCCGGTACAGCGGCATAATGTCCTGGCTGAGGCCGAGAAGCCCCAATCCAGGAGGCGAATAAGCGTCTCAATGACAGCCCTGATCGGGACCTCATAGGTGAGGGTTTCCACGCCGCTGGTGTGCGCGATTCCGCGCCAGCCCCACGCTTCGGTAACCCTGTCCACCAGGTCATGGAGCGTTTCATCTCGCGCCTGAGCCGCGATGTCCAACCGGGCGCCGGCTGAGCGGAGGGCGGAACGAGTGAGTACGGTCTCGCCGCCAAAGAGCTGCGACAGCTCCCCCGCAGCGCACCAGAGGTTTTGCGTCGATCCATCATTATGCGGGAGGACCAGGAACGGTTCGGCGCTGGCCAGTGTGGCGTGTGGCCGGGCGAAGTAGTCGGTGTCATGGACAGCGAGAACCATTTTGGCGTCAGGCGCGGCCGCGCTCATCGCTTTGCGGACCACCGCTTTAATGGGTTCATCCCAGAACACCGTCTGGCCCAGCGCAAGGAGTGGAACGCGGGGATGCTCGTCCGTAATCTGGCGCACCGCCGCCAGCAAACTCTCACTACACGCGGGGGTTTCCCCGTCGGCCTGATCCGTCATCCTGTGTGTTCCGTCATCGTTTGAACTACCCTGCTGCCAGTATAGCAGGGGGAGGAACAGGTACGAGGCGCGGGGCGCGGGGCGCGGACGGTTCGTGGGTGAGTATGTGGGTGTGTGGGGTTGTGAGCGTGTGAGTATGTGAGTGCGTGAGTGTGTGAGTGTGTGAGTGCGTGAGTGTGTGAGTGTGTGAGTGCGTGAGTGTGTGGGGTTGTGAGTGTGTGACACGAAGGCCGACCGGGCGCCGCCTCCCGTTTCGGGGAGAGGTCGGGAGAGAGGCAGTTCGTAGCGGATAGGCTCCTCTCCCCTCGCAGGGGAGAGGTCGGGAGAGAGGCAGTTCGTAGCGGACAGGCTCCTCTCCCCTCGCAGGGGAGAGGTCGGGAGAGAGGTCTGCGGCGAGAGGACAAGGCTCGAACGAACGACGACGGCCGGAGAATCGGCCGTGCGTACCTCGCGCCTCGCGCTTGGTACCCCGAGCCCCCTTTTGAGGGGTCGTTATCACGCCCCCGCGTGGAACACGAGCGATGCCGCGCCAATCACCCCGGCGTCGTCATCCAGACGGCCGAGCATGAGCCGGACGTCCCGTGTGAGAGATTGCTCATCCACCTCCTGAGATACGTAGCCGGAAATGAGGTCCCAACTGCTCCGGGCAAAGCCGCCGGTGAGGATTATCGCCTCCGGGTCATGCTGATTCACCAGGTTGGCGATCCCGATCGCAAGGTAGCGCGCGGTGCGGCGCACGAGCGCGAGCGCAGCCCGGTCGCCCAAACGCGCTCGCTCGGTCACCTCCTCGGGAGTTGGCTCACAGGTGAGATTGGGCCAGGTCCCGGAATGATACGCCTCGGTAATCCGGCGGCGGTGCGCGGTGCCGGACGCGATCATCTCCCAGCAGCCGCGACGACCGCAGCCGCAGAGAATTCCGTTGAGGTCAACTACGGTGTGGCCGACCTCACCGGCGATTCCATGCGCGCCCCGGTAGAGCTGGCCCTCCACCAGGATCCCCGCGCCAATGCCGGTCGATACCGTGAGAAGTATGGCGTTTCTCATACCGCGTGCGGCGCCGAACATCCATTCTCCCACCGCTGCGGCGTTGATGTCATTCTCGATGAGCAGTGGAGGGGAATCAATGCCCAGGACGTCCCGCAGCGGAAATGCGGACCAGGAGAGGTTGTTGGATTCTACAACTCCGCCCCGCACCGCGCCGGGAACCCCGATGCCAACTCCCAACAGGTCGGGGTGCCGTTCGAGGCATCTCGCAATGCTGCGCTGCAGCAGGGGAACTATCTTACCCCGCTCGGTCGGCGTATCGCCCCGGTGCTGCTCGAGTACGTCCCCTGTCGGATCGACGACGGCATAACGAAAATGTGTGGCGCCCAGGTCGATTCCAAGTGCTGCCTTCAAGCGACGCTCCGGGTGAACCAACCTTCAGGATGCTCGGGATGCGAGAGCGCGTCATTCACGGAGGCTACCAATCTTTATCGTCTCCTTCGACCGCGGCGTCACTTTGAAAGATATCAAAGTCTATGAGCGCCGCGGCGGCGATATCACGAATATCTTCGTCGGCGGAGAGCGCGTGCCTCCGGAGTACCGATACGGACTCCGGCCGACCGGCTTTGCCAAGCGCATTGATTGCGGCCAAACGAATGTCGCGATCCGGGTTCTCGGTGAGCTCTTCCAGCGACGGCGCCACGCTCTGCAAGTAGGTCTCGCCCGCTGCCCGTATGGCTTCGAAAAGCATTTCGTGATCGCGGCTTCGCAGCTCCGCTTTGATTATATCGTCCCAGGTACGCGTACCTGACCGTCCCATGGCAAAGATGGCGCTGATTCGCATCATGCGCTCGGGGTTTCTATAGGCCGTTCCAATGAGGTTCTCAATTTCTTCGTCGGTGATAAAACCGAGAGCCTCGAGTGCGGTTCGTCGAATGTCCAGCGGCTCGTCGGGGTTTTGATGAGTGGTCAGCAGGACGTTCTTCACGTCATTGAAGTCGGATTCGTCAAGCTCCTCGAGCACGAATCCATCATAGACGTAACGGCCCAACGCGGCGATGGCGGACCGTCGGACATCGATCTCGGTGTCTTCGCACGCGGCATCCAGAATCAGATCAAGATAGCGCGGATCCGCGCAGTCCCAGAACGCCTTGAGCGCCAGCTCACGCACTTCTGCCGCCGGATCGGTTGCGAGCGACGCAATCATCCCCAGACAGTCCCAGGCGGTGTCCGCTTCCAGGATCGATTCCAGAAACCGCACCTTCTCCTTGGTGTCCGCTGAAGTGATATCCCACTGTTCCATGCTGCTCCTGCTGCTCTAAAGCCTCGCCCTTCGAGCTAATCTGGCTTCGAAACCCGACGTTTCCAGTCAGGGGTCACGTACCTCGAACGCCGCGGAATTATAAACTTTTGCCGGAAGAGGTGTCAAGGAGGAGAACATTTCGAACGCTCACGAATGGCGCAAATTCCGGCGGATTGTGTCAGCATAGATCTCGAGCATTTATCGTATGCGCTTGCGCCTGTCGTTTGGAGGCGCCAACCAGGCTGAAGAAAGGAGCCGCAAGTGGAACCATTTAGACATTTGACCGCGGGCCTCGGGTCGATCCCGATGATATCGGACGCGAAGACCCGGTCTATCTCGGCTGAAAACCCAACTGGCGCCGTGGCGCAGGGGGCCCGTGAGGATCCGGGAGGCGCAGGGCCCGCCGGCTGGCTCGGGCGATCCTGGAAGGTGCGGCCCTGTATCACGCTGGCCCCTCGTTCGACCACTACTCTCGCGGAAATCGACGAGCCCGGGGTAATTCAGCATATCTGGATCACCGTCGATCCGCGTGCTTACCGCGATACAATCCTGCGCGCCTACTGGGATGGAGAAACTTCGCCCTCCATTGAGGCCCCACTTGGCGATTTCTTCGCGAACGGACATGGACTGCGCTACAGCGTCAATTCCCTGCCGATTGCGGTGAATCCATCGGGCGGATTCAATTCCTACTGGCCTATGCCGTTCGAGCACGCCCGGATCACGATTGAAAACCAGCGTGACGACGAGATTGGCGGATTCTTCTATCAGATGACTTATGCCCTGGCGCCGGTTCCGCAGAACGCCGGTCGATTCCACGCGCACTGGCGCCGATCGGTCACGCCTCGCCATGCGCCCGAGCATGTGATTCTGGATGGCGTTAATGGAAAGGGCCATTATGTTGGAACGTCCCTTGCGTGGACACAGCTCGCCAACGGCTGGTGGGGTGAAGGTGAAATCAAGTTCTTCATGGATGGCGATGGGGAGTTTCCGACCATCTGCGGCACAGGTACAGAAGATTACTTTGGCGGCGCATGGGGATTCGGCGACACCTTTTCCACTCCGTTCCTTGGGTATCCGCTGTGGCGGCGAGAACCGGGCGAGGTTCCAAAGCACGGGCTGTATCGCTGGCATATCATGGATCCGATCCGGTTCACTCAGGATCTCCGTGTCACCATCCAGGCGCTCGGCTGGTGGCCCAACGGCAAGTTTCAGCCGCTCGAAGACGACATCGCCTCCGTCGCCTACTGGTATCAGACCGAGCCTCACGGCCCATTCCCGTCCATGCCCGGTATCGCTGAGCGATGGCCGCGGTAGAACGAGGGATGAAGGATGAAGGATGAAGGATGAAACACAAGCGCTATTAC
>DASRZA010000221.1:0-5938 GCA_035686845.1 Armatimonadota bacterium | reverse complement strand
TATGAGGTCTCTCGATCTTCAGCACGAAATCGCGATGCTATTGTCACGGTTCTCCACGGAAGCTGCGCTGCTTCAGGCCGCGTATTTCACCGATCTCAACCGCGCGGCACAGGATTTGCTGCGGGATATTTTGGCGCGCACCCACGGCCTGCCAGCGCTTCGAAATCTCGACAGGGACAAGCCGAATCACCCAGCTATCGATCTCGGTGATTTAGATGCGAAGGTCGCGTTTCAGGTTACTGGCGACCCGTCCGGCCCAAAGATCCGCGATACCCTGCAGACGTTTTTCACACAGGAATTGAATCAATCCTACAGCGTGGTGTATGTGTTCGTGCTGGGAAAGAAACAGACCCGCTATCAAGTTGATCTTGCGAACGTAATGCCTCACAGTTTTGCCTTTTCATTCGACAAGCATGTCCTGGATTTCGAATCCCTTTCGGGGTGCATTCAGGCGCTCTCCCAAGACAAACAATCCGAGATTCTTGCAATTCTAGAGCAAGAATTTGGTGACGGTGGCAACTGGCCCAAAGCCGCGAGCGCGGGAGCTGTTGAGCAGCACGACGCCATCTTCGTGCCCCCCGCCTCATTCAACCGCGCGCTTGAACAACTCACGTCTGCTGGGTTGCTCGTCCTAAGCGGGCCTCCGCACGTGGGGAAGACGACTACAGCGATGGGTCTCCTACTCGCCGGCGGCGCGCGCGAGCCTGGTGCACGGATGCTGGCCCTCGACTTTGAGTCACTCGTCCGGCAGCGAAATTCGTTGGAGGGCGAGTTCATAATCCTTGATGACCCATTTGGAGCAGTGAGCCTTGAGGAGCCTGCCGGAGGTAACCAATTCGAATTGCTCGTTCAGATTGCCCAGAGAAACAGGGTCGTTGTCACCACAAGAGCGGGGTTGTTAGAGGAGGTTTGTAGTCGAACCAAACTTGGGGAGCGTGGGGATCTCGATCGCTATGTACACGAGCTCCGGCAGGAGGGCGCGTACGACGATCAGGCCCTGACCTCTATTATTACCAAGCACATCGAGCGGCGATTGGCAATCGGTGCCGCCTCCGGTTGCTTCGGCCCCGAGACCGCGGAATTCCTAGCGCGGGCGTCTGCATATGTTGTTTCCCAGCTTCGGTTCCCACACAACCTGGAGCGCCTCGTAATGGGTACGATCGTGCCGGTGACTGACGGCCCCGCGCTGGATACCCGGATAGAGCAGTCAAAGGATATCGTCCGCGCCGCCGAACGCTGGTTCGCCGGCCTCGCGAATGACGAGGCGCGGCGCGTGGCCGTCGCAGCCCTGCTTCCCTGGCTGCGCGGCCCTGCGCTGGACTTGGTGGTAGCTGATCTGGGGACATCTGATGTCAGGGATGTGGCGCTCGCAAGAAGTTCCGGCGGATTTCTTCGGCTTAACGGTGCGCTGGTGATCGGTCACCCGAGCTATAGGGAAGGAGTGCTCCGCAAATTGCGGGAGGATGACCCTCGCACCGGGTTACGCGTACTGCACGCCGGAGCGAGCGCTTTGCAACCAGTCGAGTTTGAGACAATCTCGAAACTCATGCTCGCCCAACAGCTACTGATCGGCGGTTTGCGCCCGTTCGGGTTTGGTTCCGTGTCGCTGAAGCTTTCGATGGAAGATTACTTCGCCCGCTATATGCGGGCATACAATGGGGTCATCGAGAACGACTTCCCGGCGTTGCGCAAGGTGTTCGAGCCAGGGATCGACGGCCCAGCCCGAGTGCATGTGTATGAAGTCGGCGGGGACCCTTTGGTGTGGTCGCTGCTTCCAGCAATTGGGGAGCCTGAGGTTACGCGGACTGCGGAGCCGGTGTCCATTGCGACCCTTGGGCGTACCCAGGCAGAGACTGAAGTTCTCAGTCAGTTCCCGGGGATAGTCCCGCATCGCCACTTCGGTGTCGACCTATCGCAAGTGCCCGAAGTTGTTGCACTAGACGACGTTTGGTCGCGACTTCGGAAGGCGCTTCAAGAAGGACAGAGTCTTCCACTGGGGAGAACCCACCAGGTGGTCCAGCTCTTCTCCGCGCTTCGTTCGACCGAGTTCCCAGTTGACGAGATCGCTCCATCCAATCCCCTGACTGGGGATTGGATCCGTTCCTGGTTTGACGAATACGTTTCGGAAGTGATTTCAGGCAAGCGACATCTTGCCACACGCGTGGTTATAAGAACCAACTTGGTAAACGAGCTGGACGTGAACCTGGCGTCCGACTTGGCCGACGGAATGATTGCGGAGGGCTGTCCCATCACGAGCGATATCTTGGTTGCACGAGACCTCGAGTGGGAAAAGCCCGCTTATGTGTACCCAATTCACTGTCTGTCCGACTTCTACTCTGACGCCCAACTTGTCTCCGCGGTCAAAACCGGCCTTAAGGCGAAGTACCACGCCCTTAGGGAGGCGATCGAGCGGACGTTTCCAACCTTGGGGACCCGGATTCCCGAATACGCGGCGTTCCCGCTACTCGTCGAGTGCTTTGTTGACCGCAACCGCGAGAACCTCTTGGAACGCCCGTGGGTCATCTATGCAGCAAGAACCAATGCAGCCGCCCTCGCGACGCCAGTCGAAGTTAATATGCACTTTGTAGGTCCGTCATCCACGGCGGAGGAGCAGGATGAATTTACGCAAGATCGGGCCTACGTGCTGGGAGACGGGCGGGCGCAATTTCACACCCTCGCCCACCATCCCTTCGGGTCCTTCGTCACGCACAGCGAGTGGCTTTCTGAAGTGTCCCGGGAGATATGGCGCTCGCTTGAGCAATTCATGGAATTGGAAGGGTACCGGCTATTCAAATCGTGAGCCCGCGCCTCGTGTTCTCCTTCGAAAGATCGACCAGCCGGTTCTTGCGCACTTTTTTGAGGGAACCGCGATATACCGTCCTGAACCGCCCGGCCCTCAAAGTCAGCCCCCTCAGCCTGAGCGCGACGGACTTTCGGTCGCAGGTCACCGACGAGGATTCGTCTGCGTTCCGGGCGGGCCGATGATCCGCGATGACCCCTGGGAACTATGCTATACTACCTTGATCCCCCCGAATGCAAACCGCGGAGGAATCGGGTCTCCGAAGACGATTTGGCTCTAACGACAATCTGAAGGCGATATGTGGAAGATAGTTGGTATTGAGTGTGGATTTCCGGTTTACACCGGCAACCGCCGCGTTGACGAGTTAGAAAAGACCCAGCATTACACCTATTTTGCGAGCGACCTGCTCAAGGCGAAGGGGCTGGGAATCGACATGATCCGGTACGGCATTCCCTGGCACCGGGTTGAACCCCAGCCGGGGAAGTTTGACTGGCAGTGGGTGGATGGCGCGCTCGATCTCCTCTTTAGCCTCGAGATGAAGCCCATCGTGGACCTCGTTCACTTCGGGACTCCGGACTGGCTTCTGCCGGATGGAGGCTTCGCTAGTAAGTCATTTGCGGAGGCTCAGGCGCGCTATGCGGCGGAGTTCGCGCAGCGATATCCAAAAGTTGAATACTTCACGATTACCAATGAGCCGACCATAACGGCCCGGTTCTGCGGTAAGACCGGATACTGGCATCCATTCCGAAAGGATGCGTTTGATCTAATTTGTGATAACCTGGCAGAGGGCATTCACCTCTCTTCGCAGGCGATTCGCTCGATTAATTCGCGGGCCGTGATCATGCAAAATGACACCTGCGAATACCATCACGCCGGCGATCCTTCGTTCGAAGAGGAGTGCGCAGCTCTGAATAACGAGCGGTTCCTGGTATGGGATCGAACCGTTCAGGATTGGGATATCTTAGGCCTAGACTTTTATCCCTGGTCGGAAGAGGTCCACTCGGCGACCCGGCCGGAAATTGGCCCGCAGTTCGGGCTTTATGGACTCGCAAAGCAGTATTACGCCCGGTATAAGAAGCCAATGATTCTCGCCGAGACCGACGCGCCCGGCACCGTCGAGGAGCGCATCGACTGGATGGAGCGCACTCTCAGAGACTGCCAGCGGCTCAACCACGAAGGCATTCCAATGCTCGGCTATACGTGGTGGCCGCTCATCGACAATATCAACTGGGGATCGTTCAAAATGGAAGATTCCCCCGACAACGCCGGGCTCTACTCCATGGTGCGCAACGAGCGCGGTATCTGGGAACGAGAGGAGACGCCGCTGGTGCTCCGGTTTCGACAGTTCATCGAGTCGGTGGCGAATGCCCCAACGGCTGGACCAACCGCAGCCGAGTCGCCCATTCCGCCTCCCTTGCCCACCGCGCATGAAGAGAATATCTCGACCGTAACCGCGATTCCAGCAAAGCTCGAACCGGTCTCGTCATCTGAAGGAAACGGCGCCTCGCCCGGGTCAATCTCGCCGGCGGTCGGGGCTTCCGGAACCGAATCTTCGGCGCCGCAGAACGAGACGCCCGCCGTCTCAACTGAACGCCGATGACCACGTCCCGATCCGTTTTGCAAATCGCGGTTCACCGGCTTCCTCTGCAAGCGGCGAGCAGCCAGAGAGAGCGGCGATAGTCATGTCCGTTATCACTCGCGCCACCAACACTACGCTCCCGGGGCTTCGGATAAATCTGGATCCGTCGTATCAGGGGGCTGTGCTCTACGTGAGCGGGTACCTCGATGAGGTGAGCGTTCCGCCATTCCGCGAGGCGCTCTATGAAGCGATTCTGCGGGGATATCGAGATATCATCGTTGATCTCAGCGATACGAATGGCGTTAGCTCGGTGGGGATTGGGGCGCTGTTTTGTGGCCTCCGTCGGTTTGGAGAAGAGCGCGGCCGTATCGTCCTTTCGGGATGCCGGCCGCCTTTGAAGCAGCTTCTGGGCATGTCCGGCGTTCTGGGGCGATTCCCGCTCTACGCTTCGACGGACGAGGCCCGCTCCGCGCTCTTCTCAACGGTCACCCAGACGTTCCAGGCGACTCGAGGAAGCAGCGCCGCGCTGCGCCCATGGCTGCGGACGGCGATGGCGCCGCTGAAGATGACGCCCACCGAGACGAGCGCCGTTGAGGCGGCCGCGAGTGAGGCATTCGTAAACGCCATCAAGCACGCCGCGCGGGACCGGAGCAGCGTGATTATCGTCCGGTTGATGCTCGGATCATGTTTGACCGTGGAGGTGCAGGATCGCGGTCCGGGCTTTGAGGCGAGACAGTATTTCGCAACCAATCCCGAGACCCTCCACACGGGCGCGAGAGGTCTTGGCATCCACGTTATGCGAAACCTCATGGATCGGGTGGAGTTCATCGCCGGCGCGTCCAGCACCGAAGAGGCGCCTGCGGGTACCACCGTCCGGTTGGTGAAGCGGCTCCGCTGCCCGGCAGAGACCCGGCGGGAAATATAGACGGCTCCTTCGGGGGGTCAGAACTATTCAGGCAGCGCGGCTCCTTTACTTCTGCACGGTGACTTAAGTATAATGACTGCGACGGGTAGCGACTTCAAACAACCGGAGCAGCGATTTCAAAAGCCGGTTCGGGAAAAACAGGCGGCTCGCGATGCAGTACTTTACGTCTGTCGAACTCATCTTCACAATGGTCGGTGCGGCCGTTTTCGCCCTGGGCATTTCCCTGATCGCGACCCCTTTCGCGGCTCGATGGGCATCTAAGGCCGGCGTGCTTGCCATTCCCCGCGCCCGCGATGTCCACGATAAGCCGGTCCCGCGATGGGGTGGGCTGCCGATTTTTCTCGGCTTCTTTCTCACCGTCGGCCTCTCGGCGCTGCTGCTCCCAATCTTACATGCTCCGCTCGCGTCAGGCACGCTGTTGGATGGGGCCGGTATTGTGCTCGGCGGCGCGATCGTTACCTTTGTGGGCGCGGTGGATGACCGCAAAGAGCTTTCACCGCTTCCGCGACTCCTTGCACAGGCCGGCGCCAGCCTCGTCGCTTATGGCTGCGGCGTTCGGATTGAAACGCTTACCCTCCCGTTCTCCCACCATTCGATCAACACCCACTGGCTTTCAGCGCCTATCACCGTCTTC
>DASRZA010000220.1:0-25591 GCA_035686845.1 Armatimonadota bacterium | reverse complement strand
TGGTTCAGTGAGTCCAAGGGATACGGATTTATCACCCCCAATGACGGTGGTAAGGACCTGTTTGTCCACTATCGCTCCATCCGTGGAGAGGGGTTCCGCACTCTGATGGAGGGTCAGACCGTTGAGTTCGACGCGGTCAATGGACCCAAGGGACCACAAGCGGAGAACGTTCGTCCTGCATAAGGCAGCGCTTTCCTGAACATTGAGCCCGAGCGCACTTGATTGCGCTCGGGCTCTTTTTTTGTCTCCGGCGTCCACTATCGCATTCCTTCTTCGTGAGGTAGCCAGGTAACCGCATGATCGAGAATCGTTCTTTGCCGCCGAATACTGTTTTACCGCACGTCACTTATGACGACGTTATCGAGGCGATTGCGTGGTTGACCAGGCATTTCGGCTTTAGTGAGCACTACCGTTATGGCGATCCCACCAGCGGCGCTCAGATGTACGTGGGTAACGCGTGGATCATGCTCCATAAGACCTCAGACGGCAGCGCCACTCCCTCGCAGGTCGGACGCGGAACCCAGTGTCTTACGATATTCATAGAGAATGTGGACGAGCACTTCGCCGCGACAAAATCCGCGGGCGCCACGATTGTGGAAGATCTGCACGAGACGGTCTACGGCGAAATGCAGTTCGCAGCGAAGGACCTCGCTGGACATCTCTGGATCTTCTCACGACATGCTCGGGATGTAAGCCCGGACGAATGGGGCGCTCAGGTGGCGGAGGGCGCCTCGGACCAGTCGTCAAGCATTCGCCCGTCCACGCAATGTCTTCCAACGCGCGCCGATACGTGAGCGTGAAGGAGCGCCGCCGCTCGGTCCTCGGCATGACCAGTGGCTGTGGTATAATCTGCATATCATCGCGAGAGGCCAATTGCCATGAGTACCGCTACGATATCGTTATCCACTGCACCACCCGTTTCTCTCCTGCCGCTCGAAAACGGCGCCTCTCTCACCCGTGAGGAATTCGAGAATCGATACGCGGCCATGCCCCATTTGAAAAAGGCTGAACTCCTGAGAGGAGTTGTGTATATGCCGTCACCGGTCCGACTAAATCGTCATGGCGAACCGCACGCAAGGCTCGTCGGTTGGATCGTTATTTATGAGCTGGCGACCCCAGGATTACGGGTTGGAAATAATGCCACGGTGCGCCTGGGCCCGGAAGATGAGCCGCAGCCGGATGTTCTGTTAGTGATTCCGAGCGAGCGGGGAGGACAGGCATCTATCGGTCCTGAAGATTATGTGGAGGGCGCTCCGGAACTGGCGGCAGAGGTGGCCGCGAGCAGCGCGAGCTACGATCTGCACGTCAAGCTGCACGTCTACAGGGAACGCGGAATTAGAGAGTATATCGTGTGGCGGATATACGACCGGGCGATCGACTGGTTCACGCTGCGGGGCGAAAATTACGAACCGCTGCAGCCGGAGACTGACGGAATCTTGCGCAGCGAGGTCTTCCCCGGTCTCTGGCTCGATCCCGCGGCGCTCATCGCAGGCGATGGCGCCCGCCTCATGACCGTCCTTCAGCAGGGAATTAGCTCGCCAGAGCACGTCGAATTCGTGGAGCGCATACATGGGTGATAATCAATTGAGCTCGTGCCACCGGTTCCAGGGCCGCGTGGTCGCTATCACCGGTGGCGCGGCGGGCATCGGCCTGGCTGCGGCCCGGCGGATCGCAGCGGAAGGCGGCCGCGTCGCCATTCTGGATTGGTCGAACCAGGACCTGAGCCACGCGGTCGGGTTGCTGGAGCAGGAAGGCGCCGGCGTCGTTGGAGTCCAGGGAGACACGGCCTCCAAACAGGATTGCGCAGCTCTTGTCTCCGCCGCCATAGAGCGTTGGGGGCGGCTGGATGGACTGGTAGCGAACGCGGGGATTCGGGCTTCGGGATCGCTGCTGGAGGCCCCGGACGAGGATTGGGACCGTATTCTGGCGGTCAACCTGCGGGGAGTCGCCTGCGCCTGCGTCGAGGCGGCCCGGGTGATGCGTGCAGCGGGGAACGGAGGCTCTCTGGTGCTGGTTTCATCGCAGAATGCGATCGTCGGGCGAGCGAGCATGCCGATTTATGACGCCGCCAAAGCTGGGGTCCTGAGCCTTGCCCGCTCGCTGGCGGTGGACCTGGCGGACGACCGGATCCGGGTAAACAGCGTCTGTCCCGGCTTTACCGTGACCGACTACCACGTTCGACGCGCCGAAGCAGAGGGTCGAACCGCCGATGACCTCCGCGCAGCGCAGCCGGGACTCTTCAAGCGCCCGGCGGAACCGGAGGAGATTGCCGCCGCGATCGTGTTCCTGGCTTCTGATGACGCTTCGTACATCACGGCCACGACGCTGTTCGTAGACGGCGGCCGGCACGCTACCTGAAGATTGCGGCGGAGGCGCCTCGCACGTTTGGCTCGAACCGTAACTCCGGGAGGCTTCCGGCTGTCCTATCTTGCAGAGGAGGAGCCCACCCGCTGGGCCGCGTGTAAACGCGAGGAGAATCATGAAAAAACTCTGGATGCTTGCCGTGATCCTGCTACAGGTTATGACGGCGCCCAACATCCCCGGAGCTTGCGCAGCCGGCGCGACGCCGGCGCCCCAGCAGCAATTCAATTTTGATGGAGGGACGGTTCCCGCGAGTTGGAAGGTGAGCGGCGGCGTTACCATCGACCCCAACATGAACCACGGAGCCGGACCCGGGGGTTCGCTCAAGGCGCCGCCGGGAGCGACGGCTGTACTCAACGTCTCCGATACCGACCGTGTCGGAAAGATCGACTTCTGGATCTATGACGACGGCTCCGCGCCCGCTGATCCGAAGGCGCCTCGCGATGGCCCGACCTGGGGGATTCAGAACGCGGATGGGACTGTGGAGACCGTCGGCGTACTGTATGCGGCGTATCTTTCCGGCGGTGACAGCTACGCCGTCGGCACGTCTCCCGACGGCAAGTTTCTCTATCGCAACGTCGTCTACCTGGGGATAAATCGGAAAAAGGGATGGCACGAGTGGACATTTACGTTTGACAACACCAGGGGCTGGACCCTCTTCTACGACGGCAAAGATGTCAACGCGAATAGCCCGCGCATTATTGAGGATAACGTCAAGGCAAGGGGCTTCACCTCGATCCGGTTCGCGGGTGACACGGGCGCCGACCATCCACAGACGCTCTGGGTGGACGACGTAACAGTCGACGTCACCGGTCCGCTGACCAATACCGGAGTGCCGGAGAGCAGAGTCATGAGCACGATCCCGGTACCACCCGGCGGCTACTACGCAAAATGGACGAATGGTCCTCCGAAAGACCCCAACTGGTTCCCCATAGGCGTCTGGCTGCAAAATCCCGACCGGGCCGCAGAGTTTAAGGCCATTGGAATTGACCTTTACGTTGGTCTCTGGGACGGTCCAACCGAAGATCAGTTGGCGGCGCTCAAGAAGGCAGGAATGCCCGTCATCTGCGCGCAGAACTCAGTCGCTCTGAAGCACCTGAATGACCCTACCATTCTCGCGTGGCTGCAGGACGACGAGCCGGACAACGCGCAGGCTGACGGCAAGGGCGGTTATGGCCCACCCACTACTCCCGCGGAAATCGTACGCCGGTATAACGCGATGCACGCCGCTGACCCGACGCGTCCGGTCTATCTTGGATTGGGGCAGGGCGTGGCGTGGGACAACTGGGTTGGCCGTGGAGTTCGAACGAACAAGCCGGATGACTATCCACTCTACGCGAAAGGTGGAGACATCATCTCGTTCGATATTTACCCGGTCGTGAACGATAACGCGGAGATTAAGGGCAAGCTCTGGAAGGTCCCGTTCGGCGTAGAGCGACTCGTGAAGTGGACGGATGGGCAGAAACCGGTCTGGAACGATCTCGAGTGTACGAGAATCAGCAACCCGAACGCGAAGCCAACTCCCGCCCAGGTGCGAGCGGAGGTGTGGATGTCGCTAATTCACGGATCGCACGGGATCATCTACTTCGTCCACCAGTTCAAGGAGGCGGGTGGTTTCATCGAGGCCGCGCTCCTATCAGACAAAGTGATGTCGGCAGCCGTCGCCAGGATCAACAAGCAGATTATGGATCTCGCGCCGGTTCTCAACTCACCCAATGTTGGCGGCGGAGGCGCCGTTGCAAGCAGCAGCAAGCTCGTGCCCGTAGACGTGATGATCAAGCGTTACCGAGGAGCGACGTACGTTTTCGCCGTGGCGATGCGGAACGACAATACGCACGCGCAGTTCCAGGTGAAAGGACTCCCAGCCCATGCCTCCGCCGAGGCGCTGGGTGAGAACCGGAAGATCGCGGTGACCGGCGGGAAGTTCGGCGACAATTTCAACGGCTACGAGGTGCACCTGTATAAGATCGCGGGATAGTCCAACGTGGCCAGGTCAGGCAAATGCTATCCAGCGCCAGAATGTAAGCTCTCACTCGGACGCGCCCTGCTCATCCTCCGCCGCTATTTCTTCATCCAGTTCCGCTTCCATCTGGGCGAAAAAGGCTTCGTCGTCAATGCCTTTGCCCTGGCGGAGCGATTCTGCTCCTGTCGCGATCTTCTTTCGGACTTTTGCTTTAATCTGATCGCGCTCCTCCATCAGCCGCAAGGCTTCCCTCACGACTTTGCTGGCGGAGTGTAGCGGCCCGTCTTCAACTTGCTGTGAACAAGCTGCTCGAGTTCCGGGGTAAGGTTTACATTCATCGAGTTCTCTTTTTCAAAAGTAGTTTTGATCAATATCCTAGCCCATGTTGTCGAAGTTTGCCAATGATCGGCAACCAGTTTCGATCCGTTTGAGCATTTGGAACCGCTGGACGCAGTATGCGCAAGTGCCGCCCGATTTACTTGCCTGAATCTCTTCGCCCAGCAGGCGCCGGCCTTCGGCCATTGGAATGGTCAGTGGCTGTCGAATAATCTGCATATCATCGTCGCGAGAGGTCAACTGCCATGACAACCAGAACGCTGCCGCGACTTGCTGCGCCGCCGGAATCTCTCCTGCC
Organism: Armatimonadota bacterium; assembly: GCA_035686845.1. Taxonomy (GTDB): domain Bacteria; phylum Armatimonadota; class DASRZA01; order DASRZA01; family DASRZA01; genus DASRZA01. The sequence goes on along the minus strand of DASRZA010000220.1, from coordinate 20,633 downwards.
GCTCGAAAACGGCGACTCTCTCACCCGTGAGGAATTCGAGCGGCGCTACGCGGTAATGCGGCGCCTGAAGAAGGCTGAACTCCTGAGGGGAGTTGTCTATATGCCATCACCTGTCCGACTCAAGCAGCATGGCGACCCACAAGTCAGGCTCGTCACCTGGATCGGCACCTACTTATTGGCGACTCCTGGGCTTCTTGCCGGAGACAATACCACGGTGCGTCTCGGCCCGGAAGATGAGCCGCAGCCGGATGTTCTGTTGCTGATCCCGAGCGAGCGGGGAGGACAGGCCGTTATCGGTCCTGTCAATTCGCGCGTTACGACTGAGCGCCGAGACGCTGGCTTTCAATATAACGCATCGCGCGGAAGGGACACACGTCCCGGGGGCCTTTGAGACAGTGGTACACCCGGCCGAGCTATTTGCTGTAATGGTATCGGCAGGCGATGATAATGATCTCGGTCGCGGTCGCGCTATAGACCAGTCGATGTTCGTCATTGATCCGTCGCGACCAGTAACCAGCCAAATCACCTTTGAGTTGTTCAAGCTTGCCAATACCTTCGAATGGGGAGCGCAGCGTAACCTGAATCAACAGATTAATCCGTTTGAGCAGTTTGCGATCGTGTGCTTGAAACCAGAGGTAATCGTCCCACGCCGACGGCGTAAAGCAGAGCTTCATACGTCCAGCAATTCTCGCTCCTCGCAGGCGCCCGCCTGGGCCTCAGCGATCGATTGCCGAAGATATGCGGCATTTGCCGGGTTCGCAAGCAGATAGCGAGTTTCCTGCCAGGCGGTGTATTCGTCAAGTGGCACGACGACGACCTGTTGGCCGGTTTCGAGCACGACAATCGTCGGTTCGGCGTCGTCAAGCACCTGCGTCAACAACCGCTCCAGATCATCCCTGGCTTCCTTTACCGTAACAGCATGCATAGATCCTCCTCTCGCAAATTGATGCCGCTATTATAACAAACGGCGACGCATGAATGTGCGGCATATCGCCCGGCGCCTTTGTGCCTCTCCACCAAATGGTGTTTGGTCTATCGGAATTCACGCGGCAGCTCACAGATTGTGAGCGAAGAACGTAGGCTTCGTCCGGGATCAGATCAGGGTACGTGAAGCGAAGGCGAGACGGACCGGGCGCCGGAACTGCGACAGTTACTCACGGAGCCGCTCCAGGCGATGGTTGGGCCGACACGCCCTACCGGTTTATCTGCCGGAAGGATTTGCGGTCTGCTGGGCCAGGCGCATCAGCAAGCGTTACGCCTCGTTGACCGTTTGCTCCGTTGGGAACGCCGCTGCCACATCCGGGGCCAGAACGACGATGTTGCTGCCCTCGGCATACCGCGCCGCGTACTTACCTCGCACGCCGCCTTTAAAATCATAGTCCGGCAGCATCTCGGGCTGCTTCTTTTCAACCACCTTGCTCATCCTGTTTCCTTTCTCGTGGCGTCGCCGGGCGTGCGCTGATCGGCGGGATAGTATCATCCCGCTCGAAATGCGCCACGACCAACAACCGTTGACGCGCCGAATTCCTCATCAGGATAAATCGCGCTTCATTCTCCGAGCGCAGCGGGTCGGCAATTGTCAAGGACATTGGGTCAGCAAATACGGTGGCTGCTTCCTCAAACGTAACGCCATGCTTATGCCGGTTTGTCTCTGCCTTGCGAGCATCCCACGCAAATTCCATGCCAACATCATAGCAGAAGGTACTCGAGTATGGCGGAGGACGCCTCCCACCTGTCGTCAAGCAGGCCTGCGTCCATGCAATGTCTTACCCCACGTGCCGATACGCTGGCGGGATGCTTTGTTAATGATTCTGAGCGAGCGAGGCGGACAGGATCTCCTGGTGAATCGGACCGGCCAACTCAACCAGCCTCCCCTGGCATTTTGCCGGAACCCCATGATACCTCGCCCGGCCGTCCACGGCATTAAATTACCACTCTGGCTAGCAAAATCCTCGTGCGAGGGTTCCCGAACGCGCGCCGCGGGGCAGGCGCGCCATCCGAAGCGCTGGAGGGCGGCATGCGCGCGGGCCACCGTCGCGGCCCGGGGCCGCGTAGGAGCGGAATCCCTTCCGCGATATCGGCCGCAGGCCACGAGAGGGGCCGGCCCCCCTTTGAGGCTCGCATTGCGCCCGATACACTTGCCATCGTGAAACGCGCCGCCGAAATCCAGGGCCGCAGCGTCAGCGATTTCGTTGTGGCCGCCGCCCAGGAAGCCGCCCACCGGGCCATTGAGGAGGCCCAGATCATCCGCCTCTCGGTCGAAGATCAACGAATGATTGCGGATGCCATCCTTAATCAACCGCCCCCTAACTCCGCACTTCAGCGAGCCATCCGGCGACACAGGTCGATTATAAAGTCGTCGCAGTGAACGGTTCGTTTGTTGTCGAGTCTCTCGCTACGAGTCATGTTCGCAGCTCATTCGACTCTGGGATTGAGGGGATAAATCGCTATTTTCGTGAACAGGTCACACAGGATATCCGCCGGCGCGTCACCAACTGCTTCGTCGCTCTCGATGCCGGGGGCATAGTGGCAGGTTACTATACGTTTGCCGCAGCAAGTCTACCAGTTACCGAGTTGTCACCAGACGAAGTGAAACGTCTTCCACGTTATCCGGTTCTTCCAGCCGGGTTGATTGGGAGGTTGGCCGTCGATCAGCGGTTTAAGGGACAGGGCTTGGGCGGCGCTCTGATCGTAGACGCTATTCAGAGAGCGATGCGCGCAGAACCGGCGATTTTCGCCCAGATTGTGGATGCAAAAGATGACACCGCTCTAAATTTCTACCGGCATTTTGGCTTTCGACAACTGATAAGTCGACCTATGAGCCTCTTCCTTCCGGTTACCGACGCGGCCCATCGCCTGAACTCCAGTTAATTCACGCGTCGACATTCGCCCGGCTCTCGGCGCTGATCGGTTCCGCCTGCCCGTCAAGGTTCATCCAGGTTGTGAACTCCCGCTGTCCTTCATCCAGCCGGATCATACGGACGCCGCGAGGAAAACCGTCTCGACCATAGGTGTTGTAACCGCTCGCTCGTCCATAGCAGAGGCGGATACCATGCAGCGTGCCCTCGAAGTCGTTCACGTGATCGTGGCCGACGAACACGCCGCTCACGTCGCTCTGCTCGTAGAAGGCGGTAAACAACCCGGTATTAAGCGCCGGACAGCAGACGTTCTCATAGCGAGATCCCTGGCGCTGACCCCGATCCCATGCATCGTTGTACTCCGGCAGGGGAATATGAAAGAAGGCCAGCGCCGGCAGGGGGCCGTCCTTCCCGTGAAGAGCATTTAATCGGCTCGATTCGCGTCGATACCATTCCACCTGCTCAAAGGCGATCCAGGCATACGTCCCGGCTCCGGAGCCATCGTAACTACCGGAGTCGAGGAAATAGAGCAGCGCGGCTGTTCGTCCTTCCCGAGGATCACCGATCTCCAGGATGAAGTTCCCGATCCCAGGAATATCCGCCGGGCCCGGTTCGGAAAGGCAATGCGGCAGCGACCACTGCGAGGCCATCAATTCCGATCGCCCCAGGCTTCCCTCATCGTCGTGATTGCCAAAGACCGCGGCCCAGGGTGTTCCCCGGTCCAGAACGGGCGCCACCGCCTGCCGCCACGATTCTGCCGGGTTTTCGCAGCCCGAACCGGCAATTACGTCGCCGGTAAGAACTACCAGATCCGGCCGTTCCTCATCCAACACCCGCTCCATCAACGCCCGCGATCGACGGTCCTCCGCACCGCCGTTCTGCCAGTGAATATCGGTAAACTGCGCAATGATGAACGTACCGTCATCTCGGAATTGAAGGGTAGGTGGCAACGTAATCTCCAGTGAGACAGGGAGTCGTGTAACAGATCGCCTCGCATCCCGCGGCAGACCTCTCTCCCGGCCTCTCCCCTGCGAGGGGATGAGCGCCTATGTTGCGGAGCTAATCTTTTACCCTCGCGCTCTACGTCCTCGGACCGCGTTTCCTCTGCGGCGCTCCACGGAATTCCGCGTCTCCGCGGTGGGCTTTTCCTTCGTCCTCCGTCCACTACTTCCCGATTTGCTCGCTGACAATACTATGGGGCGGAAGGAGAAGATGCGCCGGTCCTGTGTGAACCGGTGCATCGCTGTTGTTGAGCCAGAGAAGTTCGTGCGGAGCGCAAAGAGTGACAAAGACATTGTCGTCCTTCCCGTCGGCGGCAACCATCGTACGGGAATTGGACGAAAGCTCAGGGGCGGCGGACAGCGCGCGGCTCAAGAAGTCGCGGTATCCATCGCTGTTTGCATCGCCGTGATAAATGAGTACCCGGCCCTTGCCATGCGGGGCGCCCGGCGCCAGCAGAATGTTGTTAAACGACTCATCGCCCTCTACGGTTCGCAGCCGGCCCATGCCATCAGGGTAAAGCAGCAGCCCGCCGTTTCTTACCCAGTTCCCGATCGCCTGCCAGGTATGCGTCTCCGCGACATTGCCCTCCAGCATAACGAGCGCCTTCACCCGTTTAAGACCGCCATCCTTAATCTGGTTGTCGCTAACATAATTGAAGTCGAACCGGTCACGCAGCGGCTGCACGTAATGCAGGAATTTATTCCCGTTTAGCCTGATATAGGTCTCCGGATAATAAACGCCGATCTCCACAATCGGGCGCCGCTGCTTGAATTGGGACCCCCACCGGATGAAATTACGCTCAGCGGCGGCGCTGCCGTAGAGATTCCCAAAATAGTAATGGAGACCGCGAGCGCCCGAGGCCGTTGCATTATAAATGCGCGCGATCACGCCATTGGGATCGACGCCGCCGGCCGGCTCAAAGCTGTAGTATGCGCCATACTGCTCGCCGCCAGAGGCAACCCATCGAGTCAGTGAAAAGTTGGCCCGGTAATCACTCCCCTCGTTCGTGATCCGGACGCCGGCGTGCGATTCAGCCGCCATCTTGCACTGCTGGCCGAAGTCGGATCCATGTTGAGGAGGAGCGTCACCACCCGTACATAGGTAAATGTCCCCATGCGGAAAGTTGGCACGGGTCGTCGCCAGCCAGAAATGGGCGTAATCCGTCATCGAACCGATGTACCAATCGGTGAAATCGAGCCAGGCTCGATCGTTCGGCGCATCCTGCCTGAGAAATGGCTGCACGTCCTGAAAGCTGACATAGTTCTTACCCCAGGCTTTGCTGAGCGCCGCCGTAGTTCCATACCGCCGCTGCACGAAGCCTCTAAAACTCGCCACGGCGAACGGATCGCCGGCCCAATATCCGGGGTGAGTGTGATACCGACCATGAATGTCGGCCGTCCAATCGTTCCCGCTCGCCGGGTAGATCGCCTCGCCGTAGTTCCCGGTGACGCCAAGCAGAATCGACTCAATCACGCCCGTTGGGCGATAATGGTCGCAAAAGGCTTTGACGAACCGGGCTACGTGCTGCCTCAGGACCGGGTTCCAGAGCGACTGCACGTCCGATTCCTGGTGATGTTCCAGGCAGACATAACCCTGTGACCCCGGCTTCTTATAGTACCAATCGGGCAGGCTGTAAGCGGATCCAATAATCAGGAACGGCACCCATTTAAGATGGTTTCGCTTGTAAACGGCGACGAACTTGTCGTATACACTCCAATCGAACTTACCGGGCGCGATCTCGCAGAGGTTCCAGCGCACGTATCCTTCGTGGCTGGTGACGCCGAGCAGCTTGAGCGCAGGTACAGCCGCCTCTAACGCCCGCGACTGAGGAACGGCGTCCGAAAAGTGGGCCGGATCGAATCCGCCCACAATCAACTGCCCGCCGGGCCCAATATGAACGAGGGGTTTCACGTTCATCACCTCGATCTTATTGACCGCGTCCCACGTGGTGGGTCGATGTGTTACCAGCCGCGCAGATCGAACGAAGAGCGGCGCGCCGCTCAACCGGAAATCCGCGCCTGTATTCTCACGATGCGCAAAGCGCGGCCGCGCCATCTCGAAGATCGCGGTCGTCCATTTTTTGGCGCCCATGTTGTATCCGCCCGCCTGGTCCTCAGCGGGGTGGTATTCGTCCACCACGGCGTTCCCGGCGGCGCTATCGTACTCGAGTGTTACACGACCACCCGGCATGCTGTCAAAATAATCTACGATTGCGTAGACCGGCCCGGTGAGCGCGCCCAAACGGTTATCATTCACCCGAAAATAGAGGTAGAGCGAGGGGGGAGTCGCGCCGGGCTGCTCCGCCAGGCATTTTACGCCACCTTGTGTCGCCACGGTCGTAACGCCATCCGACCCACTCATCGGCTGAATGCCGTTCGACTGCGATCCCGCCGCGGTCATACGCCACGACGCGCCATCAACGCTGCGCGGCTGTCCGTTCTGCGCCTGGCATGCGCCCGCCAAGATCGTCATCATCACCGCCGTCATCAAAGAGGTTCGACTGAACACAAGATTCCCCCGCAAACGGGCGCGAGACGCGAAGCGCGGACGGAGGACGAACGAAGTAGGAGGGAGCCCGCGCACGGGGTACGAGGCTCTTTCGACATTCTTCATCTTCGTTCATCCCTTTCGTCTTTGTTCGACAACGTCCGGGCGATCCGTCGGTGGGGCGATGGCATGCCATACCGGGCGAGTTCTTCAAGGGGGACCCAGCGCAGGCCATCCCGATCAGTCAGCGACGCCGCCGTCGCATCGTCCGGCGTCACGCCGAAAGCATGCAGTGTGATTCGCCAGTTCATCACCCCGTGCCGGATCGTCCCGATGGGATACAGATCATCGGGAAGCCCGAGCGCTTGCGCGAGCGCGATTGCGGTCCGCCTGGCGCCATCCTTTTCGTTATGTTCTATCAAAGGAGACGGATGGGGGAAATCGGTAGGAAACGCGAAGAGCCCGCGCCAGATTGTGGACGAAACGCGGTGCTGCAGCAGAACACGATCTCCCTGCCGCGCCACCAGCGCCGCGTGTGAACGCGTCTCCGGACGAGGATCCGGACGCCGTTCTGGCAGCTCAGTCTCAATCCCTTCCCGGCGCGCCCGGCACCATGGTGAAACGGGACATTGGGAGCAGCGCGGTGTTCTGGGAAGACAGACCAGCGCTCCCAACTCCATAACGGCTTCGTTCAAGACGCCAGGATCCGGGCCGACCGCCAGTTCCTCAGCCGCGGCCCAGAGCGCCGCGTTCGTTTTGCCGGATCGGGGGTCCCCACGCAGAGCCAGAAGCCGCGCGAGCGCCCGCATCACGTTGCCGTCCAATATTGGCGCTGGAAGATTGTAAGCCAGGCTCGCAATGGCGCCCGCTGTATACCGGCCGATACCGGGCAGGTGAATGAGTTCCTCGACCGAAGGCGGCAGGTCGCCACCATGCTGATCGACTACGACGCGTGCGGCTCGGTGGAGATTGCGGGCGCGGCTGTAGTAACCCAACCCAGCCCACTGCTGCAGCACGTCGGCTTCCGGAGCGTCGGCCAGGTCCTGCAGCGTTGGAAACCGAGTCATGAACCGCTCGAAAAAGGGGCGTACCGCTTCCACCTGGGTCTGCTGGAGCATAATCTCGCTGATCCAGGTACGGTATGGCGTGCGCTTATCCCGCCAGGGCAGTGAGCGCCGGGTTTGTCCGAACCAACTCTGGAGCGCCTGTCGAATCGCATCCCGCTCATCCGGTTCCCACGTCTCAGTCGGTGTCACAGAACCGGCTCAACAATCGCCGTCATCGATCCCATGCAGCCGGGAATCCGCCAATCGGCGCCGAACGACTGGATCTTCCGCTGCATCTCCAGCGCCTCCTCGTGACCTGTCGAATCAATAATCACTCGACCGGTGGTGTCCACCTCCACCGCCATCTCGAACGCCCACGACACCGGGCAGCCAAGCAGCGTCTGAAGCATGTCGATGACGTAGGCGTAGGAATGCGCGTTATCGTCAAGCAGCACCACGTTGTACAGCCGGTCAAACTGGCTGTCGATACCAGTTCCTACCGCCTGATCTTGAGCCGGCCGTGTAACCGGAATAGTTTCAACCGTCATCGCACAATCCCGTCAGTCGTTCAAAAACTATCGATCTCTCCCATTGTAGATCAATAGGGCGGGCGCCGGGCGCGAAGTACAGGCATCCGTCCGCGCTTCCGGGCTGCGCCGACTTCGTGAATGGTGTTAATATACGTGTTAATGTATCGGAAATAATCCCTGGGGCGTAGGCGCGTCCCCCCACTGGGACCGGCAAATACGCCTTGCTGAGCCTTCATTCGCGCCGTAACCTGGACGAAAACTTATGTGGCGAACTGCGCTGATTCAGCGAGTTGCGCTGATACGGCGACTTAATGCAGTCTGGCGCGAATTCAGATATTCGGGTTAAAGTTAAACAACCTGAATTCACTCAAAACCGCGAATGCGGCGGGCGCCTGCATCTTTGAGTTCGGCCGGAAAGGAGTCCGGAATGTTCGTTGCGCTTTGTGCCCATTGCAAGAAGCAGTTTTTCTCCGCCGCCCGTGAGAACCTGCGCGCCTGCGTGGATTGCCATCAGTCGATGGAAGTGGAAGTCGCTGATCTATCGCCGCGCCATCCTCTCGGAACACCCCATCTCCGACTTCGAGAGGATCTGCGCCTGGCCCCGCCGCGCAGCTTCCCGCGTGCCCCTTCGCCCATCGTGGACCCGGTCGACGTATGGCCAAACGACCGCGATATCATTCCCCCGGGCCGGATCTATCGCCGCCAATAGCAGCCCGCCAGGCGAGCGGCTGCCGATTCAGATAAGGGGGCTCGCGGCGGGTTCTCCGCCAGCCTCTTCCTCATCCGTCTCCTCTTCCATCGCCTCTTCCATAAGCTCTTCAAGGTCGTCGCCATCCTCACCCATTTCGCGGCTCATCTGGCGCATCCACTGCCGCATCGCGGCCGGGTCATCCATATTCTCAAGCGCAGAAGGATCACCCAGGCTCTCCAGCCGCGCATCCTCCGAGCGGGGGCTGGCGAATCGAGACATCAGCCGCGCCAGATCCACGCTCCCGCAGCGAGGGCACGCGGGTGGGCGGGCATCGGCCACGACTCCAACCAGGGCGCTGAATTTCCTGCCGCAGCCATTGCAGCGGTACTCATAAATCGGCATATCATCATTTTCCAGCGGTCACAGCCAATTGATGGCAACTTTACTTCTTGACATCAATACATACTCGACATCGATATATAATAGTAGACCGCTTTCCGCCATCCTGCCCGGTCCTCTTCGCCTGGCGCCCCAGGATGTTCCCCCGTTATCGGGGCGGGACACCTCACTTTCCCCCGTTATCGGGAGCCGGGGGGCGGCGCGCAGCTCTACTACCCACAAACGCGGTATCGCGCCAGTGTCCAGAGCGCCGAGACAAAATCCCACCACCGGATCTTCTTTCCGGCCGCGTGGTCCCGACCAACGTAGTCGATGGGGACCTCCAATATGGGAATTCCCTGGCGGAGCAGCCGGGCCGTGACTTCCGGGCAAAACTCGAACCGCACGCAGCGAAGTTTCAAGCTCTGCAGCAGTTCCGTGCGAAACATCTTGTAGCAGGTCGCCTCGTCCGTGATCCGGGCGCCGTAGAGGATATTCGCGGCGAGCGTGAGCAGCCGGTTGCCCAACCGGTTCATCCACCGCATCCCCTGGATTCGTCCGCGGAACCGGCTTCCATAAACCACCTGCGCGCGCTCCTGCAAAATCGGATCGGCCAGGGAAGGAAGCTGATCAGGGTTGTATTCCATGTCAGCGTCCTGAATCACCACCAGTTTGCCCCGCGCCTCCGGGATCGCCGTTCGAATCGCCGCCCCTTTCCCCGAACGCACCCCGCGATAGAGAACGCGAACCCGGCAATCCGTGACGCTCTTCAGAAGATCCGTCGTCCCATCATCGGATCCATCATCCACGACGATAACTTCGGCCACGATCGGAACCGCCAGTACGCGTTTCAGCGTTTCGAGAATGGTATCCCGCTCGTTATACGCCGGAATAATCACCGTTAGCGGCGGAGAACCCGGGTCATTCATCGGCTTCGACATCCTCCGGCCGATACTTTCGCAGGGCCTCCAGGGTCATTGACTGGCTGAGAGCCAGCCAGGTCGCGCCGGCGGCAAGGGCGAGTCCCACTCCGGAAATGATGAGCGCCACGGCGACCGCGGCCATGGCAAACGACGTCATTACACTATAGACCGGGTTATCCAGCACAAGCAGGCACGACCTCTTGAGCGTGTCCTTGAAACCTCGATTCTCAAGCGAAACCAGCGCAAATTGGTACGGCGCCGCCACCAGCCAGAACGCGCTCAGATAAAGCGGCAGCGGACTGAGCAGCCGCAGCGGACCGAGGCGCAGCAGCCAGCCGAAATAGAACAGACATTCGCCAACAACAATCACCAGGATCAGCGTCAGGGTCGCGTAACGCAGACCATCCCGCCGAACTCCCTGCACAAAGTCGGTGAGGCTGGCTGCTTCCTGGCGTGCTCGCAGCGCAAGAGCGGCGGCGGGTCCGGCTGCCATCGCTCCGGAAAGCGCCAGGCCGATCAGCATCAGCAGCGGCGAAGAGGCGCGTGCGCCTAACCCATGGGCGCCGCCGTGATGGACGATGGCGGCCTCACCATAGACCGCGGCGCTGAAAAGCAGCAGGATTAGCATCCAGCCCAAGTTAATCCCCACCACCAGCCCGAGATTATCCCACACCAGGCTCAACCCGCGACGAAGAGCGCGAATCGCCGACGGGCGACGGACGCGTGCTGGAGTGTGTGGAAGCGTGGGAGTCTGTGAGCGCGTTTGCTTTTCGTCGTCCTCGCTCATCGCCCCATAGGCTCCTTCGCAATCGCCTGGTTAATCGCGGCGACCTCGCCGGGCATCGATTGCCCCTTGAGAATCTCACGGGTGACGTCGGGCGTGGGAACGAAGACGAGAGCGTCGACCCCCAGAAAATAGGAATTGTCCGGCTCGATCCTCCGGCCGGTCACCGTCGCTGAAATAGTATGGCTGCCAGCCGACAGCTTGAGGGTTCCTAACAGAGACCAGTGGAACTGCGGTCGGTATATCGGCCCCGCGGCGCCATGTCCCTCGGTCATCAATGGCGTTCCATCAAGGCTCCAGGCCACCGGTGAGGACCAATCCTCGCCCGGCGGTGTGCCGCCCAACCAGAGTTCGTAATCGCCGGGCGCTTTAACGTCGAATTTCCAGGACGCCTGGTATGGTTTACCGTCGGGCGCATCATCAGGATTATTCAGCCAGAGATAAGCGCCGCCGCTGCACTGGGAAGAGCGAGCGGCGCCGTCAAACGAGCTGCTTACTGGTTTCTCGCCCTCGACCCAGACGTACGGGAGCACCAGCCGCCGGAGTGTGTCGAGTGACGCGGTGAGGCGGAGATAGGCGTCATAGCGTAAACCGGCTTTTTCCATGTGTTTGGCGTTTGCTTCGAGCAGATCAAGCTGCTGTTTGTCGGAAGAGGAGAGGAGCGGGCTGGTGCGAAGCTCGTCCGCCTGCTGCATGGTCTTCTCCAGCGCCTCGCTGGGGAAGAGATCCAGCAGCTGCACGCCCTGAAGCGCCACCGGGCTATCGCCCAGCGATATTTCGGTCAGGCCGTGAGATGTCTTGCCGGGCCGGGCGCCTTCCGGCCAGACGATCCGCGCATCCTTTGTCATGTGAATATGAATGGTCTTCCCGCCCGTCGGAGACCAGATCACCACGCTCCCGCCGTTGGCGTCCGCCATATAATAGGCTTCTAAATCGGGGCCGCAGGGGACCTCTGTTGCGCCGCGGAAACTCGGCATCCACCAGCTGCCATCGTCGAGCCGGCGCACGCTCGCCACCTGCATATCCCACGGAAACCAGAGAATGTGCGGCCAGTAATCGGCATAGCCCGCCGGCTGGGGCGCAGCGGCCGGGGACGGCTTGGACCCGAACGCGCCATTGGGCGCCAATGTCCGCTTCGGCTTCTGTATCACCTCTTTTTCAATCGTGGCGATCGACTCCAGCCCCGGTTTCTGGCGCCGGTTCGGATCCTCGCCCGCCGCCGGCGCGAGCCGAACGCTCCGGATCGAATCGCTCAGCGACTTCGCGACGTTCACCTCCGGGTTCAGGATCCCGGGCTCTATGCGATCATTGGCGGGCGTTAAGAAGAACCCTTTAACGCCCAAATTGAGCAGCTTCGCCAGCCGGCCCAGGTTCCATTGATCGCCGCCGCCATACATGAGAAACCAGAGATTTCGCGGAGCGTCGGCAACCTGGGCGCAAGTGTACGCCGCTCTCGTCACCGACGCGTCGCCTGAATCGACCGGGTGAATGGCCAGGCCATCCAACGTGGCATCGCTGCCGGCGCCGACATAGAGCGGGCTAAACCGCTCCCAGGAATAGACTACCGGCACGTCGGCAATGTTATGTTGGATGCTGCTCGCCAACAGATCCATCTCGTGCCGGGTCTCTTCCGACCGGAATGCCACAAAATCAATCCAGAGCGCCGAGGCCCCGGGGTTCAATTCCACAAGCGCGCCGGTTTGCGGGTCCCACGCGGCGTCTGGGGACAGCGATGCGTCGGGCGCCAGCCGCGCCGCCATTTCAAAACTGGTAATGCTGCCCGGCGCGGCTCCCCAATGATCGGTGAGTGTCGCTATGTCCGGGTACCGGCGTCGGAGGTAGCTTTCGAAATCAATCTGAAAGTGAGCCGACGCCGGATAAAAATAGGCCGCGCGGCCGCCCGGCTCAAGAGAACCGGCCAGCGGATCCAAAAAGAATCTGAGCCCGGGACCGAACTTGAGCGATCTCAGCGCGAAGAGGACTCGATCGCGGCACTCGGCAAACCCATCCCAGAGGTTAGCAACCCCATTCGATTCGCCCCATTTGCGCTCGTTGATAAAGACGCAGGAACCGGCGCCATCCGGGACATCGGCGCTCAGTACCCCATCTACCAGCGCCGCGCGGCCCATGCTAATCACTGCGTTCGCGGAATCCCTTATCACATACAGCGCTGCAGTCACGCCGGGAGGCGCCGGCGCCGTGAAACTGCCCGGTGTGAGCGATTTCCCAATGGTATACTTCTCACCCAGGGAGTAACCGTCGAGCGGCGTGCGAATCACGGCATGAAGGTCAATTCCATAGTGGAAATGATGAGTATCCAGCGTGTCCAGAACCGCCTGCGCCGCCGGGGCGGGAATATCGGCGAATCCCCGACTCCCCGCCGGGGTCGGCCCCCCGGCCCCCGATAACGCAGGAGCATCTAGCCCCCCAGCCCCCGATAACGGGGGAGCATCTTGCCCCCCGGCCCCCGATAACGGGGGAGCGGCGGCGGAATCCTTTGGCGCCGGAGGTGTCTCTTGCGGCGCTTCCAGCAGCACGTCAGTGACACCGGCCGCGGAGAGCGAATCGAGCTGCGCTGAATTCTGACCGGCCGCGTTCTCGCCAACGGTATCACTCGCTGTTTTAAGATGATCGCCATTGGTCTTATCGGTCAGTCCGGAAAGAGACGCCGGCGTGTAAACCATCCCCGCGGGAATCCAGGGAGCGTCTTCCCAGATCAACGCGTGCGCCGGGCTGATTGACCACGGATGCCGACCTCCTCCCGAATCCACGAACACTCCGGAGATGGGCAGCGGCGCGGGGGCCGCCGCCGGCTGGTTCAGCGTGTCCATCAGATCCAATCCCGTGGGATCCGCGGCGCGGGCGAGAGCAGGGATGAGGATGAGAAGGATGGAGGCTATAAAACGGAGGACGGGCGTAAAGGATGAAGGATGAAGGATGAAGGATGAATCAAAAAGCGTAAAGCTATAGGCGCTTCTCCCCGCATCGGGGGATAGGTCCGGGGCGCGAGGCGCGGGGCGCGGGGCTACAACAAAGGAGAGCGTCGGCATCGGTTTCGTAGACATGCTATAGGGGCCTGTGTTATACTAACATTTCGGACGCCCGGCGGGCGTCAGGGTTCCCGGTTCTTCGGCCTCTGGGCCAGGGCAGGGTCGTCCAACCAGGAGAACATTGTATCATGTCCAGAGTTTGTGAGTACTGCGGCAAAGGTTCGCAATTCGGCAACAACATCCGGCACGTTCACTCGGGCCAGTGGGCTCTGCGCGCTCCCAAGACCAAAAAGGCCTGGCGTCCTAACATCCAGACCGCGCGGGTTCTCAAGAATGGGATCACCACCCGGGTCCGCGTCTGTACGAGATGTATGAAGGCCGGTAAGGTTGTTCGCGCGGCAGCCCCCCAGCCCCAATAATGCGGAGAAAGCTTGCCCCCGGGGACCCTCCAAAATGGTGGGGGCTCATCCGGTACTCCGCCCCACGCCCCGCGCCCCGCGCCCCGGGCCCGGTTCTCCGACCTTCCGGAGCGCTCGCGCCTCATTCTCCGTGAGCCGCCGCCATTCTCCCGGGCGCAGTGATCCCAGGTCCAGCGGACCATAGCGAACTCTCTCCAACCGGAGGACAGCATGCCCAACCGCCTCCAACATCCGGCGCGCCTGGCGCTTGCGTCCTTCATGTAAAGTGAGTTCCACAATCCCAACGCCGCCGCGGCCGGCCTCCGTTCGAACCCGGGCCGGCGCCGTCATCCCATCCTCTAAGAGCACGCCGTTCCGAAGTTTCTCCACACTTTTTGGATCCAGTTGTCCCTTCACCTCGGCCCGGTAGACCTTCTCAACCCCAAACCGCGGGTGGCTCAACCGGTAGGCGAGATCTCCGTCGTTGGTGAGCAGAAGCAGGCCGGTGGTATTGCGATCCAGCCGTCCCACCGGATAGACGCGCTCGCGGCAGCCGCGCAGCAGGTCCATCACCGTCTGTTCGGCGTGTGGATCAGACAGGGTGGTTACATAGCCCACCGGTTTATTCAGCATCAGATATATGTGGCGCGGCGGCGCTGTGACGGGCTTACCGTCTACCTGAATGAGATCGCGCGCCGGATCAGCGGAATCACCGATTTTTGCCGTTTGGCCGTTTAGGGAGACTCGGCCCTGTCGAATCCATTCCTCGGCCGTTCGCCGAGAGCAGAGCCCGGCGGCGGCGATAAGCTTTTGCAAACGCTCCATAACTTGTGCCTAACAGGAGGACCGAAAGGATGCCCAGAGAAAAGCGGAGAGCCTGGATTCGTCTCCACACAGCGGGCGGAGGAACGGCCCGGTCCAGCAGCAGCGGGATCCGGTTCCATTTCCCGCCATCCACACGCGCCTCCATGTAACCCACCCGCTCTCCCGCCCGCGCCGGCTCTACGGCCCTCGCCGCCAGGCGCATTTCCACACGATGCGGCTGGTCAGCCCGGAGCGTCATCATGATTCCCGAGGCTGTGTGAAACGACGATCCGACTGCCGGTCTTGTCCCCCGCACGCACAGTGTCCCCTCGTCGGCGCCCTTCTTGACCACCGCCCGACGCGTCCAGGCCTTAAAGCCATAGTCCATCAGCATCTCGGTGTCATGGAAAGTGTTGGAGCCGTGGAACACCACCGTAAGAACCCGGCGAGGGCCAAAAGCATCATCGAGCGTCGCGGATCCCACGTAACAATTGCCGGCCTGGTGAGTGTAACCGGTCTTTACACCATCGGCGCCTGTGTAATTGAACAGAAAGCGATCACCGCCGTGTCCCCGCCGCATCACCAGATATTTCTTATTAATGGATCGCTTGATCTTGTACTTTCGCGTCTTGATGAGCTGGTTGAAGAACGGGATCTTAAGCGCGTACACGGCGAACTTCGCCAGATCCCGGGCCGTCGTGTAATGCTTCGGATCGTTCAGGCCATTCGGCGTTACGAAATGGGTATGCGTGCAGCCCAGTCGCTTCGCATAGGCGTTCATGAGGGCGACAAACTTCGACTCTTTCCCGCTCACCGCCTCGGATACGGCCACTGCGGCGTCATTCGCCGAATGAATCATCATTGCGTACAGCAGATCCCGCTCGCTGATCTTTTCGCCCAGTTTCATATCTATGTTCGCGGGCTCGGTATCGCACGCGTTCTTACTGCACGTAACGATCCGGTCAAGATTTCCATGCTGAATCGCCAGCGTCGCGGTGATAATCTTCGTTGTGGATGCCTCCGGCAGCTCCGTGTCGGCATTCATCGCGTAGAACTCCTGCCCGGTTGTCGCATCCGCGACGTACGCCGCCTTCGCGTTGATATCCGGCCGCGCGACCGTGGGGATCGCGGCGGGCATGGTTTCCGACCACGACCGGCTGCAGCTCAGAATCACCCTGTGAGGACGTATCACCAGGGCAGCCACCATTAAACCCAGCGCGAACAGCGCCGACGTTAAAAAGCCTCTCAGACTCAATTCAAGCTCCCCGGACGGTAGGCGCGGGGTGCGAGGCGCGGGGCGCGGGGCTCCAATCTCTCACACACTCACCCTCCGACCTTCTCACACACTCACCCACATCCTCACTCATCCACACACTCTTCCATCGGCGGAAGCTCTGAGAGTTCATTGATGCCGAGGTAGAGCAGAAAATCGGCCGTGGTGCGGTAGAGAATCGGCCGGCCGATCACTTCTTTGCGCCCGGAGTCTTCGATCAAACCCCGCTCCAGCAAAGTCCGCACGGAAGAATCGCTCTGAACGCCGCGAACAGCTTCGATCTCCGGCAGAGTTAGCGGCTGCCGGTAAGCGATAAGGGCCAGGGTTTCCAGAGCGGCGTTGGATAGCCGCTGCGGAGGTGGCTCTAAGAAGCGGGAGATCAAACGGGCGTGCTCCGGCATCGTGGTCATCTGATAGCCGCCGGCCACCGCGACCACCTGAAGTCCGCCCGGTTGAAAGCCGTTCACCAGCCTCTGCAGCAGTAGCGCCGTCAGAGCAGCGTCAATCTGAAGCGCCCGGGCCGCCTCCGTCGCCGAAATCGGCCGTCCCGCCACAAAAAGCAGCCCCTGGATCGCCGACAGGTAGAACGCCGCATCCGGCCCCGCCCAACAGTCTTTTAATTCGTTCGCCGCCTCCTGCCCCAACCGATCGCATGGCGGAATGTCCGACAGGCCTTCGAATGACGGCATGTCCCTGGAATCTTTGATTCCAGAAGACGCCGCGTCTTGCAGCAGGTTCTCCAGAAGATCCTCGATGATGTTTGCGACAACAGCCCCGGACTGCGCTTCCTCAATCATGACTCGGCGTCTCGCCGCGGGTCGGCCAGAAACGATGAGTTCCGTGAGCGCGGTCGTCCTGGACCCGGATGCGGCCGGAGCGGAGCAGCTCCAGCAAAGCTAAAAACGTCACGATAATAAACAGGCGGCCTTTCTGCGGCCGAATCAGATCCTCCAGAGGGATCCCGGCAGCTCCCGCAGTCTTTAAATCGGACAGCACTTCGGCGATTCGAAGGCGCAGCGGTATCTGTTCACGCGGAATACTGGTGATCGGTTCGCCTTCTGCGCTCAATCGTTCCAGCATTGCCTTAAGCGACTCGCAGAGACTCTCCAGATTCAGATTGGGCGCCGGAGGGCGCGCCGGGCCAAACTCCTTATACACGCTCGGCATGAAGGGACGAGAGTAGAGCATCCGCCGCTGCTGTTCCAGACGCCCCAACTGCTCCGCCAGCTCCTGGAACGCCTGGTACTCCAGTAATCGCTGCGCCAACTCAGCCCGCGGATCAACTTCCTCGCCGGAATCCTCCCGAAGCGCCGGCCGGGGGAGCATCATCGCCGATTTGATCTCCAGCAGCGTGGCCGCCATCAGCAAGAAGTCACCGGCCACCGTAAGATTCCCGCGCTCCATCGATTCCAACTCCACCAAATACTGATCGGTAATCATCGCGATGGGGATATCGTAAATATCCACCTCGTTCTTGCGAATGAGCTTAAGAAGGAGTTCCAGCGGCCCCGAGTAACCGGGAACGTCCACCAGCCGGCCGCGAAGCCCGAACAAAGATCCGTTAACCATCATGGCATCGGGCTGCGGCGGCCGATGATGATGAAGCGCATGATCCTTATGGAGCGATCGCTCCGGATGGACCGATCGCTCCGGTTTATCCTCTGCCAACGCCACCACGCGATTCAAGCTCCGATTCAGATTCCTAAGAGGAGATTCGTGAGGGTTCTGACGGGGCCCCAGAGAGCGCCGCTCGCCAAAAACACAATCAGGTAGAGCAGAATGATTCCCTTTCCCTGCATGAACCGCTCATACCAGATCCCGGCCCTGACCGGCGCCAACCACACCACAAAACGCGCGCCATCGAGCGGCGGGATCGGGATCAAATTGAAAATTGCAAGCGAGATGTTCGCCAGAACGAATACGTGACAAATGTCGCGATATGCCGGGTCTCCACCAGTCGCAGCGAGACCGAATCCGCGAAAAATCGCAGCGCCGATGCCGGCGAGGAGTAGATTAACGACGATTCCAACGCCGGCGACAAGAACCCGTCCCCACCGGCCATTGCGGTAATGCGTGGGATCGGTGAGCACCGGCTTTCCCCATCCGAAGATAGCGAAATTCGGAACAAAGATCCCGAGCGCGATTAAGATCGCTCCCCAGAGATCCCAGTGCGCCCACGGTTCTACGGTGAGGCGGCCCTGAAGGTCCGGAATATCATCACCGGAATAGTCGGCCGCCAGCGCGCGTCCGAATTCTCGCAGTGGGACAGCAAGCGCCATCACCATCACAAAAGCTACAAATTGGGTGAAGGAGACGTTCAACACCACATCCTGTCTTTCGCTCAACCGGTCTCATGTCAACGGCGCCATTATCGACACCGCCTCTGAAAAACCCGGCTTTGCGAGTCAGTCCGCCATTACAAATGCGCCGCCGCCGTTTCCGAATCCGCGGAAAGACGGGCGGGAATCAGGTCATGCCCCACAAGATCGGCAAACGTCTCGCGGCGTACCACCAGTTCCGCATCCCCACCCTGCGCAAAAACCACCGCCGGACGAGGCAGCCGGTTGTAATTGCTGCTCATGGCATGATTATACGCGCCAGTGCAGGAGACGGCAAGCAAATCGCCCTGCCGTGGATCGTGAAGTGCGATGTCCCAGATCAGAATATCGGTCTCGCAGTGCTTTCCCGCAATGGTTGCCACCCGGTCGGGCTTCTGCCCGGCACGGTTGGCGATTGCGGCATAATAGCGAGCGTCGTATAGTTGCGTGCGCGGGTTGTCGGACATCCCACCATCCACCGCCACGTAGAGCCGCTGAAATGGCGCCTCCGGAATAGACACCTGCTTGATCGCGCCAATCGTATAGAGAGTGGTCCCGGCCTCACCGATAATCGCGCGGCCCGGTTCAATCATCAGCCGGGGTTGGGGCAGTTTCTTCTCATTCAGACGGCTCATCAGAACCGCCGCGATAGCCCGGGCCGCCTCTTCAGGCGTGGGAGGGTTCTGTTCCGGCAGATACCGTATCCCAAAACCCCCGCCCAGGTTCAGATCTTCCGGAACCCATCCGGCCGCTGATCGCACCTCATCCATAAAATCCACCATGATCTCCGCGGCGGCGGTATGAGCGCTCATGTCCAGCAGCTGCGACCCGACGTGACAGTGGATCCCCGTAAGCCTCACCCCGGGCATTTCCAGCGCTGTCTCGATGGCGAGCATCGCCTGGCCATCACCGATACCCAGCCCGAACTTGGTGTCGGCCTGCCCGGTTCGGATGCGGCGATGAGTATGCGGATCGATGCCCGGCGTCACCCGGATATGGATGGTCGTAGGTCTGTCGGCTGAAGTCAGCGTCCGGATGATCTCCAGGTCTCGCAGATTATCCACCACAATGCGGCCAACACCCGCTTCCAGCGCCATCCGGATCTCATCCACACTCTTGTTGTTGCCATGCAGCGAGATACGATTTGCGGGAAAATCCGCCTGGAGCGCCGTGTACAATTCACCGCCCGAGGCCACGTCGAGGCCAATGCCTTCTTCGGCAATGAGCCGGCACATCGCCAGGGGCAGGAACGCTTTGCCGGCGTAGGTAACTTCGGTATCGGGCCAGGCCTCGGCAAAGGCGCGCTGAAATGCACGGCACTTTTGCCGCACGGCCTGTTCATCCACGACGTAAAGCGGGGTTCCAAACTCGCGGGCCAGCTCAACCGTATCGCAGCCGCCAATCTCCAATCGTCCGGCCGCGTTGATGATTTGCGTTCCAAGAAGCATTTTTGGCCTTCTCAAAATTGGACGGAGGGGGAACGACCGAGGACCCACACCGTCTCACCGTCTCACTCTCAGACTTTTCCCTCTTGCTTTTATCCGTGCCCTCGGCGCCTCTTCTGAAAATAGGGCCGCCGTACGGCGCCAGAGAGCGTCGCGGCCCGGTCGCGGCCCGATCATTTTCATTCGTCGTGTTGCGCCGAAGGCTCATGATAACTCTGTGGTGATGGAATGTCAGCCGAGTTGCATGGCGCCCGAGAGATACTGCTGGATCTCGAAGCGGTTACCGTCCGGGTCCTGGTACCAGGCCTGGGCCGCCTTGTCCTGACCCACCGAGGGTCCGCTGATAGGATCGACGCCCCGGGCTTTAAGCGCCTCGACGGTTTCTTGAACGTTATCTACCTGAAGACAGAAGTGATTGGTTCCCACCGCGTCGCCCGGCGCCCGGCTTTCGCGGTTGGCGCCAGGAAACAGCTCAATAAAGGTGGTATTCCCACACTTCAGATAGACGATCCAGACCGTGCCATCGGGGCGGGTGAGGCGAAAAGCCTCTTCTAAGCCAAGTTTGCCGCAGTAAAAATCCAACGCCGCGCTCAGGTCGCTCACGCGAACGGCGACGTGCGCCAGGGATTGGATCATCGGTCGGGCTGCCTTTCATAGATAGCGGGATACCGGTTGAAGATCCACTGCCTGAGCGATAGACCATCGC
>DASRZA010000219.1:0-9178 GCA_035686845.1 Armatimonadota bacterium | reverse complement strand
ACCATATCGGCGTCGGAGGGAATAAGTTGAGCCGCGCCTTCCCCCGCCCGTTGAAAGAAATGATGGTATGCCATCGTCCCGCCGGCCGCCAGCGCTGCCAGAACGGCGACTGCCGTCACAAACCCCGCGTAACTGCGACCCGGCTTTTGAATGGTATTGGACTGCATTTTCAGCTTCCTCCCGAATCGAAACCCAAACCTTCGCTGGCGCTTAGTCGCGTCGCTCGCTGGAAATCCCTCATTCCGCTGCAGCCCCCAATTTAGAACCGGGAACAGGGCGCCCCATTGAACGATACCCATTATCCCCAAAAGCCTCAAAGATCTGGAATCTGCCAGTGGATTTCGGGCTGGCCGGCCTCGCGCAAACCCCGGTTCGCACTCGAGAACGGTTTACTGCCAAAGAAGCCATTCTTCGCTGAGAGTGGGGAGGGATGCGCCGCGCGGAGTATCAGATGCGGGCTGGTGTCGATCATCGCCGCTTTTTTCTGGGCGTAGGCGCCCCAGAGCAGGAAAATCACCCGGGTCGGTTTCTCGCTCACCCGCCGGATAATGGCGTCGGTGAACAGCTCCCATCCTTTGCCCTTGTGCGAGTTGGGAGCATGGGCTCGCACCGTGAGGACGGCGTTCAGAAGCAGAACCCCCTGTTCCGCCCAGGGCACGAGATAGCCGTTGTTCGGAATGCGGCAGCCCAGGTCATCCCGCAGCTCTCGGAAAATGTTCATGAGAGACGGCGGCGGCTTAATGCCCGGCCTCACCGAGAAACAGAGGCCGTGCGCCTGGTTCTCGTCATGGTAAGGATCCTGCCCCAGAAGGAGAACCCGAACATGCTGGAATGGCGTCAGCTTGAGCGCTGAGAACACTTCATCTTCCGGCGGATAGACGGTGTGTGCGCGGCGCTCCTCGGCGAGGAACGCCTGCAGCGACTGAAAATAAGGCTGATCGACTTGATCTGACAGCAGCGCCTGCCAGTCGCCGGGTAATGGAAGATTCAATGCCTGTCCCCTGTCTCTGGCTCATTATCGGTCGCGGCGTCCGTCAGCGCCATCTGCATGAGGATGGCGCCTCGGTAGGAAGCGGATTGCCAGCATCGCCGCGTCGTCTTTGAGTTGGCCGCGCGCGTAATCGCGTACGGCCTCAAAAAGCTGCGCTACGCTCTCCTGCGGCGGGAGATCCGCCAGTTTCTCCCATGCGTCCAGGAGACCGGGCCTGCCGAGGAACTTCCCGCTGCGGCGGACCTCGGTCAGCCCGTCGGTGTACATCAAGAGCTGATCGTTCGACTTGATGGTGACGCTCTGCGCGCTGACTTCGTCGGAGATCGGGAGGCTGATTCCGAGTACGGTCGCGGTACGGGAGAGCCACTCGATCCGTCCGTCCGCGCGCCGCAGCATCGGTGGTTCGTGCCCGGCGTTGGCGAAGGCCAGGGATCGCGATCGGGGGTCGAAGACGGCGAGGAAAACGCTCACAAATCCTTCGTATCCGCCCTGCTGAATCAATGCCTGGCGCATCCGTTCCAGCACCCGATCGGGCGCGGGGTCATTTGAGGCAAAGCCGCGGATTCCGAATTTAACCCGGGCCGTCTGAACGGCCGCCGCCAACCCTTTCCCGGACACGTCGCCAATGACGAATGCGACGCGGGAATCGGGAAGAGGAAAGACATCATAAAAATCCCCTCCCAGCACGGACTCGTCGAGCGCCGCGCGGTAAATATGACCTACTTCGATTCCATCCAGGTGCTCGGGCACGTCAGAAAGAAGGGCATGCTGAAACGTCTCAGCAATTCGCCTCTCCCGTTCGTAGGCCTGTTCGAGACGCTGGTAAAGCTGAGCATTCTGAATGGCAGCGGCGGCCTGGCCAGCAAAGACTTCGGCCGCTTCCATCATCCAGCGGCGCTCTCGACCGTCCCGCGGGAGAGCAGGCAAGAAGACGCCGAGGACCCCGATTGCCTCCGAGCGGACCAGCAGCGGGACGGCGAGAAGCGGCCGGAGTCCAGCGCGGACAGCGGCGTCGCGGTAGACAAAGAGCGGATCCTTCTGAACATCTTCGACAAACACCGACTCTCGGGTCCGAAACACTCGTCCGGCGATACCTGAATCGGGCCGGATGGACGCGTGTGACAGGCGCTCCCGGCCCAGCCCGCGGTAGGTTGCGACGTTGAGAGCGCCCTCATCATGGTTGTAGAGCATGATCCAACCGGCGCGCGCCGAGAAGAGGCCACAGAGCACGGCTAAGATGTTGTCGCAAATGTCGGTGATCTCTCTGCCGCTGGCGAGCGCCTGCCCCGACTCGGCGAGAGTCTCGATCTGCTCGAGTCGGGCCTCCCGGCTCGACTCGGCCTCTTCACGGTACTGTGACTGCTCCATAAAGAGGCTTGCCAGGCTTCCGAGCAGCGTAAGCGTATCCACATCGTGCCGGGCGCGCTCCTCCGCGGAGGGACCCAGCAGAACGAACGATCCGAGGAGACGATCTCGACCCAACAGCGGTATGACCACGGCGGTTCGGCCGGTCGGGGCCGGAGGAATCGAGAGGCGCGTGAACGGAGCGCGTGAACGGCGGAAGGTCTGGCTTTTCGCCGCATTGACAGTCCAACGGGCAGCCGCTTGCTGTTCAGCGTCGGCCAGTCCGCGGTTTGCGAGGCAGCGAACGCGCCCGCCCGGTTGGATCCAGCCGCAAATAGCGGCGCCCTGGAACCCATGTTGAGAGATCACTGTCTCTAGTATCAGCTCCAATCGATCCGAAAGTTCGCTCGCCTGGCGCAGTCGCGCGATCAGGTCCCGTACTTCGCCAAACGCGGTATTTTCGGCATCCCGGCACCTGAATTGCGATCTTTCCGAGAGGGTGAGTTTCTCTTCCATATTCCCACTGTCTGCCAAAGATGACGTATGACGTCGAACCGGCTCTTCGTGGACTTCGATCATCCCGGCGGCTCACGCGCCGTGTTCGTTACCATTTGTGTTATCTCCTGCCGGCCGAGCGCACGCCTAGCCTTACAATCCATGAGAAATCCGTGGCCCAGCGACTGGATAACGGCGCCATTTAAGCCAGAATAGAATTTGGAAGCTCCAAAAACACCTTCCGAAGAACAATGGCCGCTCAAAAGATTCCCTTGGATACGCGCAATTCAGTGAATTGTTGGTTTGGATTACGGGGTGGTATTGGTACAATAGTTCACGTGCTGCTGAATGCGACCGGCCCGAGCCGGTTCGCCCCTGAGCGGTTTGGAAGCTGCATAAACTACCATCCCTCTCAGGCTTAGCGGCTGCTGTCCCGGACGACTCATTTTGTTTCAGATCGGAAGCGCGGAATGACACTTCCACAAACTCTGACGTACTATTCCGGCCCACCTCGAGGCCGGCTAACCTTGACCGCCAGTACCACCATCGATGGGAACACCGCAGACACCTTGCTGGCGAATTATCTTAGCGAATCGGACCCGAGGGAAGAGCGGCGTCTATTAGAGAGCCTCGTCACCGAGCTGCGCTCGATCGTGACGCGGGTGCTCACCGCTCGATTTGGACGGGAGCTGCGAGAACGCGAGCGACTCGAGGACGCTTGCCAGGACTGCCTGGTTTCCATCATCCGCAAGATAGGACGGCTTAAGACGCAGCCGGAGGAGTCGGCGGTTGGATCTTTGAGCGCGTATGCCGTTACCACCGCACAGAACGCCTATCGAGGAGAAATGCGCCAACAAAACCCGGAACGTTACCGGCTCCGTCAGCGAATCATTTCAGCGATCCACGATCATCCTGCGCAGCTTGCAGCCTGGAACTCCGGCGCAAAACTGATCTGCGGGCTCGCGGAGTGGATCGGATCCACGCCGCGAACAACCCCGCGTTACCAGGAGTGGCTGTTTGACAAGAGTGTTTGCCGGGCAGAATGTCTTAACGAACGGATTCCGGGGGAAGAAATCAGTCTGGATCAGGCGCTGCTCCAGGTTTTCCGGTGGCTTGGAACCCCGGTAGAAGTCAATGAGCTGGTGAGTCAGCTTGCGGAGTTGTTACAAATGCCCGATGGATCATTCGCAGGACTTATTGAGCTTGACCGAGAAGATCCAGGATATGGCAACTATCTGGAGCAGCTTCCGGACGTGAGTGAGAATGTGGAAGATTTCGCAGTCGAGAGCGTCCATCGTGAGACACTGCTCCGCCGCGCGTGGAGCGAGATTTTGCAGCTTCCGCTTCGTCAGAGAACCGCGCTGCTTCTTTCGCTGCCTCCTGAAGCCTTCATGGCCTACCGGCTGCTTATGGGACCTGAAGCGATCTGCCAGTGCCTGGAGCTTTCTCGGTCCGACGTTGACCGGCTGCCTTCACGGCTTCCTATTCCCGACGCTGACCTGGCCTCCGAGATGGGGATCAAGAGGCAGCAGGTGATTAATCTCCGCCTCTCGGCCCGACAGCGTCTCGCTCGTCGGATCCCGGCGTCGGACTGAACCAACCGGGATTTCATCCTGCCGATTCCGCTGTGGCAATCGGCCGTCTTACGGCGGCGGCGACACGCCCAATCTCCACCATCATCTCCTGAAACTCGGAGATATTGACGCTTTGCGCCCCGTCGGTGCTGGCATGGACCGGGTCAGGATGAACTTCCACGATCAGCGCGTCGGCGCCGGCCGCGACGGCGGCCATCGAAAGCGGAGCGACCATGGACCGGCGTCCGGTCCCTTGCGATGGATCGGCGACCACCGGCAGATGGGATCGTGACAGCGCCACTATCATCCCGTTCACGTCGAAGGTATTCCGTGTGGATGGCTCAAAAGTCCGGATGCCCCGTTCACAGAGCAGGACGTTCGCATTACCCTCCGCGAGCACGTATTCGGCTGCCTGGAGCCATTCATCCACCGTGCTCGCCATTCCCCGCTTGATCATCACCGGGCGCCGGGATCGCCCTACTCGCTTGAGAAGCGCAAAGTTTGCCATGTTCCGTGTGCCAATTTGGAGAATATCAGCATATTCCTCGACGAGCGGGACATCCTGGGTATCGAGCACCTCGGTAATCACTGGCATTCCGGTTTGGTCCCGGGCCTCCGCCAGAAGCTCCAGCGCTTCTTTTCCCAACCCCTGAAACTGGTAAGGGCTGGTGCGTGGTTTGAAAGCGCCGCCTCGTAGAATGGTCGCGCCGGCAGCTTTGACGGCATGCGCGGTTTCAAGGATCTGTTCCCGACTCTCAACCGTGCATGGCCCCGCCATGACGACCAGGTTTGGACCGCCCACAAGCACACCTGCAACATTGACGACGGTCTTTTCCCTTCGCCATTCCCGAGATGCGAACTTGTAGGGATGCGAGACAGGCACCGCTCTCTCTACACAGGGCATCGCTTCCAGATGATTAATCAAATCCTCTTTTTCGAAATCAATGCCGCCTATCACCCCTACGATCGTTCTCTCCTCACCCGCGCTCAGATGAGTGCGGAGTCCTTTCTTCCGAATGGCCTCAACCACGGCGTCTATCTGCTCCTGGCTCGCGCCGGCTTTCATCACTACAATCATCGCACAAGATCCTTATCTACCGGACCGCCTTCCCCTACCCTGATTCTAGCATAGCATACCGGCAGACCTCGAAAGGATGAAGGATGAAGGACGGGCAGAAAGGATGAAGGATGCGTCAAACAAAAGACCTCGCGCCTCGCGCCCCGTCCCCGGCGCCCCTTTTCAGCGATTCCACTCCAGCCGGACGCAATCGCCCTCCGACTGGTTCTCTACTGGCGCGGCGCGGATATCCATCGCGAGGCCCGGGACCCACAGGATGCCGGCGTCATCAACGATTACGGGCCACGTTGAACGATCCCAAACGGGAATTCGTTTCTCGGAGAAGATCTGCTTCAACTTGCAGCTTCCGCCCCGGCCGGCGGGTGTGAGGCGGTCACCCGGCCGGGGATGCCGAACCATCAAGGGGCCCCGGAACTGAGTGACGGTGACACCGCAATCATCCGGGCCGGCCGTACCATCGTATTCGTTGTCCTCGAACCGCGTCAGCCGGGCGGTGATGACCGTCCCAGCAGGCAGGCGTACTTGCCCCGGAACCGGGAGCGGGGCCTCGAAGGTGGATCTCCATGCGCCTTTGGGATGGCGACTCGCGCTTGCCAGGGCGGCCGAGTGCGGAGCGTTGGTGTCCTTTTGGCGACGAATCCGGAGGAATGAGCCGCTGACCTCGACGACACATCCGGAACTCAGCGCCGCTTCTCCCCCGGATTGAAGAATCGCTAAAATGGCGCGGGTTTCGCGAAATCCGAGGGCCTGCGCCGACGGGCAGTTGGTTTCTAAGATCAGCCGGATCGCGTCCGCCGCTGCGGCTCTGGGCGCGGCGCGAAGCGGAGCGCGGAGATAAAGATGTGGCGCCGGTCCACGCGCCGCATCCACAAGTCGCTCACCGGACGCGTCCAGAAGTTCCAGCGCGTCCGAGACGATCTGGCTCAGCCGGTCCATCGCATCGTCCAGGGCCGGATTAATCTCTTCTCGCAGCAGCGGCAGTATGCGCTGACGGATACGGTTGCGCTGAAACGATAGATCGTCGTTCCCCGGATCGTGGCGTGGTTTCAGGCCAGCGGTCGCGCAGAACCGCCGCGTCTCCTCGCGCGTGAGGCAGAGCAGCGGCCGGATCCGGCTGTCAAACCCGTGGGGCGGGATACCCGTGAGACCGCGGAGCCCGGCGCCGCGAAAGAGATGGAGAAGGATCGTTTCCACGTGATCCGACCGGGTATGGGCGGTCGCGACGGCCAGAGCGCCGGTCTCATTCAAAACCCGGTCGAGGAATTCGCGCCGGGCTATTCTGCCGGCTTCCTCCAATCCCAGCCGGCGTGATTGCGCCAGCGCCGGCACCTCCGCGCGTTCGCTGATAAAGCGTAGGCCGAGTTGTTCCGCGTTTGCCCGCACAAACGCCTCATCGGCGTCGCCTTCGGCCGGCCGGATACCGTGATGAAGATGCGCGACGACCAGCGAAAGCTGATCTCGCTCGGCAATCTTCGCCATAATGTGCAGCATGCAGAGCGAGTCGGCGCCGCCCGAAACAGCCAGCGCGAGTTTATGACCCGGGCGCCAGAGATCCTTTTCTCGAGCGAAGATCCTTACTCGGTCCTCCATCAGGCGCAGGAAATGGGGTCCTATGGCGCCGTTCATGCCGCGGGCGACTCCACTTTCAGAGCCGTGCGCTCTAACTCCGCCGCAAAGGTCTCAATCGTGGACTGCGGCGCGCGATTCAACCGCAACTCGTGACTGCCATCCGGCAGCCCGTACTCGTAGTATACGAAGTACTCGCTGCCGCAGGCGACGGCGTTCACGTAGCGAAGACAGCGGCCGTCCGGAGCTGCCAGTATGGGCGCTTCGGGGGTCAGCCGCCGCCATGAGGTTAGATCGGCGCTGATGGCGGCGCCGGTGGTTTCGTCATAGTGATTCTGAACGCCGTATGCGCCATCATAGAGAGCGAGCCAGCGGCGATCCTGGAGACCGCCCAGGGGGATGACGGTCGCGATGCGGGCCGAGTATCCGTCCCAACCGCCATCATCCGGCGCGGTCAGTACCAGTCCATTCCATTCAAAATGAAGGCCGTCCGCCGCGGTGGCGAGACCGGTGTGCGATAAGATCGTGTCGGTGTCGTAGGCGTCGGCGGAATGATGATCCACGTCAGCGAGTGTGTTTCGTGCAGCCGCGCATGAGAGGAAAAGCCGGACGCCGCTACCGGATTCGACGATGACGGGGTCCTTCACAGCCGCCAGCCCGAGATCCGCGGCGATAAACAGCCGCTCACGCCGGGCCAGGTCGAACTGGCGGGGGTCATCCGCGAAGATCCGATCGGTGCGCCACTGGCTGCTCTGACCATCCACATAACTGATATAGAGCGTCCAGGCGCCATCCGGACCGCGGTGCAGCGCCGAACGCTCCAGAGAGGGAGAATCGAGCGCGGTTTTCTCCATGCTCCAGATCGTCTCGAAATGAACGCCATCCGAGCTGCACGCCAGATTGCACACAGCGCCGCGGTCGGGCGCCATGCCCCTGGGCCGCCGCAGACGATAGGTGAGATAGAAATCGCCGCTGGCGGAATCAAAGTAACCGCCCGGCGCCCCAGCCCACCATCCTGACCCGGCGCCCGGCGGCGGAATAATGGTCACGCCCTGTTCAGGGTCAAAGAGGGGAGGCATAGCAGCGGTCCTATCACTTAGCGTCTCACATGGCCTGCAGCCCACGAGCAAACGGGGCCCTGCTCGCCATTGAGGGTAATTCTCATAAATGCCGAGTCTTCAGTCATCCTTTTCATGATAGCCTGATGATAACACATACTGGCTAAAGCGTCTCAGACAGCGCGAACAAAGCGCCGCCGTGGTCATCTTCATCTCCGCAGGACCGGCAAGCGCCGTCGTTGGAGCGATGACCGCCGGCGCCCTGTATGGCGTGTACGAGAGCGGCAGTAATTTCGTTCACGTCTACGGCCAGTACAGCGTCGGGAAAGCGTCGGGAGCGGATGTCGCCAACGCCGCTATGGACTGCGCCGGTTCGGGAGCCAATGCCGCCATGATGTTGGACGGCGCGGGAGAAGTGGAGGAGGCCGGCAAGCTCGGTGACGAGGGACTGCAGTGTCTGAGGGAAGGCGGCTGCTTCGTGGCCGGAACGATCGTTCAGACCGAGCATGGCCCGGAGCCGATTGAGAAGATCAAGAAAGGCGAGAAAGTCTGGACCCGCAATCCACTGACCGGCAAGACCGAGCTGACCGACCCGAAGACCGGGAAGACGGCGCAGAGCATCACCGGAACAGCCGAGCATCTCTTCTTCACTCCTGGTGGGAAGATGATCCCGATGGGCCATCTGCGAGTGGGACAGCAGATCGTCAGCCGGGATGGCGAGGCGCTGGTCGTGCAAACGATCCAGATCCGGCATGTCGAAGAAGGCGTCTCCGTCTATAATCTGACTGTTGAGGACGATCACACCTACTTCGTCGGATCCGCCGATGGCGGGGAGTGGGTGCATAACGCCTGTCCTCAGCTGTTCGAGAACACGCTGCCAGACAGGCTGTCCGGGGAACTCGCGAGGGCCGACGCGCTCGGGGCAAAGCCGTTCGCGGTTGGGGAAGAGGCGTTCGACGAGGCGCTGGATACTGGCACCGGCAGGGTGAAATGGGCGGTGACACCCGACCGGGGCGCTGTCGATGGTACCGTTCGAGGTGGGAGGCGAGGAGGTGGCGCATACGGCCATAAC
>DASRZA010000218.1:0-26569 GCA_035686845.1 Armatimonadota bacterium | reverse complement strand
TGATCGCGAATGGCGCAGAGGTTAACGCCCAGACTGAGCGCGGTGCGACTGCGCTCACCCTGGCAGCAATGAGAGGCGCCGCGGGCGCTGCGGCGGATCTGCTGGAGGCCGGCGCCAATCCAAATCTATCAGGCGAAATGGGCCCTCCGACGCAGTGGGCGAGCTCGCTCGGGAATACCGATATTCTTCGAATGCTAATCCAGCATGGCGCCGCGGTCGATGCCGCGAACCCAAATACCAAAACCACCCCGCTCGGCGCGGCCGCGATGAAAGGGCGCCTTGACTGTGTGAACCTCCTCCTGGATGCCGGCGCCAGCCCCAATGGCGCTCCTGGACAGCCGGTTTCTCCGCTCAGAATCGCGATCGTGCAGGGTCATCAGGAGATTGTCCGCGCACTGTTAAGTCATGGAGCGAGGACGGTTGAAGAAGACGGCGTCGGGGCGCTGACCTTCGCACTGCAGCAGCCGGAGATCGCGGAGATTATAAAGGATGCTCGGGGTACGGACCTGCACGACGCCGCCAAAGCGGGCGATCTTGACCGGATGATTACCCTCCTGAATGCGCGGCCCGGCGTGGATCGCCGGGACGACCGCGACCGAACGGTGTTAATGATGGCCGCCGAAACCGGCCAGGTGGAGTCTGTTCGTCTGCTTTTGGGCCGCGGCGCCGATCCGAACGCCGCCGATAAATACCAGCACAACGCGCTGATCCGGGCCGCCGCGAAAGGTTATAAGGATATAGTAAAACTGCTCCTTGACCACGGCGCGAACGTCTCGACCACCAACCAGTGGGGACAGACGGCGCTGCACAGGGCGGCAACGGCAGGGCATACAGAGACGATGGGCCTGCTGATCGCGGCGGGCGCCGCGGTGAGCCCGGCTGAGGCCGCCATTTTAGGCGATCGTGAGAACCTTGAGCGGCTGTTAGAACGGGGAATCGATCTCCCCAATGAAGCAGGAATGACCGGGCTCATGGGCGCCGCCGCCGCGGGCCGGCTCGATCTCACTCGAGAACTGCTGGATCGCGGCGCCAATCCCGATACGGTCGACCGCCGGGATCAAACGGCGCTTCACTGGGCGGTCCGCAACGGCCATGTCGACGTGGCGGAAGCGCTGCTCGGCCGGGCGGCCCCATGCACTGGCGCAGCGCCCCTCCTGCAAACGCCCATCTTTACCGAGAACATTGAGATGATTCGTCTCCTTCTGGGACGGGGAGTCGATCCCAACCACCTCGAGAATCTGGATTCATGCGCGCTCAAAATGGCCATCAAGGCTGGTAAAGATGACGTTTTGGAATTGCTCCTGGAGAACAAGGCCGATCCCAACGGGCCGACAGGGATCGATGTTCCTCCGCTGTCGGCGGCGGCGAGAACGGGAAACGAGACACTGGTTCGAATCTTGCTCCTCCATGGCGCGGATCCAAACCGCGCCCATAAGAATGGGAGCACACCGCTGGCTGAGGCCGCGGAAAGAGGCCATCTGGCGGTGGTGAGGATGCTTTTGGACCAGGGGGCCCGGATCAAGAGCGATACTGGAATGGGCGCTCACGTCACCGCAGCGATCCACGGCCACGCGGATATACTGCGACTGCTCATTGAACGGGGTGGATTTGAGCTGCTGAAACCGGGCAAGGAGGGCATTCCCGAAGGAGCGGCTCCGCTTATTATTGCCGCGGCATTGGGAAAAACGGAGATCGTCGATCTTTACCGGGCAGGCGGCGAAATTGAATTGCCCGCCATGGTGAAAAAACTCATCGACCTGGGCACGACGCTCCGCGGCACGCCGGACGGCCTGGTTCAGGAGCGCGGCCAAAAGACGGACGAGCCGACACAAATGAAAAAGGATGAATGATGAAAAGCAAAGGATGAAGGATGAGGGATGAATCAAAAGCGCTGGAGTTATAGGCCTCCCGTACCTCGCGCCTCGCGCCTTCTTCGCCATAATAAGGTATACTGAAGAATGGGAAACGGCGTGCGTCACGCCAATCGCCGCATTAAACGGTCGACATAGCGCAGTACCCCGGAGTCAACCATTGAATCTGAGAGCGCTCTTAATCGCAGTGATGGCTTTGACTGGCGGCGCCACCTTCGCTTTCGCGGCGCCGCCGGCCTCGATTCCGCCGGCTCTCGCACGCAACGTGGATTACCGGACGGAAGTGCAGCCAATTTTGGGCCGCTGCGCCGGCTGTCATCTCAATGGAAACCGGCAGGGTGGTTTCCAATTGGACACCCGCGAATCGGTGCTGAAGGGCGGCCAGTCCGGCCCGGCGGTAGTTGTGGGGAATAGCGCGGGAAGCCACTTGATCAAGCTGGTCTCCGGTTTCGAACCGGGCAATGTGATGCCGCTGGGTGGCGCAAAGCTCACGCCCGCGCAGATCGGCGTCCTCCGATCCTGGATCGATCACGGCCTCACGTTCCCTCCTCCGCTGACCGGCGTTAAGTCGACGACCCCAAGTGCTTCGTCCATCTTCCCCCGCCATCCGGTCCTTCCCCCGGCGCCGCCGGGCACGAACCCTATCGACCGGCTGCTGCTTCATTATTTCCATGCGCATAAGATCGTACCGGGACCGCTGGTTTCAGACCGGGTTTACGCCCGACGGGTCTATCTGGATCTTATTGGGCTGCTGCCGAGCCCGGCTGAGCTCGCCGCCTTCGAGGCGGACCGCCGCCCGGACAAACGGGGGCTGCTGGCTAAGAAGCTCCTGGCGAACAACCGGGAATACGCCATTCACTGGATGTCGTTTTGGAACGACTGCCTCCGGAACGATTACGTGGGGACCGGTTATATCGATGGTGGGCGCAAACAGATCACCCGCTGGCTTTACCAGGCGCTTGCCACCAACATGCCCTATAATCAGTTCGTCTCCGAGCTTGTGAACCCCACGCCGGGATCCGAAGGGTTTATCAATGGCATCGTCTGGCGCGGCATCGTGAACGCCAGCCAGACGCCGCAGATGCAGGCCGCTCAAAACATTTCGCAGGTTTTTCTGGGTATCAACCTGAAATGCGCCTCGTGTCACGATAGCTTTATCAGCAACTGGAAGCTGGTGGATTCTTACGGCATGGCTGGCATTTACGCGGATGCGCCGTTAGAGACCGTCCGATGCGACCGGCCCACCGGCACGATAGCGCCGGTTCGCTTTCTCTATCCGCAGCTCGGCGCCATTGACGCCCATGCGCCTCGCGCCCAGCGCATGGCGCAGCTTGCCGCGGCGCTCACTTCGCCAAAGGATGGCCGGCTGACGCGCACCATCGTGAACCGGATCTGGCAGCGGCTGATGGGCCGGGGCCTGGTGGAACCGGCGGACGAAATGGATAACCCACCATGGGACGCCGACCTGCTCGACTGGCTGGCCTCGGATCTAAGCGGCAATGGATTTGATCGCAAGAAAACGCTCTACCGGATTGTCACCTCCCGGGCGTATCAGCTTCCGGCAATGGGAGAGGCGAGCGCGCGGGATCCCCATTTCGTATTCCGCGGCCCGACGGTCCGGCGGATGACGGCCGAACAGTTCGCCGACTCAGTCTCAACGCTCACCGGCGTCTGGCCTCATTCTTCCGCCGCCAAACTTGGCGACTCGACGACCCCGTTGACCGCAAAATGGATCTGGAAGGACGCCGCGGCTGCCTCAGCCGCGCCGGGCGAACGAATCTACCTGAGAAAGTCTTTCCTCCTTGCTGCCCGTCCCGCCCATGCGCCGGCTGTGATGACCTGCGACAACGAGTTCACACTTTACGTCAACGGTCAGAAGGTAGCCGCGAGCGATAACTGGCAGAAGCCGCTTTCAATCGACCTGGCGCCGCAGCTCAGGGAGGGCCTCAATACCCTGGCGGTTGAGGCGATCAACTGGCCCGATCCGGTGACCGGCAAGGGCAAAGATGTGGCCAGCGGCCCGAACCCGGCCGGTTTTTTCTTCGACGCCCATATCGACGCGGCCAGGGTCGATTCGGCGAAACCGGAGGAGATTGGCAGCGATTCGAGCTGGCTTTGCGCTTCTGCTGTGACGCCCGGATGGGAGCAGACGGAGGCGTCGGTGACCGGATGGAAGCAGGTGGCGGAGCTGGGCGGGGCCAACGCTGCGCCCTGGGCTGACGAGCAGATGCTGTCCGCCGCTATGCCCCGGCCGGGTTCGGATGGACACGTGCGCGCAGCGCTGGTCGTTGCGGATCCGCTCACGACCGCGCTTGGCCGGCCGAATCGAGACCAGGTTGTCACAGATCGATCCAGCGCGGCCACCACGCTTCAGGCGCTCGAATTGATGAACGGTCGGACGCTGGCGCTGCGGCTGCAGAAGGGCGCAAAGCGATGGATCGCGGCATCGGGATCTTCCAATCGAAAGCTCATTAACGGAATCTTCCTGCAGGCGCTCGGCCGCGCGCCCACGCCGGCTGAAATGCAAGCTTGCGCCGCCGAAGTAGGATCGCCTCCCACCCAGGACGGCGTGACCGACCTGCTGTGGACCATAACGATGCTGCCGGAGTACCAGTTAATCTATTGAGGCGCCACGGGTTGTTGTGACGGATTTCAAACCGGCCCCTGCCGATCGAGGGAAGCCAGGAGTACATTGGGGTCATGGGGCAGGAAATGAGGGCAGAAGAATGACAGATCAGTCCGAAGTCTGGATCGGAATGCTCCACGTTACGCCGGCGCCGGGGAATAGCGCCCTCGGAGATTGCTGCGGCGCGTACGTGATTGCGGCGGCGCGCGCGGCGAATGGGGATGCATTTCGGCAGCGCGTCACCGAGGCGATGGATGGCGCTGGGTTCAAGATCGCAGGATTTGAGGATGAAGAGCCGTTTAGCCAGCGAAAGGCCACGGCCACGCCAACTCCCGAAGTGCGAGTGCTGGGCTACGAGGCGGAACGGAGCGGGGAGGTGGAATGGGGCGATTTCTATACCTATGACGCCGATGAGCCTTCTCCGCTCGACGCGCTCGAAGAAGCTATCTCCGACGTTGGCTCGTGGGCCGGTTGGAAGGCAGATCTGCCGGACCTGCTGGAGTTGACATTCAAGGACGTAGAGATTTGGGAGGCGCCGCCGGAGGGAGCGCCGCCGCCGAACCGCGCCACCATCCTCCTGGAACAGCCACTTCGGCTCGCTTTCTTAACCCGCAAGGATGCGCCCGGTGATCTGGATCCGGCGTGGGCCGATAAGCTCGGGAATGGAATCGGGGCGTCATTCGGGCTTGATCCGCTCTGGTTTCACGTGATCCGGACTCCCGCAATCTACTCGGGCCAGGCGCATCAACTCGCGATGCTGCTGGACGAAGCGCGGATCATCGAATCCCGCATCGGCCCGGCGCCGACCGCCGAGGAGTTGTCCGCTCTCCCGCTCGTCATCGCATTCTGGGCCGGTCCTGTGGGTCTGATAGCAGCGGCGGAGCGGTTTCGAATCAGGGGCTCCGAAACCGACCTCGAATTGAAGGAGATACCCGGCCGGTACGACCGGTGGTGGCAGTACTGGATGGAATACTGGAAGCAGAAGAGAGACGGGGTTCCACTGCCAATGGATGAAGTATGCGAAGCAGCCGTTCCGTCAGAGGAGTGATATGATGGCATTGACACGACGAGACTTTCTGAAATCCGCCAGCGCAGCGGCGCTCGCCGCTATGGCCGCCGGCGAGCCGGTTCTGGGGAAACCTGGCCCGAAAGAGCCACCTTTAGAGAAGATCAAGCCAACGGCGGATACGCTGATTGTGCTCTGGCTGGCGGGCGGTATGGCGCATACCGAGACGTTTGATCCGAAACGATATACGCCATACGAAGTTGGCCTTGCGTCGAGCCAGGTCCTCAGCACTTTTCCCGCGATTCCTACGGTGGTCGACGGCATCCAGTTCTCCCAGGGACTGGAGCAAATGGCGAAGATCATGGACCGCGGCACTCTGATGCGGTCCTATGTGGCGGGGGATCTGGGGAAGATTCTTCATACCCGGCATCAGTATCAGTGGCACACCGGTTACGCGCCTCCGCAGACGGTGGCGGCGCCGCATATTGGCGCCGTTATCGCCCGTACGCTTGGCCCGGTCAACCCGGCCGTTCCCGCCTTTGTCGATATCGGCCAGCGTCTCGACGTGGGGGAAGGCGAAGAGCTGAAGGCGTTCCACACCGCCGGTTTCCTGGGTGGGGAGTATGGCCCCTTCATGATTCCGCAGCCGGCGCAGGCGGCTGATACGGTGCGGCCGGCCATGTCTACCGCCCGTTTTGAGAACCGGGAAAAGTTTTACCGCGCGCTCGTCGCCAAAAGCCCGGTCGGAATCCACGGCAGTGAT
The DNA here is from genome assembly GCA_035686845.1 of Armatimonadota bacterium. Classification (GTDB taxonomy): domain Bacteria; phylum Armatimonadota; class DASRZA01; order DASRZA01; family DASRZA01; genus DASRZA01. The sequence continues at coordinate 20,303 of DASRZA010000218.1, read as the reverse complement.
TACCAGCGAGAATCGCTCATTCGCTCGATGGAAAGCGCGCACCGTCTCCTGAGCTCCCCGGCGGCGAAGGCGTTCGATCTCGCGCAGGAGCCAAAGGCATCATACGACAGGTATAACACCGGTCGGTTCGGACTTGGCTGTTTGCTGGCCCGGCGTCTCACCGACGCCGGCGCCCGGTTTATTGAGGTTACGAGCGAGTATATCCCATTTCAGAACTGGGATACGCATGAGAACGGCCATACTCGAACCATTGGAATGAAGCAGCAGGTCGATGGCCCGATCTCGCAGCTTGTGCTCGACCTGGAACGAAGCGGCCGGCTCGACCGGACCCTCATCGTGGTCGCGAGCGAGTTCAGCCGGGATATGCTGCTGGAAGGCCGGCCAGGCGACGCCGTGCCAAACCAGGTGGCGCAGCCCGACGTCATCCGGGACATGAAATTTTACGGAATGCATCGTCACTTTACCGGCGCAGGCAGTGTTCTTATGTTCGGTGGAGGAGTCAAAAAGGGCTTTCTGTACGGCAAGACCTCGGAAGAGCGGCCGTGCGGAACGATAGAAAACCCGGTCAGAATCCCGGATCTCCACGCGACCATCTACCACGCGCTCGGCATCTCTCCCCGGCTCAGCTATACGATCGAGCAGCGACCATTCTACGTCACGAAAGACGGCGTCGGAAAACCGATTATGGATGTTTTCGCGTGATCTGATGGGATAAGGGGCGTTAAGATGCTGCCAATACGCCGATTAAGCTCAATCCTGATCGCCGTTGCCGCGCTAACCGTTCCGGCAGCGGCGCAGAACGCGGGGCAGGGGGCGATTGCTCCGCCTGCGCTGCTCACGAAGGTAAATCTACAATTTGAAAACGCAACCGTGCCCGAAGCCGCCGCGGCGCTCGCGAAGGTCTCAGGAGTTCCTATCCGCGTGGACCTGAGCGTGCCAAGCGACACGCGCCTGTCAATCACCGCTCATGACATAAACGCAGGATCGATCCTGATGACGATAGCGGATGATGCCGATCTCCGGATCGATCCCGATGATGGCGGCGTTATCCTGCGACAATACCCGTACCTGGTGGTCAATGGTACTAAGTCGGTACAGAAGAACCTCGGAGCGCCGTGGGGCCCAGGCTGGTCCCAGCCAGTCGGGATTCCGAGAAATCCGATCGGGCCGGCATCCATGTCCGTGAGTTCCAGCCGGGTGGAACGGAGCGGCGCCGGTAGTTCATCCAGCGTTTATCGGGGAGTTCCGAGTACAACCGTGAACCCCGCGCTGCCTGGTGAATCCGGCGCCGGCGTGGCCGTCACATCGGTGGGTGATCACATGGTCGTGGTGGCGCTCCCCGGAGAAAACGATCAGGGGGTACGCGGGGTCTGGCTGGCGCTCTTCCGTGTCGATGGAACACAATTCCACTGGCTCAGCAGCGCTTTTCACGCGCTGGGAGAAGCGCCCGGTGCCACAGCGACTGGTGGCGCGGCCGCACGCTAAAGCAAATTGCTAAAATAGGCTGCGGTTCATAATGCCCGTATGATTCGGAACTAACTCCCGAACTGATTTCGGTGGTCAATGACACGAATTCACTTCAACGGGTGCTGCACGGAGATGTCCCGGGAACGAAACTGCAACGCGTCAAGGTTCGGCCAGTAATTGGCGGCGTGGCTATAATCCACGGCGCCTTCAATACCACGACAAAACTGTTGGTATTGGTTGGCATAGATCATGCCGCCAATATTGTCAGCCAGTTGGAGTCCTCCGGTGGTGTGCGAATCGGTGAATAATGGTCCCTCCTGGAGATGCACGAGCTGGCGACGTGTCGAGTGGCCAAATACGTAGCTTAAATACGAAGTAGCGACTTCCGCATTTACCCGGCGCATTCGAGAGCTGAAGAGCATTGCGTTCCAACGGCCGCAAAGCTCCAGCAGGGCAGTGATAAAGGCCTGGTTCCTCCGGATCGCCCGATTCCGCGACGAGCAAAGTTCACGACCCTTAATCTCCCATGCCTCATCTCTCCGTGAACTGCGATCCATTTCTACGCGAAAGAATCGCCGTTTTAGGTTCAGATAGTCGCGATCAAAGTTGCGCCACTCCGCCAGTGGTAGCGCCAAAGAGGTCAATGTAAAGAGGGGCGTCTCTCCAGAAGCAGGGCTAAGAGGGATTTCGTGCGGCGAGAGATCCACTGCCTCGTCGGTGTAAAAGGCCCAGATAGGCAAAGGGGACTCCAATTAATGCAGCCCGCTAACGCGGGCTACATGGCAGCGTACGTGCATACAAATCGACGCGCCAACGCCGATGCGGCTTTGTTTCGCACACTACCGTTATCATATCATTACGCGCATCGTTTCGCCATTAGAATCCATGAGGCTTCACGGTACCGGCCGCTTAAGTCCCCAGGGTAGTATTATCTCGCCGCTCCGCCCGTCTCACCCAGGGCTGACCCCTGGGCTGCAGGCGGATGAAGCCCGCTAAAGCGGATTGCCGGCGCCGCGGCCCACGAGGTTTATCGAATGCGACCGGTGACGCAGGCGTCCCCGCCCGTGACCGACCCACGCCTCGCGCCCCGCCAATGAATTGGCGGTCTGTATTGGCGAAACCCCTCCGGGGTTCACCTCGTCCGGTTCATGCGGCCATCCCTCCGAGACTTCACGGCCGGCCATTCCGTTGGCTTGACTCATCCTTCATCCTTCATCCTTCATCCTTTGCTTTTCGTCCTTCATCCTTCATGCTTTATCCTGAGGGTATGAGGCTGATGATCGACTGACCGGGGCGAGGAGTGAGCGGCTGATCGGTGGTGAAGACGTTCAGGCTGCCGCCTTCGCTGACGAGAAACAGCGGAACCGCCGCGCCGCCATGGCGTGCCTGGAATGCGCGGTAATCAAACGCCTCGGTGAGCGCCGTTGTTTTGATCACTCCGCCGGCCTCGAGCTGCTCTCGCAGCCACGCGTGCGTGCAGCCTTCCCCGAAGAGAAGCCGGCCGCGTAGATGAGGGGCTACCGACTGCCTACGGCTCTCATCGGTGTGCTGGGGAGGAAGTTGGAAGACCGCTGCACGGCCGAAGATTTCGATAAAATGCAGCGCGGCGAGCGAGTTCACTTCGTCGTTAGAGGTGAGCGCCAGCAAGCGGCCGATGCCATGCATCTCGATCCTATCCACCAGGTCTTCGGAGAGGATGCTGCCATAATAAGCGGGAATTCCGCTCAACTGCGCGTCGTTGACGTTGGCCCGGTTCGTGTCTACGAGCAGCGTCGGGAAGCCCTGCTCGTGGACCGATCGGGCAATCGCCTGCGCCACCGGGCCGGCGCCGGCAATCAGTGTTCCCTGTGGATTCGGCAGCGCCAGTTTGAGAGCGTGCGCCATCGGAGCGGCGGCCAGCCCGTAGATAATCACCGTTCCCATAACAACCACGAACGCGAGCGGCACCAACTGCGCAGCCTGGGTATCACCTGGCCCGGCCAGTCGCAGGGCAAAAACACTCATCACCGACGCGGCCACCACTCCACGCGGACACATGCATGCCAGGTAGAGCCGTTCTCTCCAGTTCAGGCTGGATCGTATTGTGGAAATGGCGACGGCTAACGGTCGGGCGACGAGAATGAGAATTGCGAGAAAAAGCAGACTTCGCAGCCCGATATATCGAAAATCTCGGTACTTAAGCTCGGACGCGATGACGATGAAGAGACTGGAAACCAGCAGAATACTCAGGCTCTCTTTGAACTCCATGATGTGCCGCACGGGCGCCTGCTTTTGATTCGCGAGTGTGATACCCATTATGGTAACAGCCAGCAGCCCGGAGTCTCGCGCCAGGACGTTCGACGCGGTAAAGACACCCACGACGGCGGCGAGTGTGACCGCGTTTTGCAGAAAATCGGGAATCCAGTACCGCTTGAGCGGTTGGATCATCATCACCGCGCCGCCGGCGCCTACCACCACGCCCGCGAATATGATCCGAATAAAGATGGCGGCCGCCCGGGCTGTCGCTTGCTCGATCGGTCCGAGAGCCAGCGCCTCATAGACCAGCACAGCCAGCACGGCGCCCAGCGGGTCGATCAGAATTGACTCCCATCGCAGCACCGACGCAATCGTTGTCGATGGCCGCACGTATCTCAAGAGCGGCGCGATCACCGTTGGACCGCTGACCACTAAAATCGCGCCGACCAGGATCGCGAGGCCGTCATCGAGGCGCAGCACGTAACGGGCCGCAAGGGCGGTGACAATCCAGGTGACCGTGGCGCCGATAAGCACGAGGTTGCGTACCACGTTGCCGATCCGGGCAAGCTCGCTCACCTTGAGTCGCAGGCCGCCCTCAAAGAGAATCAGGGCCACCGAACTGGAAACGATCGGTGTCAGCAGGTTTCCGAGCAGCGCACGGGGATGGATAAAACCGGTCACGGGTCCGGCCACAACTCCCACGGTCAGAAGCAGCAGAATTGGCGGGAGCCTCAATCGCCACGCGATCCAGTGCGCGCCAACACCGAGCGCCAGGATTCCCGTAATTCCAACCAGCAGATGTTGCGACAAGTAGTAACGCCTCGGTGAAAGACCGGCTGTGGTTGAGGGCTGCGCGTGGTCAGCTTCCGAATATTACCCAATTCTGCGGCCAGTTAGCCGGGGCGCGGACGGAGGACGGAGGACGGTGAGTGTGTGAGTGTGTGAGTGTGTGAGTGTGCGGGTGTGAGACGGAGAACGGAGGACTAAGGCACGGGGTGCGGGGCGCGCGGAGGGCGGTGCGATTACCATCGGGCGGAGACGCCAACTTTGGCCTGGGAGTTATCCTTCAACCCGGATCGAACTCCGTCGAGACCTGTGTCATTGGTGTTAACCTGACCGGAGAGCGAAAGATTGAAAATGTCGCCCATCTTCTCCGAAAAGCCAACGCTGTACAGATAGAGGCCGCCGTCCGGACTCAGCTTCTGGGTGGACGATTCGTACGAGCCAAAGAGCCGGGCGCCGGCTCCGAAGTTCAATCCGAGAGACATCTGACGCGAGAGAATAGGGGGCGCCGGGCCATTCGGATCATCAAGGCTGTATTTGCCGGTCAGGTCAAACAATCCGAGCCGTGAAGTAACTCCTACCGATCGGCCGATGCCAGGGATCGGATTGCCCTTCGCATCCAGGGGGGTCTGCGTGTAAGCGCCGTTGAGATTCAGCAGTTTGGATGGGTGCAGCCCTACGGAAAAGACCGCCGTATCCGGTACTTCGGAGGCCGAGGCTGTGCGATCAATATACTGCCCGGAGAGCTGAATCGCCGTGATTGGTTTCAGGCTCGCGTCGAGGCTGCGCGCTCGCTGCGCCTCCGTCCCAAGGTCCTCACTATAGCCAGCGCCCAAATGCAGCCGCGTGGACGGATCGAGGGCGACCGACGTTCCCACCTTGCGATCCAGCATGGCGGTCGGATCGCCATTGGCGCCTGCATACTGCTCAGAAAGGTTCGCCCCGAACTTGATCGGAGCGTGAGGCGTGAGCTGAAAATCCACCGTGCGCTGACCGGACTCCCCGGACGCGCTGCTAAGCGAGCTATCCAGCTTTGCCTTGATTCCCACCAGCTTATTCGGCGTAAGCGCCATCGACACGGTGCTCGTGCGGGCGTCGATTCCTCCGCTCTGGGTCTGATCGGTAGAATGGGCGTCCAGGCTGAACTTGCTTCCCTCTTTGATCGCCGCCCCCACGGTATGCGCGTCACTGGCGCCGCCGGTGGAATTGAGGCTTGCCTTATCCGATGAGGTGACTTCCAGACCCTTCATCGGATCCAGCTTGAGGTCCACACTCCGGTTCGATCCGCCATCGGCGGCGATCTGCGTGAGCGACGCCTTCGCCTGCACGACCTGACCCATCTGAAATGAGACGTCATGCGTTGCCGAGGCCGGGCCCGCGGTTCCGTCGCTTCGAGTCTCGCCAACACCGATCGTCATCCCCGCGCGAGGTGACATGCTAAGACCCACCGATCCAATCTCCTGCGATCTGTCGGTTCCGCCGGCGCTGCCCGACTTACGCTGGAGGTCCGCGCTGAGCAGCACGGCGCCTTTGGTATGCCCGAGGGCGATATGGTTGAGCGAAACATCGGTGTCTTCGGTGGTGTTGGCGCCCGTCCCGGACCCGACAGCCGTCTCCTGTCGTGAGAGAACGACCGTACCCCCCGAAGTGGAAATGCCGACCTTTACGTGATCATTACTCGATACCGGCGATGAGGATTGATCCTGACGCGTCACGCCCACGTCGAGTGAAATCTTCTGCGTAAGCGGGCCAACCAGAGAAAGATCGGTAGTGGCTTTTGGAGCGCCCGCGGCGGCTTTTCCCTGGGGGGCAAAGTCCTTGCCGATGCTGTCATACCCGGCGCCCAGTTTCAGCGTTCCAATATTGAACAGGCCGTTTAATTGAGTCTGGCCTCCGCTGCCGCCGATTGCGGCCGGGGAGCTCGATCCACCAGCGCCCACCAGTCCCGAAGCCGGGGAGAGAAGAAATCTGGCGCTCAGCGATCCACGCTTCTGAAGATTCTCGTTGAGCGCAACGCCGAGGTTAGAAAGCCCGGTAGTCGCCGCGTGGCCCGGCGCTCCCGATTCGTAGTTCCCGAGCAGCTGCACGCTCCCGCCTCCCTTAGCGAGAAGCCCCACGTCCAGGGGGTTGTTAACGATCGCTCGATTGGCCTCGCGACTGGTGGCGGGATCGTAGAAGTATTGAATCCGGACCAAATGGCCCTGCGAAACGGGACGCGTAAAGATGAGACTGCCGGCGACCGGATCCAACGTATAATCCAGCGCGGGTACCTGCGGCAGGTTGTCAAGTTGCACGGTTTCATCGCCACTCATTACGCCCGTGCGAGTCAAATAATATGGGCCGACGGTGTCGGCGCCAACGAAGTTTTCGGTGGCGGAGAGCCGCGTTGGAGCGACCGCTGCCGGCGCCGCTGACGCAATCGGCGCCATAAGACCTGCCGGCGCTCCGACAACGATAAGCGCTCCCACACCGAGCACGGAAACCATTGCTCCTTGAAATCGTGATAGCAGCATAAGAATTGATCGAACCCGCGCCTGGAATGAGAACCTCGCGCCATGTCCTTCAGTTAATTAGACCCGAATGCCCCCAGGTAAGTTGCATGAGAGAGCGCAGGGCGGGGACGCGGACGGTGAGTGGGAGAGTATGTGGGTGGTTGAGTGCGTGGGTGGTTGAGTGTGTGAGCGGGTGCGTGGATGTGAGTGGGTGTGGGTGTGCGAGTGGCTGAAACGGGGAACAGAGGATGGAGGTACGGGGCGCGGGGCCTTCGGTGGCGGAGGCCTCCGAGCCTCGCGACCCGTACCCCGCGCCCGTTTGCGGGTGGGTAAAACATGCTGATATGAGTGAATTTGAAGAGGTGGACACCCAATCATCCGAAACGCCAGCGGGGACAGCGGCGTCTGTCGAAATGGTTGAGGCTGCGAAGTCTGTCGGGCTCCGATACGTGGTCGATACGGGACCGGGCATTCGACGCCGTCGAGCCGGCCGATCCTTTCGATATTATGACGAGGATGGGGCGCCCATACGGGATCGGGTGCAGCTCAGGCGACTGAAAGCGCTGGCGATCCCTCCGGCCTATAAAGATGTCTGGATCTGCCCGCTCTGGAACGGCCACCTGCAGGCCACCGCTCGAGACGCCCGCGGCCGTAAGCAGTACCGGTACCATCCCCGATGGCGGGAGGCCCGCGATAGCAATAAGTTCGAAAGAGTGATCCTGTTCGGCGAGTCTCTTCCAACGATTCGCCAGCGCGTCCAGCACGATCTTTCCCGGCCCGGTATGCCGCGCGAGAAAGTGCTGGCGACCATTGTCCAACTGCTGGAGAGCAGCCTGATCCGGGTTGGAAACGAAGAGTACGCCCGGTCCAACAAATCATTTGGCCTCACGACTCTCCGGAACCGGCACGTGGACGTGCATGGCTCAAACTTGCAATTTCATTTTCGCGGCAAGAGCGGGAAACGCCATATCATCGACGTGAAGGACCGCAGACTGGCCCGGATTATCAGACGCCTTCAGGATCTGCCAGGGCAGGAGTTGTTCGAGTATGTGGATGACGCAGGTCAGATTCATACCGTCCACTCTCAAGATGTGAATGGTTACCTGAAAGAGATTAGCGGCCACGACTTCACCGCGAAGGATTTTCGCACCTGGGCCGGGACGGCGCTGGCCGCGGTGGAGCTGGCGGCGTTCGGCTGCTGCGAGTCCGTAACGGAGGCGAAGAAGAATATCGCGAGCGCCATCGAGTCGGTTTCGAAGCGGCTCGGCAATACGCGGGCCATCTGCCGGAAGTGTTACGTCCATCCCGCCATCTTAGAAGCGTATCTCAATGGCTCGCTCGACCGGCTGCCGATGATTGAAGGCGCTTCTAAAGGCGCCGCAGCTCCTCTTCAAGGGTGCGAGACCGCTGTCCTCGCGCTGCTTCGCGGTGCGGGTGCGTGAGAGTGCGTGTATAGGAGCGCGACCGGGGCCGGGACCGGGGTGCGCAGTGGCGCAGGCCTCCGCGCGAGTGCGAGGACGGCCCGCGTCCGGAACCTATCGGCGCAGGACCCAGATCCAACCTTCTTTGTTCGCCAGTTCTTTATCCTGGGGCCCCACTGCTTCGCCCAAAAGGAAGTCGGCGCCGGCAAGAACGCAGAGGCCCGCGTCGCAAACGTGGGTGGATTTAACCATCGACGCGGCGGCATCTCCGAGGTTGGCAGTATCGAAGGCACAATCGATGAGAAGCTTCCGTTTAAGTACGGCCAACGCGGGCCGGTACCCTTTGTGTTCCCATCCATGCGCGACCAGCGTAGCCGCAGGGTAAACCTCAATCGCGGCGACACGTTCAGTGAAGTCGTGTTCCCACGCCAGCGGTATCGCCTCACGGGTTTTCGTCCGCAGCTTATCGAGCAGCTCGAGGGCGGCATAGGCTGTCCGGGCGATGCGGTCCGCGCCCACGTCCAGGGACTGCTTCTTGTACGTGTTCCTGACGTGGCGATCGGTCTCGCGACGAAACAGCTCATTCGCCGAAGGATGCATGGCCTGACCGGCAGCGTGAGACGGGAGAGCACGTGCGAGCGGTCGGGGCCATCCCAACGGCGCATCAAGCGCGAGCAGCACACGTTCCGCCGGTGCGATCCAATCCGCAATCTGCCCGGCCACGCATGTTGTTCGCGTGCAAGGTTGAGCCGGTGTGAGGGTGACGACCGACCCATTCATCGTCCCACAGGCGAGACCGACGTTCTCCGGCTGGACAGCGCAATCAATGCCAATGATCAGGGTATTCATTCGCTTCGCATCGCGGGTGTATGGGTGATGCCCACCAGAAGACCTTCCGGTCCCAGCAGCCGCGTGACGACCTGGCCCCAGGGTTCTTTTCGCATCGCAACCAGCAGCTTGTAGCCCTGCGACTTCAGCTCCTCGGTGGCCTTATCGATATCCTGTACGTCAAATTCGATCCACGCTTGCGGCGCCGGAAGCTCGCCAGGCCATTGAGCTTTCCCAAAGCAGGATTCAGCGGCCTGCGCCAGCGGCCACAGCGCAAAATGCTTCACGCCATCCATCTCACCGGTATGCAGATACCCGTCGCTATCTTCTTCGAGCGGCAGTCCCAACGCTTCGGAATAGAACTTGCGGCTCGCGGCCGGGTCGCGAACGATCGGGCCGAAACCGGCGACGAATAACACGTCTATGTCGTTTGGCGTTTTCATTGCCATATCCCCTTGATCTTATTTTAGCCGGCGCGCACGGCTTACCTGTGCTATGGAATGGCACTGAGCGCCAGAAATGTGTTTCATGTCCCACCCTGGCGCCATTCGGTCTGGTAACGGGTCGAGTCGTCGTTCTCGCGGGGGTGTGGGGGCAGTCGCCGGCCGTGCTGGCGAGGCAAAAGCGAGCGTCAGGAACGATCCGAGGAGACGTCCGAAGGATCGGAAAAGTTTTGAATCGAGCGGGATATTCATCAATCAGGGACCAATCGCCGTCAATAAGGCCTTCGCTGTCTCCGCATCGTCGCTCGAAGTTTTATTCGCTGACACAGGTTCGAGCTGCGCGCGGGCGGCGCCGGCATGGCCCGTGATCGCCAGGTACGCGCCATTGACTAACATATAGCCAAGCCGGTTATCGTCGGAGGGCGCCTTGACGCCCGCCTGGTGCGCGGTATACAGCAGCTTCCGTGCCTTCGCGATCGAAACAGCATCGGTATGATCCTTGAGGAGCAGCGTGGCGAGGGTGATATTAGCGTTAAAGTCGGTTGGATCCAGCTTAAGGGCTGATCGTTCGTCATTCTCTGCAGCAGCGGTGTTGCCGAGATGAGCGTTCGATATTCCGCGTGCAAACCAGAGCAAAGCCGTAGGATGAATCTTGATGCGCTGTGTACAGAATTTGAGGTCATCGGCGTATCGTTTTGCGTAGGCCGACAATCCGTAGACTACCAACATGACCGCGATGTTATCTTCGGGATCCCTGATAAGCGCGGTTTGGGCGCCCGCGATCGGATCCATATCGTTCGGCCGGGTCATGAGTCGAATGACATTCAAACTGTCAAGAGACCTCGCGGCCGTGAACGGGTCTCTGCTGGCGCTAATCTGCCAGAGTCTGCCAATGAGACGCTTCATAAGTTCGTGCGCGCCTGCGGGGGCATCTGCCCAATTCTGCGACGGGGATTGGAGTCTCGCGGTCAGAAACTCCGTTGTAGCAGCCATCATCTGCAAACGATAGTCTCGGGGACGGAGATCAGCCGCTTTCTGGACCTCGACATTGTCGGCCGCCAGATCCAGCAGCGCTGACGCGGCCGGCGGCGTCTCTCCCTTCGCCACCTTGATCGCCGCAGTCAGCCAGGGACGATTAGACGATTCGGCGTCGCCACGCAAAAAATGGGGCCACGGCACATCCGGCGCGATGACTTCCGCGTAATGAAGGTCGGCCATTCCTTCGTCGAGTTCGGCCAGTGCGCGCGCAACGACGGTTTTAGATAGCTTGAGTCGGCGTATCCGTTTCTGCGTCTCCGACCAATTGTTTCCCTTCAGGCTAAGATTGGGCGGAACATGGCCCTTCTTATCGGCGAGCAGATCGTAGCTGCTGAGGACGAGGAGCGCCTGGCCGAGCGAGGCCCATCCCATCCATTGCTGTGGATTTCGGCGGAGCGCCGCACGGAGCAGCGTGGCGGCGGCCGCGGTTCGATCCGCATACATCAACGCAGAAGCATATCCAGCAAGCGCCGCCTGACTGTGTGATCGGCGCCACTGCTTTGCATAGAGCGCCACCGCCCGCTCGAAGTAACGCTGCGCCACGCTCTGGTCCGGAAGATCCTGGCTGGCGAGTCCGAGATCGTAGAGTGTCCTCGGAGTGGCGCCACCCCTTTTCCCCGCCGCTGGCCGGGCCGGTGGAGAGGTGGACTGCCACGTGTCGGTCAGCCCGTCCACCATGTTGTAACTGAATGAATATGAAATATTCCCGTTGGTTTCCGGCCCTCGCAGCGCCCCTCGAATCGCCGCATTGCGATCCGCCGCTGTCGCCGGCGACGCGAAAGCTACGCCGGCCAGCGCAACGATGAACATGCTCTTGCATAAATCATTCATGTGTCAGATTCCGGTCCCAGGTTTTAGTTCCACTCTGGTACGAGTTAAAGGCAGGTTTGGTTGGGGCTGAAGTTGGAGACGCTTCCAGTTGTGTAGGTTCTCTAGCGGCGGCGTTCGCTCCTTTTTTGTCGCGATGGCCGTGCTCCGGGGAAGTCGTCGGGCGTGTGCTCACGGTAGTAGCTGCCGCGTTTCCAATTTCCCAGTTTCCCGGTTCGCCCCACATCCCGCCTCCTCCGTCCTCCGTCCTCCGTTCCCCTCGCCTCACCTTCTCACACACTCACACACCCACACACTCAGCGTCCTCCGTCCTCCGTCCTCCGTCCGTTCTTTGCCGCACGGCGCATAATAGTACAGCAATGATTTTCGACGGAGGAGTCAATTGGGCGAAAACCTGAAGCGAGTGAAGGAGCGGTGGGCGGAGATTTCGGATCTGGGCAGCGTTCAGGAACTGCTTGGATGGGATCAGCATACGTATATGCCGCCGGGGGGTTCGGCGGCGCGGGCGGAGCAGATCGCGACGCTGCAGCGACTCGAGCACCAGATGCTGACCTCGACGGAGACCCGTAAATGGCTGGATGGGGCCGAGCGTGAGGTGGAATCTCTGGATCCGGATTCCGATGACCGCGCGTTCGTCACGGTCGCCCGGCGCGATCTGGAGGACGCGCTCAAGCTCCCTGAGGAGCTGGTCGTGGAGAGGGCGCGAACCAGCTCGCTCGCGCTGGAAGCCTGGGCCGACGCCCGTGAGAACAATCTCTTTGTACGGTTTGCTCCGTGGCTCCAGAAGGTAATCGAGCTGGAGCGTCGGGTCGCTGAGCACCGCGGGTATGAAGACCATCCCTATGACGCGCTGCTGGATCTTTATGAGCGGGGCGCGCGCACTCGTCAGGTTACTGCTCTCTTCGCGGAATTGCGCGAACGACTCGTTCCCCTTGCGCGCCGCATTATTGAAGCGGCTGGCGAGCCCGACAGTCTTCTCAACCAGCTCTATCCAATCCCGGCGCAGGAAACCGCGTCTCGCCGGCTGGCCGAGAAGATCGGCTACGACTTCCGAAGCGGCCGCATCGATCCCACCGCGCATCCGTTCGCCACGGCGATGTCGCGTACCGATGTCCGGATCACCACGCGGTACAATGCGCAGGAGCCCGCCCAGGCTCTCTTCGCCGCGCTCCACGAAACGGGGCATGCCCTTTATGAGCAGGGGATGCCGGAAGATTTCGAGCGGACCCCGCTGCGCGGTGGCGCCTCATTGGGGGTTCACGAGAGCCAATCCCGGCTCTGGGAAAACCTGGTCGGCCGGAGCCGTGGTTTCTGGGAGGCGCAGCTTCCGGGCTTGAGGGAAATCTTTCCCGATCAGCTTCGTGACGCCAGCGTCGACCGGTTCTACAGGGCCGTGAACCGGGTCGATCGCTCCTTTATTCGGGTGGAAGCGGATGAAGTGACGTATAATCTCCACGTGCTTGTGCGATTCAAGATTGAAACCGAAATGATCGATGGCCGGCTGAACGCCGCCGACGCGCCCGAGGTGTGGAACGACCGGATGCAAACCCATCTCGGCATCACTCCTCCCGATGACCGGCTTGGCATTCTTCAGGATGTTCACTGGTCGATGGGCGCTATTGGCTACTTTCCCACTTACACCATTGGCACGCTGCTCTCCTGCCAGTTGTGGGAAGCGGCGCTGCGCACCCGGCCAGCGATTCCCGAAGAGATCCGCCAGGGTGACACGTCAACGCTGCTGAACTGGCTGCGGGAAAACATCCACCGGCACGGCCGCAAATACCTGCCCGACGATCTCATCCAAAGAGCGACCGGCGCGCCGCTTTCAGCAGCGCCCTTCCTGCGCTATCTGGAGGCGAAGTACAGTGAGCTATACGGTCTTGCAAACTGATCGGACAGGGGATCCTATTCGGTTTCGTCCACCAGGTAATCGTCGTAATTCACGAATCCACGCTGGCTCACGATCAATTCGGCGATAAGCCCGGTGGAGACGAACTGCGCGCCCAGGATCATCAGCAGAACGGCGAGCACCAGCAGCGGCCGATCGTGGATCGGTACACCCTGAAAGTGGAGATAGGTAAGGTACGCTCCCGTCGCCAGGCCGCCGAGGAACAGCAGTAGACCGGCGCTGCCAAAAAAATGGAGGGGCTTGCGCGTATAGCGGGTTAAGAAGACGACGGTGATCAAGTCGAACATGCCGCGGACAAACCGTTCCCACCCGTACTTGGATTTACCGTGGATTCGCGGATGATGCTCCACCGCGATCTCGCCGACCCGGAACCCTTTCCAGTAGGCGAGCGCCGGAATGTACCGGTGGAGTTCGCCATACAGGTTCAGCCGCCGCACCACCGGGCGCCGGTAAGCCTTGAATCCGCAGTTAAAATCGTGCAAAGAGAGCCCGGTCATCTTCCGGGTGGTCCAGTTAAAAAGCCGGGATGGAAGCGTTTTCCCAACCGGGTCCAACCGCTTCTTCTTCCAGCCGGAAACCAGGTCGTAGCCCTCGTCAAGCTTCGCTAAAAAGCGCGGAATCTCGGCCGGCTCGTCCTGAAGGTCCGCATCCATCGTTACGATCGAAGCCCCCCGCGCACGCTCGAATCCTACCGAGAGCGCGGCGGCTTTCCCGAGGTTTCGCCGGAACGTATACACCCGCACCCGGGGATCGCGAGCGACCAACTCCTGCAGCTTCTCGGGCGACTGATCGATACTGCCGTCGTCAACAAAGAGAATCTCGTATGTCCGGCCCATCTCCTGCAGCGTGGCCGCCAGCCTGGAATGAAGCTCTTCGAGGCTCTCCCATTCGTTATAGAGCGGAATGACCACGCTCAGGTCGACTGCGGCCGAGACCGACGCCTGCCGCAGGTCTATCGCGGGCGCCGGTTCCAACGCTAGATCTTCCTCCAGCGGTTCCCGCGGCTCCAGGACTTCCGTTCTGCTGATATCTCGCATTCGTTGTCCTTAAAGGCGGGTATTTGGTATCAGGTCATGGGTTTGAGGTCCTGCGCGCGGGCGCGAGGTACGGACCCCGCACGGTTTCACCGTCTCACCGGCTCAGGATCCCATCCACTTACCTTCTTCACCCACTCCCCCACCCACACACTTCCCCACTCACACACTCACCGTCCCCGCGCCCGTCTTTCACGGCATCTGAACGGCGCCGAAGATCAGTTTACGGACCTCACGACGTTTGACTCGCGGAACGTGGATATGGTACACCCGGATGGTGTGGCCGACGGTGAATTCCGGTTTGAAGTTGTGCAGCCAGTAAAGCCCTCCGCCCGGATAACCATGGTACGCCATGTCGGAAACGCTCACCGCAAGCCAACCGTAGAAGGGAAGCAGTCCCTTAACCGGCTTCGTAGAAGGCTCCGTGTCCAGAGGCTGGTACACCAGCCCGTAGGCTGTTGGCTCAGCCGTTCCGAAGTATGCCAGTCCGATTCCAACATTCGGATTCTTCCATACTCGAGACGCGGGGAGCGGAGGCCGGGCAGGGATAAACTGGGGCGGTCCGGTCATGGAGATATTTCGCTTCGCTAGCGCGGACCTGAGCCGGATGAGATCCTGTCCCCAGTCGAGATTGCTATCCACCAGAAAGCGCGATCCCCCATCCGGTCCACCCGCGAGCTGGTTGAAGTACGTCAGGTAGAGCGGGTGGATCATGGCGCCCTCTATTGCGAACCAAACGCAGAGCGCGGCCAGCGTCCAGATGCCGATCAGTTGGGTTGAGAACTTCCCCGCCGTCGGCAGTTGCTCGATTTCAACGATCAGTCGGCCCGAAAAGATCGCCAGCAGTGGATAGATCGGAAGCAGGTGCCGAATGCCGATGTCCATGTGGGCCTTCATAGCGAGCAATCCCAGCAGCGCTATCGGGACCAACAGGAACGCCTCGTCCCACTTCCATCCCTTCCGGAGCGAGACGAATGCCAATCCGAGAATCAGTAGATAGGGTATCGGAGTCTTCACTAAGAATGCCACCGGGAAATAATACCACCAGCCCCGGCGGCTTATTTTCCCCATCAGGAACGCGAGGTGCCCGCCACGGGTCTGCATCCAATTCTCCAACAGACCGCGCACGTATTGCGGCGCTGGAACCGGGACACCGGTCAAAACCCTCCATCTCAGGTTATGCGGCAGTGGCGGAATCGGCTTCATGACCTGCTTCGGGTACTTGATGAGCTTGTCGTCCGGCCGGATGGCGATGCCCCGTATCAATAGATCCAGCGACTGTCCCACTTCCTCTTTCATGACGCTCGGAGTGACGATCGGACTCACGACAAAACCGTACGCCGCCCATATCAGAAAACCCGCGGCGGCCAGAATCGCAAGCCCCTGACCAACCACTCCCAGCAGGCCTCCAGCAAGGCCATGGGATACCCGGTCGTCCGACGCCCGGGCGCGCCGCTTTGCATCCGGACTTTGATCCTCCAGCCGGAGGATTCCGTCTTCTCGTTGTACGGGTGTTGGAAGTTCATCGCGAACAAGCCTGGTCGCTGCCCTTCCGGAGCGGAGACCGGCCACCGTGCCCGTTCGCCACCACCACCAGAGCAGAAGAATTCCTGTATCCCCAATCAAAACGAGTCCTGAGTACTTGCACATCATCGCGGCGGCGAGCGCAATGGCGGCGGCGGCCCCGCGAATCAGCGTGGGATGTCGCGTGAACCGCCAGAGCGCCCAGACAGACAGGGTTGAAAAGAGCGCCAGCGAGAGATCATTCGTGGCTAAAATACTGTTGGCGATCACCGTCGGGCAGAAAGAGTAGAGCAGCAGGGAGAAAATACCGGCCGCCCATCCATAAAGCTCCGCGCTCCAGAGCGCCACCAATAATCCGAGCAGTATCGACATCACCGCGACAGAGTAGCGCGCCAGGTCCACCAGGTACTGCGGCCGATGGTTATCATGCCAGAGGAACTGATCCGCGATCACCCAATGCGAAGCCATAGTCCATGCTTCGCTATGGAGCGGGAAGTGAAGGCGCGGCTTAAAGGCGAGGGGAATGGCCGCAAGAGCGTCGCCCAGCAGAGGATGCTCGACATTCAGTCGTGGATCATGGTACCGGAGGACGGCGTAGCCGCGAGTCACGTGAACCGACTCATCATACGTGACCGAGTTCCCGGGGATACTATCGAAGAGCCGCCAGGCAAACAGAGCGAGAATGAGCAAAACGACCGCCGCCGCTGCCGCTCGCGTTCGACGGTCGGCGGGGACGATCGGGGGAATCTCGCGGCGGGGGCTGAACATGGGAGAAGCTTTCCTTTTGGAGCAAGGGTGAAGAGTTACGAGAATGCTTCACCACTACAAGCGCGGCGTCGATCAAACGCGGAATCGTTCGACAGGACGGCGCCAAAAGTCTATTATACGAAATCGCTCGATCCCGAGTCCAGTTTTACTACAGACTCTCATACGCCCGCTCTCTTGCTCTCATCCATCCAGGCCCTGTATCCGCCTGTTAGAGCGCTGGCCTTATATCCGTGCTGTTTTAAGAAGAGCGCCACACTGGCGCTCGTGGCTTCGTCCGCTCACGTGCAGTAGACCACCACGTCGCGGTCTGGGGGAATCTCTTGGTAGTGAGCGGCTACGGAATCCGGCGCCATGAAAATCGCGCCGGGGATTGGTTCCGGTTCGCGAGCGACGTCGTCCGGTTGGCGTGAGTCCAGCAGGGTTATGGCGTCACCGCGCTTCAGGCGCCGCCGCAGCTCCGTCGTGGTGACCCGGTCTGCGGTCTGCGCGATCGAAAATGGAAAAACCTCTGTTCCGGGCTGCAGATTGGGCACGTAGCAGACGTGGCAGGCGGGGAGTATCCGTTCAAAGTCGTCAAACAGCACCGAATTCTCAATGCGGCGGGCCTCCCGGACGAGTGGCTCAATCTTCTTCCAGACAGCGATGGCGTAGCCGCCGGTGGTCGAGAGAATCTCCCGGTCATTCACAAACCCCAGTCGCACCATGGTTCCCAGGCGGTCATAGAACGATCCAACCCGGTGGAAGGCGATTTCGCCGGCGTCGCCGCGGTGCGCCTCTACAAAGTCCTGCCACGTAGTATGGTCTAACTTATGCAGCAGCCAGAGCTGCGCCTCCATGAATTCAGGGCTCTGCCAGATCGAAAAGAGGTCGTTGGTTACCGACAAATAACGATCCTTCTCCTGCGCGCGCAGTTCAGCGCGGATGAGAACGGCGGTGACGACAAACGCCACCATCGAAACCAGGCTCGCAATAGCAGTAAGAATGCTCCAGACCATGGGAGTGATGTTATCGGACGCGAGCAGAGATGTCAAGCCGCACCGGCCGCCGATGATCTGTTCAAAGCTGTCTATCAGAGGCGCCGAAGCGCTGCGATGGCCGATTTAGCGGATCGAAGGCAAGCGGGTATCCCTGGATTTCAATTTATCCCGTGACTCATGTAGAATACTGATGATCTCGCACAAAGAATACTGATTATCCCGCGGCCCGGATCATGCGAGCCGAAGTTCCGATACCGGTTCATTTATGGATCAAGCTCCTCCCACAGGCGTGGTCACGTTAGTGTTCACCGACATCGAAGGCTCTTCGGAGCTTTCGGAGCAATACCGGCGCGCGTTTGAGCCGGCCCGGCAGGAGCACTTTCGAATCTTGCGCGAGGCGGCGAAGCGATGGCGCGGTGTCGAGGTTAAGTCGGTTGGCGACTCACTTTTTGTCGTCTTCGCGCGAGCGTCCGACGCCGTGCAATGGTCGGTGGATGCGCAGCGCGAACTGGAAGGACGGGAGTGGAGCGTGACGGCGTCCGATTCGCCCGGAAGCGCGTCTGAAATTCCTGTGAATTTGCGGGTCCGAATCGGAATGCACACGGGCGAGCCATTGATGAGTGAGGCCAACGCGCCGCTCGATTACTTTGGCCCGCCGGTAAACCGGGCAGCGCGTGTGGAGGCCGCCGGGCATGGCGGTCAAATCCTCGTTTCCGACTCCACGTACGCCCTCGCGCTGCCTGAAGTCGATCCGAGCGTAACATTCCACAATTTCGGCGTGCGCCGCCTGAAGGGAGTAGGGGAGGAACGTCTCTGGCAGGTGTGTCATCCCGAGCTGTCTTCACGCTTCCCCGAGATTCGCACCCTTAGCTCCGACAACCACAACCTTCCGATGCCCGCCACACCTTTTATCGGGCGTGAGGAGGAGATCGAGCGGTGGCGGGCGATCCTGCTGACGCCAGCGGTCCGTTTGCTCACACTGACCGGCTTCGGAGGAATGGGAAAGACCCGATCGGCGCTGCATCTCGCGGAGACCTGCGCCGCCGACTTCCCGGACGGAGTCTGGTGGGTGGAGCTGGACGACGCCCGTTCCGGTGAACAGATGATCCAGCGGATCGCATACGGATTGCGGCTGCTTCTCCAGCCGGAGCCATCGGGAAAAGAGCAGCTTCTCGCATTTCTGAGCGGCCGCAAGAGTCTGTTGATTCTGGATAATACGGAACAGATTCCCGACGCGGGGCGCGTCGTCAAAGAACTGTTGAACGCGGCGCCGGGGGTTAGATTCGTTGTCACGTCTCGCCGCGACCTCCAGCTTCAGAGCGAGCGGGTAGTCGAGGTTGAACCGCTGCCGGCCGCCGATGCCGTGCTGCTTTTTGAGGAACGAGCCCGCGCCCGCAGCGCTGGCTTCACTATCACGCCCGACAACAGCCGCGACGTCAGCGAGCTCTGCCGCCGGCTCGAAGGCGTTCCCCTGGCGATTGAGCTGGCTGCCACGCGAGTGGCCGGCATGTCTCCCCGGGAAATACTCGATCGCCTGACCGACCGGTTCCGTCTGCTTCGAGTGCGATCCCCGGATTTGCCCGATCGCCAGAGCGCGTTGAGCGGCGCCATCGACTGGTCATACGAACTGCTTGACCCCGAAAACCAGGCGGTCTTCGCGCAGCTCGCGGTTTTCTCCGGAGGCTTCAGCATGGAGAGCGCCGAGGCGATCTGCGACGCATTCGACGTGTTCGAAAGCATTCTGGAGCTGCGTCATCAGTCGCTTCTGCGCGCCGAATTGGACCCCGATTCACAGCAGACGCGCTACTCCATGCTCGAATCCCTCGCGGAATATGCCGCCCAGAAACTCAAGGCCTTCCCCGATGGTGGAGACGCCATGCGGCATGCTCACCTCCAATGGTTCGATCGTTTCGCCGGGGCCCGGCTTCCGAAGATGCGAAGCCGGGATGAGCGCCGCGCTCTTCTTGAATTGGAAGTGGAGGTGGATAACCTGCGCGCCGCCGTCGACTGGGCAGTCAAGCATCGCGATGTTGACGCCTGCGCCGCGCTTTCTCAGGCTCTCTTTTACACGCTCAATCATCACGGCCTCTGGCCGGAGGCCGAGCGCGTTCTCCGTTCCTGCTGGGAGCTCATGGGCGGGTCGGATGGACACCGATCGATCCGCGTTACCGTGAGTCGTCTCTTAGCCGACGTCTCCCACGATCTCAGCCGGCTCGAGGAAGCCCGCCGGTGGGGCGGCGCCAGCCTGGATCTGAGCCGAGAGGAAAACGACGATGAGAGCGCCGGGCAGGCCCTCAACGTGCTTGGTGTCATCGCAATGGGGGACGGAGACGCGGACACCGCGCAGCGTCAATTTGAGGAAGCTTTGGAAAGGCTCAGCGAGCAGAGTCACGCGGGTAGGGGACGCGCCCTCAATAACCTGGCGATCCTCGCCCGCCGCCGCGGCGACGCGGAGACCGCTCGG
The DNA here is from genome assembly GCA_035686845.1 of Armatimonadota bacterium. Lineage (GTDB taxonomy): Bacteria > Armatimonadota > DASRZA01 > DASRZA01 > DASRZA01 > DASRZA01. Next base: position 92 of record DASRZA010000218.1, on the reverse strand, counting down.
CGACTGTACGCCGAAGCTTTCGAGCATTTTCGCGAGGCCGGTGACTGCCGGCAGGAAGCGCTGATACAGGGTAATCTCGGCGTCCTGGCAAA